>JBASFN010000167.1:0-12620 GCA_049653045.1 Alphaproteobacteria bacterium
GGGAGGGTGTTCGGTGTCAGAGCATTATCTCCATAGACCGTACCCCCTCACCCTAACCCTCTCCCCGTGGGAGAGGGAATAAAGTTGGGAGAAATTGTAAATTCGAATGGCTATAGCAACCAAAAAAACTCACCACAGAGGACACAAAGAACACAGAGGAAAAACACAGAGTTTTCCTCTGTGACTCCTCCGTGATCTCTGTGTCCTCTGTAGTGAAAATTTTTATTCCGTCATTGCGGGGCGTTTAATTCTGCTCAAATAAAATCCGCCGCAGAATTCCCGGCGTTAAAACCGACAGCGGGTTCACGAACACCTGCGGGCTTTTGGCCTCGCCCTTGACCGAATAGGTTGCAGCGAACACGCCGCCGCTTCCTCCCGTCAGAATATCGCCGATGAGCGGAATATTCCCGATCACCTTATTCAGACCCGAAAGCGGAATCATCGTGCCCGACACATCCACCTTGCCGTTCACTTGGTCATAAGTGCCGTCAAACGTGAACCCCAGAGAATTCCCCGACGTGCGCCCGTCCTTCATCACCAGCAAGCTGCCATTGGGGCGATAAACCCAGTCGAACTTCGCCTCAAGTTTTTTGAAGCTGAGGCCATCCTCCTTCAGCACCGACATCGCACCAGGAAGAGACAACATCCCCAAAAGCCGCGCCAGTGTCGGTGCCTTCACCACCTTGAAATCGCGGATTTGTGCAAGACCCTTAACGTTCCGATCCTTAATCCCCCGGATCGGCTCACCGTAAATATCAAGTTTCCCGCCCCGGATATTGTCGTATATGCCAAAAGCGCGCAGCGTCCCGCCCGCATCATTCCCCTCCATGCGGAAAACCTGCTTTCCGGAGGCATCAGGCTTATACCGAATATAAAACGTGCCCGCCCCCGCCGTTCCATCCATCTCCAGCGCGTTAAAATGCCCCTCACCATCGATGTCCACGAATATCTTGCCGTGCTGGATCGTCGCGTCACCATCCGCAGCGCGAATTCTTTCGGCGTTCAAGGTGATCTGCATCGGCGGTGCGGTATAGGGCGCACCCGCATCCTCGTTCCCGAGCGAAGGCCGCAAGTCAAAAAACGCCCCGCCAATCGTAATGACATACTGCCCCGAAGGCTTTACGTCGAATTTTAATTTGGAAACGGTTTCACCAGCGACAAAATTCGCAACCTCACCACCCGCCAGTTTTGATTCCTTGCCGGAAAATATAAACTGCGCGTTTTTAACTTCCATACCGGGCGCGGACGCATTCAAACCGGAAACTGTTTTCAACGCGCCGCCCTCCAGAGCCGCCTTCAAGGTTGCACTTCCCGTCTCGCCCGGCTCCTTCGCATAGCCCAAGGGCTTAAAAAACACGCGCGCGGGCGCAAGATCGGCCTTAACATCGGCCTCGGCTTTCCCATTCGTAAACTCGGTATAATCGGCCTCAACATTCACCGAACCATCAAGAAAATCACTCAAATCCATACCCAGCAATTCACGCATTTTATTATCAACAGCCAAAATGGCCTTCACCTTAGACTTATAAGGCTGGCCTTCACTATGGAGGAATTCAGCATATTCGATTTTTGCAGCGTTGCCTTCGATGTTCGCCTCACCCTTCAATCTGAACTCATTACCCTTCACGGTGAAATCCAAAGGCCCACCCGTCAAAGTCAGCTTTTTCATCACACCGGGCAGTACGACATCAGAAAGAACGCCGCTCGCATTAACTTTAACCTCTTCGACTTTCAAATTTTTATGCGTAGGAAAATTGATATTGACCGTAGCCTTCGCATCACCCTTGATCTTGGCCAGATCAAAAGTGTGCTTAAGCGCAATCGGCTCCAGCGACAAATACTCAAACCCATTCTTCAAGGGACCATTGACCGTCACATGAATATCGGCCTTACCCTTACCCTTCTCGATGATATTGACGAACTCAACATCACCCTTCTCCACCTTCAAATTCCCAATCATCCCTTCACTGACCGCAACGCTCAGTTTTTCCTCGGTCAAAAGAAAACTTCCCTTGCCCTTGGCTTTTTTCACAGGCCAAAGCGGAGAGCGATAATCCACCGCCATATTCTCAAACGAAAACGCAGCCCGAATATCCTTCGCGCCGTAATCCCACCCGTCCGCGCCGCTCAAGGCAAACAGGTCAATCGTGGCAGACACGTCATAAAACGTGCCCTCCGACATATTTTTGACAATCCACTCCTCAGCATTATCGCCCTCCAGAGCCTTCGGCCAGAGCGGCTTGATCTGCGCCTGTTTCAATTCCTTGATCGAAAGCTTAAGGGGGCCGGACATACCGGCCGCACTCACATTCAAATCGGCCTCGGCCTCAACGGTCACATCCTTCACGGTAATCTGCGTATTTTTTAGAGAAATATTTTCTGCCTCGCCGTCATAATCCAGATCGAGAGAAAAACCAGAATAAGAAACGGCATCCGGCGACCATTCGGGGATATTAAACGCCCCGCCCGCCGAATTCGCCTTCACATGCACTTGTTGCGGACGAAAATTCTTGTCGAGCACGGCATAAACCTTGCCGTCAATCTCGATGTCCTGCCCATCCAAAATCGACAGGGCAGGAATTTTATCGGCGAGCAACGCCACATCAAAATTCTCAAGCGACGCATCCAGAACCACATCCTTCTCTTCCCACGGAATAACCATGCTGGCGCGGAAATAAGATGGAAAATCCGGCGCGTCATTCAAGGCAATATTCATATCCGCATTCAATCCCTCCCGCGTGCTTTGAAACAAAACATCGGCAAAGGGCAGATACGACGATGTCCCGGTTTTTAAGTCCTCGATATTAACCTGCGCGTCTACGATTTCAAATGTCTTGAGGGAGGCAAGCGGCGAGTCCTTTTCCCGCCCCGGCCGCGCAACATGCTGCAATATATTCTCGGTCAAAGCCGTCTGACCGGGGACATTTGCACTTGCGCTATCGCTCACACCGCCAAGACTGACATTGATCGCGCCTTCTTTTGTGCGGATCAATGTCACTTCCGGATGCTGAAGGATTAACCCGACAGGCAGAACGCGCCCGATCAAAAGTCCTGCCTTGGATAAACTGACCGATGCTTCGGCAATGGCGACGATTGGGGTTTTATCCTGCCCAAAAATCTTGACCCCGCGCACATCAAGCAAAAGCGGCCCCCCGAGATCCGGCCAGTGCAGCACAAGACCATCCAGCGCAACCGAAATACCTGACTCCGGACTGGACAAAGCCGCCTCAATATAGGGCTTCGCAAACGCCATATCGAGCGGCGTCGTCGAGACCCGCCAGAAAAACATACCGGCCAGAAAGAATAAAAACAGGAGAATACCGGACACGACCTCAAGGCCGATCCTGAACTTTTTCCAGCGTGAAAGAGGAACTTTCGGCTCCAAGAAGTGCTCCGATATAATTTTCTTTATTTATACTGCGTTTTTCAACATGATGTACATGAAGAAAAGGCCTCACCCACCCCCAAATACACAGGAGAAATACCATGCCCGACCTGAAACCCGGCGACGCCGCCCCCGATTTTTGCATGCCGACCGACGGCAACGGCACGGTACGCCTGATCGATTTCAAGGGGCGTAAACTGGTGCTCTATTTTTACCCAAAGGACGATACGCCGGGCTGCACCATGGAATCCTGCGATTTCCGCGATCAATTACCCGATTTCAATCGCCTCGGCATCGACATTATCGGCATTTCAAAGGACAGCGTGGCGCGGCACGACAAATTCAAAAAGAAATACGACCTTAACTTCCCCCTCGCCTCGGATGAAAAGGGCGATGTGTGCGAACGCTATGGTGTCTGGAAAGAAAAATCTATGATGGGGAAGAAGTATATGGGTATCGAACGCTCGACCTTCCTCATCGACGAAACCGGAAAAATCGCACGACTCTGGCGCAGCGTCAAAGTCACCGGCCACGCCGACGAGGTCAAAGCGGCGGCGCAAACACTGTAAAGTAGTTACAAAACAGTATCCAAAACAGGCTTATACAAATCTGTTCCTTGAAAGATACGGTCTCTACCTTGAGTTTCCGCAACGGAGCAATGGACTAAAGATTGCGTTCCTCCGAACAATCCTCCGGTGCTTTTGGATTTCATGGCTAGAATATCTCCATTATCCAATACTTCACAACGGTATGTTCTTTCTACATATATCGGCTCAAGCAGTCTCTTTTTATCAATCGCCACCTCATAATCTTCGGATGTTACATCCCCAGCAATAATCCTTAATCCAACACCGCTATAAACAGTCGCAAGACGCACTACATCAATCGTATCAACGTGATATTTTGGTGTCAGCTTTAAATGCCCATGAAACCAGGAATAAATGAAATCATAATTTTCGGCAATGCTTTTGGCATAAGCAGCCATCAGCGTCACATCCCGTCCGAAAGCTTCTGCTGATGCGCTTGAATTAAATATATTTCTTCTACTAAAAACAGACGTAGCTTCATCTGGATCAAATCGAGTCGTTTTTTTAAATTGTCCGCAATTTGTATGAAGATTTTTGATCTCCTCAAGCGTGATCTTATCGACGGCATGAGCAACATCATCTGGAAGCCTGCGTTTTAAAACAACAGCTTTGCATTCATCCGATCTCAAAGCCATCAAACCACGAGAGTCATCGGTCAATAATAAGGACGAATCATGCGGATGACGCGAGCAAAGCACAAACGGATCAACCAATCCTTTATCCAACAAACGCATCATAACTTCCTACCAACTTTTAACTCCGAAAGCGGGAAGCTATACAATATATTGCATTATGTCAACAATGTAAACTCAGGATGATATTGACCTACTCCGCCGCCGCGAGCATACGGGGCTGAGCCATCTTCATGCCGCCGTCCGCCTTGTCCAGATGGTCGTGCATATGCGCGATCACCGTGTCGGTGTGGCCGTGGAAGAAGTGGTTCGCACCGGGAATGACGCGGTAGTCGATCTTGATACCTTTTTGCTGGTGCAGCTTTTCCGCGAAAGATGTCACCTCCGGCTCCGTCACCACGTCGTCTTTTTGTCCCTGAATAATCAGGCCTGATGTCGGACACGGGGCAAGGAACGTAAAGTCCTGTGTATTGGCTGGCGGCGCGATAGAAATAAACCCGCGAATTTCCGGGCGGCGCATCAAAAGCTGCATCCCGATCCACGCACCAAACGAAAATCCGGAGATCCAAACATAAGGAGCATTCGGATTGATCTCCTGCATCCAATCAAGAGCCGACGCCGCATCGCTCAACTCGCCTTCGCCGCGATCAAACACACCCTGCGAACGACCCACGCCGCGAAAATTAAACCGCAGCGTCGAAAAGCCCCTCTGGGTGAAAGCCTGAAACGACATATAGGTAATCTTATTATTCATCGTGCCGCCCAATTCCGGCGACGGATGCAGAACCAGCGCGAGCGGCGCGTTCTTGATTTTCGAATGAGTGTAGCGACCTTCAATTCGACCCGCAGGGCCGTTGAAAATGACTTCTGGCATTGTATCCCCTTGTTTGTGCCTTACGGCTTTTTATGAAGCGGGAAAAGAGACTTCGCCCCCTTTCCAGTACCCATATTCGCCCCCTCTATATGGCAAGCAAAAAGAATTGTCTATAAATTTATCGTAACATGTTGATAAACTTGTGGATAATCTCTATGCAAGATACAACCACTAGATACGAAAACAAGACTTTATTCTTATGAAAAACCATAAAAAAGATTACGTTTTTCTTGATTACAACGCCACCGCCCCCTTGCGCCCCGAAGCGCGGGAAGCGGTGTTGTGCGCCATGGACGCGCCGCACAACGCCTCATCCGTTCATGCGCTTGGCCGCGCCGCGCATAAGATAGTCGAAGAAGCGCGGGAGAAAGTGGCCGCCCTCGTAAACGCGCCGCCCGCGCAGGTGATCTTCAACAGCGGCGCGACGGAGGGGAACAACACAATCCTCAAATTTTTCCCCGGCGAACGCATTCTCGTTTCCGCGATCGAACACTCGTCCGTTTTAGAAGCCGCACCACAGGCGGAAAAAATTCCGGTGACGGCGGACGGCATTGTCAATCTCGCCGCGCTTGAAAAACTCCTCAAGGAAAGAAGAACCGCGCTCGTCTCTGTCATGTTCGCCAACAATGAAACGGGCACGATCCAGCCGATTGAAAAAATCTCTTCTCTCGCCAAAAAACACGGCGCACTATTTCATTGCGATGCGGCGCAGGCCGCCGGAAAAATTCCCGTCGATATTGCCGCGCTCGGTATCGACTTCCTCACATTATCCGCGCACAAGATGGGAGGCCCCCAAGGCGTCGGCGCACTCGTCCTTGGCCTCTGCGGCATTACGCCGGTTTTGCTGGATGGCGGCGGACAGGAAAAACGCGCCCGCGCCGGAACGCTGAACACCGCCGGGATAGCGGGTTTCGGCGCGGCAGCAGAGGCCGCCTTAAACGCCCTCCCCGCCTCCCTCCAAACCCAGAAAAACATGCGGGATAGAGTAGAGTTAGGATTGCACAAAATAAACCCTTCAATCCTCATCCACTCCGAAACCGCGCCGCGCTTGCCGAACACCACGTTATTCAGCACCCCCAGCGCAAAATCGGAAACACTGCTTATTGCCCTCGACCTCGAAGGCATCTGCGTCAGCAACGGCTCCGCTTGTTCGAGCGGCAGCGTCAAGGGCAGCCACGTCCTCAAGGCCATGGGGCTAGACGAAAAAACAATCGGCGGAACCTTGCGCGTCTCCACGGGCTGGGCGACCACCGAAAACGATATTGAAAAATTCCTCGCGGCGTGGGAGAAAATCTCCGCGAGATTGAAAAAATGAATCCACCACAGAGGCACAGGGGACGCAGAGTTTTAAATTAAAATATATTTTTTCTTTGCGTGACTTCGCGTCCTTTGCGTTAAAAAATTTTGAAACGCAAAGTAAAACAAAGTCACGCAAAGTTTTTTATTTATTTCTGCGTTACCTCGCCGACAAACAGACAAGGAATATCTATGCCCAAAATCACCTTCCTCCAGCCTGACGGCACATCGCAAACCATCGACGCCGAGGAAAACCTGTCGATCATGCAAATCGCCACGGAAAACAAAGTCCCCGGCATCGAGGGCGCGTGCGGCGGCTGCATGTCGTGCGCGACATGCCATGTTTATGTGCATCCCGACTGGGCAACCCGCGTAACCGATCAGGACAACGAGCAGAGCGACGAGGAAGTGGATATTTTAGACACCGCCTTCGACGTGCGCCCGACCTCGCGGCTTGGCTGCCAGATCAAAATCACAAACGCGCTGGACGGCCTCACGGTCGCGCTGCCGGGCACAAAGACAGAGTGGTAATTACCATTCGCGTCAAAGCCCGCAATAGCAACCTGTTTATTTAAATAGATTACGGGACATGGCATCCCCACGCGTGTTAGACAGTGGGCACACCATCCCATTCATCTCCAACAAAGGAAAAAACCATGACAAATCAACCCAATAAAAATGCGCCTGCTGCGAACCCCGCCGACGCAAAAACTCCAGCGGAAGCCGCGACCTGCAGCACCACCGCTTGCAGCACGGAGAAAAAAGCGGATGCCGCTTCTGACGAAAAATCAGAAAGCTGCGCCACCGCGAAACCGGCCACCGACACCAAAGCGGCCGCGTAAGCCCCGCGAAAACCATTGCGTAACGAAACCGCCGGGGGCGTGAAAACCCTCCGGCGGTTTTTTGTTGCTCCACCACAACACCCTGTCATCCTGAGCATAGCGAAGGGTCTCATTTTCACCACGGAGTACACGGCGATCACGGCGTTCCCCTCTATTCCCTCTCCCTTCAGGGAGAGGGTCAGGGAGAGGGACTTTTAAAACACAAAACAGCCCCTCGTCATTGCGAGCCGAAAACGGAAGCAATCCAGAAACCCTGAAAAAAATTCACCACAGAGGCCGCAGAGAACACAGAGAAAAAACACAGAGCCTTTCCCCTGTGGCTCCTCCGTGACCTCTGTGGTGAAACCCTTTTGGTGATTACTGCGTCATGTTGAGGACTGCAAAACACCTCTAGACTGCTTTTTCATCGTGGAAATGGGGCTAGCTTAATATAGACATTGGCCAGATTCTTAAATACCGGTTATTTGCACAAAAACCGGTTTTAAATATTAAATATTTCGTTTTTTATGCTTTTATAGGCCGGTTATTGGGTGTATAACCGGTTACATGAGCTCGAATAAAGGCATAACAGTTATAGAAATAACCGGTGAAGAACGTGACCGGTTATTAACGTTGGAAGAAGGACATTATGCCGAATTAAAGGGCATTGAAGTTTCAACTAAGAAACTAGGTAACACCGTGTCCGCTTTTGCTAATTCCACCGGTGGAGATCTGTATATCGGCATCGGTGAAACGGAAATGTTAGGAGCAAAAATTCGAACATGGCATGGCTTCAAAGATCAGGAAGCCGCTAACGGACATCTTCAATCATTGGAAACCTTATTTCCACTTGGTGCTGAATATTCTTATGAATTTTTATTGTGCCCGGGATCGAACGGCGTTGTCCTGCACATCACTGTGCAGCGCACCCCACAGATTTCCAGAGCACATGATAAAAAAGTTTACATCAGGAGGGGTGCGCAAAATCTCCCAGTGAAAGGAGTGGAACAACTACGGAGACTAGAGCTTGATAAGGGCATTTCCAGTTATGAAATCAATCCGGTTAATGCTGAAATAACCGTTCTTACTAAATCAGAAAAACTGGCTGACTTCATAAAGCATGTTGTGCCCATGCAAGATCCCGCTACGTTTGTAAGAAAGCAATCGCTCTTACGAAATAACAAACCGATAGTATCGGGAATTTTGCTGTTTGCAGAAGAACCACAAGCCCTACTGCCTAAGTCTGGGGTTAAACTTTTCCGCTACAAAACGTCTGGACTGCCAACCCGGGATACTCTTGCTGGTGACCCCGAAACCATTGAGGGAACCGCTTATGAAATAATTTATGAGGCGGTCGAAAGGACTATTGGAATGGTAAAAGGTATTCAAAGGCTAGGGCCAAAAGGATTTGAACCGGTAGAATACCCACAAAAGGCACTTCATGAAATTGTTACAAATGCAGTGCTGCACCGTGATTATAGTATTGCATCAAACGTACAAATCCGTGTTTTCGAGAACCGTATTGAAATAGAAAGCCCCGGTCGTCTACCCGGGCAAGTTACCACCCGCAATATTCTAAAAACCCAGTTTTCACGAAATGGGGTGTTGGTTCGACTCATTCACAAGTTTCCAAATCCTCCGAATAAAGATGTTGGCGAGGGACTGAACACTGCTGTTGATGAAATGAGAAAATTTCGCCTAAAACCACCGGTTATTCGAGAAGCCGAAAATTCTGTGATTGTAGAAATTAAGCACGACAAGCTGGCCTCTCCAGAGGAATCTGTAATGGATTATCTTGCAAACAATCCTGAAATCAACAACCGTACCGCAAGAGAACTTACTGGGATTGCGTCTGAAAATACCATGAAGAATGTATTTATTAGATTAGCAGAGCGAAATCTCATCGAACCTGTGCCAGGGCGCAAGGGCGCGGCATCGGCATGGCAAAAACGCCGAGGCTAAAAATTTTGATTTTTTGGGCACACGAACTATAACGATAGGAAGAATTTCCTGAATTTTTTCCTCCCCTCTGTTATACTCGCTCAATGAACGGCTTAAAAAAAATTGCCGTGGTGCGGCCTTGCTCTTCTCCCCCGAACACCGCGCCGGGTCACCCGCACCCCTCCCAGTCGCTCCGCGCCCCTAAGATTGCATTATGTCATTAAATTTCGGAAAACAGCACCGCGGGAATATAAAAAAACGAACAAACGAACTGTTAAGGGGGCTTCACCCTCACCCTGCCCTCTCCCTAAAGGGAGAGGGTAAAAAAAGAAAAAACCATACGAACGAACTGTTGAACCCGCCCCGCTTTGAAAAGGTTAATTCACCAGAAACCGAACTGAAGGAATTGATTTTACCAAACAAAAACAAATGGTTAGAAAATCCCCGAACAAACACCCAACACCCCCGCGCGCCACACCGCCACGATCATTTGCATTCCGCCCCGCCCTGCCCCTATAGTCCCCCGCATGAAAAACACCGCCTTAAACAGCCTCGGCATTGCCAAAGCCCCGAAGGATACCCGCGTGGTCGTTGCCATGTCGGGCGGGGTAGATTCGTCGGTGGCGGCCAGTTTGCTGCACGAGGAAGGCTACGACGTGGTGGGCGTGACGTTGCAGCTTTACGACCACGGCGCGGCGACGGCGAAATCGAAGACTTGCTGCGCCGGGGCGGACATCCACGATGCGCGGCGCGTGGCGGAGGGGCGCGGCTTTCCCCATTACGTATTAGACTACGAAAGCAAATTCCGCGAGAGCGTCATTGACGATTTCGCCGACAGCTATATGCGGGGGGAAACGCCGATCCCTTGCGTGCGCTGCAATCAATCGGTCAAGTTTCGGGACTTGCTGGAAATGGCAAAAGACCTCAATGCCGATTGCATGGCAACCGGGCATTACGTACAGCGCAAGGACAATGGCGGCATTCATTCCGAGATGCACCGCGCCGTGGATGACACGAAAGACCAGAGCTATTTCCTGTTCACCACGACACAAGAACAACTGGATTTCCTGCGCTTTCCCTTGGGCGGCTGGACAAAGGACATCACGCGCAAGCATGCGGAACGGCTTGGTTTACTCACCGCCGACAAGCCGGACTCGCAAGACATCTGCTTCGTACCGGGCGGGGATTACGCACAAATCGTCAAGAAAATCCGCCCCGAAGCCGAACGCCCCGGCGACATCGTTCACATCGACGGGCGCATTTTAGGTGCGCACCGGGGGATCATCCATTATACGATCGGCCAGCGGAAGGGTTTGGGCATCGGCGGCGGCCACGACGACGCCAACAACCCGTTTTACGTGCTGACAATCGACCCCGCCACCAACCGCGTCATCGTCGGGCCGAAGGAAGCCCTCGCCAAAAACAAGCTACTGGTAAAGGAATGCAACTGGCTAATTTCTGAGATTCCGAGATTCGGAGATTCTAAGATTCCGTTTACAATCAAATTCCGCTCCTCCATGAAACCCGTCCCCGCCCGTATCACACGGAAAGAGGGTGGCGCGGCTGAAATATTTCTGGAAACCCCGCAATACGGCATTTCCCCCGGCCAAGCCGCCGTTTTTTATGCGGGCAACCGGGTGCTGGGTGGCGGCTGGATCGCCGGAACGGGCAATATTTAACGGGAAGCCTTGCAAATTTCTTCCAAAACGGTCATAAAACCCCTCACTAATACCACAAGACGGCGGTATAGCTCAGTGGTAGAGCAGAGGAATCATAATCCTTGTGTCCGGGGTTCAAATCCCTGTACCGCCACCATTTTCCGGACAGGACAATGACAAAAAAAATTTCCTTCTCATCGGTGCATTACCTTGTACTTACCTCCGGCCTTGCCGCGCTATCATGGGAGGTCATCTGGCAAATCAAATCCTCCCTCGCGCTCGGCGTTTCGGCATGGGGAACGGCCATCACGATTGCGGTCACGATGGGCGGCATGTGCCTTGGCTCCCTTCTCATGGGAAGCATCATAAGAGAACGCGAAATTAAACGCCCCCTGCGACTCTATGGCTTGCTTGAAATTGCAATCGGCCTTGCGGGGCTTTCCTTAAGCTTCCTGTTCGGTGCAATTGAAAAAATAGACACGGCGATCTACGCCGCCTCCCCGGATAATGCCGCCTTGGTGCACCTCCTCGGGATCGGCGCAACAATCGGTTTGCCCGCCATTTGCATGGGGGCGACAATCCCGGTTCTTGGCCTTGCGGCGCGGCAATTCAAAACGCCGCTTTCGCTACTATACGGCCTCAACACACTCGGCGCGTCGGCAGGATCTCTGATCGCAGCCCTGATCTTCATCCCGCAACTTGGAATCCTGCACACATCATGGATGATCGCCGCAATCAACATTACCATCGGCATAATCGCTCTTTCACTCCGCCCTGAAAATATATCCGCCCCTGAAAACAACATCGAGGAAAGCCGCACAACAACAAATCAACTCTCGCCAATAACCGCGCAGATTATCGTCGTTGTAACGGGATTTTCAACATTCGCCCTTGAGGTCGCGTGGTTTCGCTCGCTAACGGCCGCCTTTCACAGCACAACAGATGCCTTTGCCATCATGCTATCTTGCGTGCTGATTTCTCTGGGAACCGGCGCGGCTATAGCTCCAAAATTAAAAAAATCCGGATTTTCCCTCGGCATGATTATTGCCGTCTCCGGAATTTTAATCCTTCTATTCACACCTTTAATTGAACGCTTTGATCTGATCGCGCCCGCCGGATCACAAAACGCCTATGCAATTCTTGCAAAATGGTTTGCGATGACTCTCTACGTCATCGGCGGCCCTCTCACCCTGCTCGGAGTTGCCCTGCCCTGGATCATGGACGACATGAAATCTCCACGGTTATGGGGAAGGTTATATGCGATGAATGCCCTTGCCTCCATGATCGGAGCCGTAAGCGCAGCATGGCTTTTACTGCCAACAATTGGCTTTGCACACACATCTTGGATAGCGGGAATCCTCCTCGCTCTTACCGCCATGCTCCTCCTCCCTAAAAATAAAAAATCCCGTATGGCGCTATACGGGGT
>JBASFN010000168.1:0-3027 GCA_049653045.1 Alphaproteobacteria bacterium
CGCCAGCCGCGCCGCCGATGACGATGTTTTGCGGTGTGATGCGTTTTAGCCATACCGTATAGACGAAAACGTAAAACAGGTTGGCGATGGCTAGCAGTGCCGCCGCCGTCCAGTTCAGTGCAAGCCCCATGGTGACGACGGAGGCGAGAGATAGGATGATTCCGAAGGACAGGGCTTCTTCGGGCTGGATGCGTCCTGCGGGGATTGGCCTGTTTCGTGTTCGATTCATCACGGCGTCGATGTCGCGTTCGTACCACATGTTGATGCATCCGGCTGCGCCTGCGCCGACGGCGAGGCAGAGCATGGCAACAAAGGCCAGAAAAGGGTGCAGGGTTTCAACGCCGGGGGCGATCCATAGACCCGCGAAGCCGGTGAAGACCACGAGGCTCATTACCTTGGGCTTCAGCAGCACAAAGAAATCCGAAATTTTATCTTCCGATGTGGAAAGAGCCTGTCCCGTGTCTTGTGTAATATCCATGACTAATTTCATAGGCCATTATGACATTCTGTGCAAGTTGCGTTCGCAATTACATCATCAGGGCGGGGGCGGGCATTGTGAATTTATATGTTGCCGCTGGGGTTGCCGCCGGGGTTGGCGCGGTGGCGGGTTTTGTTTCCTTGAGCGGCGCGTCGATGCCCCAGTCTGAAAGCGTGTATTCCAAAAGCCGTGCTTCTTCGCCGTAGTTGGCGGTTTCGAGTTTTTTCAGGGCAGACAGAGCCGTGCCGATGATGTCGTCGATGGTTTCGTTGTCCGCGCCGGAGAGTGCGGTATCGAGCAGGTTGACAGCGGTTATTGGGTGTCCTTCGTCGATTAAATTGGCGATGCGATCACGGAAGGAGGTTTCGCCTGCGCCCAGTTCAAAATGGGTGAGGTTGTCGGTTTCTGCGTCTGCGCTGTTGATTGTTTCAAGGACGGTGGCATCCTCGAAATGATCGGCCATGGCGGGGATTTTGTTATGCTTTGCCGCCGCGTCGAAAAGAGCGGGGTAGGCGTTGTTTTCCGTTTTTGTCGCTGTCGCAGGCATCTTTGAAATCCCGGTTTATTAACTAATTGTTCACACCCTACGATAGGAAAGGTTAACAAATGGTTAATGTGGCGAAGTGGATTATTTGATTTATTGACTTTCCGGAGGGAATCATGAATTTGACAAATCATATGTATATGCGTATGTTTTCATAATTAAAAAAAATAACGGGAGGATATAGTTTATGAAGAATGATTTTACTCAAGGGGTTGGTGTGGGTAGTACCCAGACTGTTATGGACAAGATTGATGCGGTGGTTGCTCGTGTTGTGGAGCGCGAGAGAAGCGGCAAGACGGTTGATTACCATCAGCCGATTAATCAGATTTTGGCGTATGCTGAGGAATTTGACAGGGGATCGATGCATCGGTTGACGGCGATGGATAAAATCAAGGGCATTATTTTTGAAGAGCGCGGCCCGGATGAAGTGCGGCCTGATAATGTGAAATCAAAGCTCGGGTGTTTTAATGCTGCGCATTATCTGGTCGAGGCGAATAAATTGTACTTCACTTCGCAATGTTCAGAGTTGGAGCGGCAATATCCGCAGATTCAGGGATTGCTTCATGCTGCATTTGAGAACGGTGAGCAATGTCAGCAGGCCGTTGTGGAGAAGGTGTTCAGCACCCTTGAAGCATTCGTTCCAAAAAAAGTGAATAATGGCGGGCAGAGTGTCGATCATCCTTTTTGGGGGGATGCGAAGAAGTATACGGATTCCATTTCTTCGAGCACAGCGATGGATCGGCATGTCGTTATAGCTTAAGAAAATTGTATGGTAGAAAAAAGGCGCCGGGTGGCGCCTTTTTTTATTATTTCACCATCGGTTGGATGTCAAATTGGTGGAAGGGCGGCGGCGAGGGCAGCGTCCATTCCAGCGTCATGCATTGCGGCGGGACATCCCAGTAGTTGCCGGGAACGCGGCGGCCGCAGCAGAGTGTATAAAATACCACAATCAGGAACCACACGGTGGCCGCGCCGGAAATGTAGGATCCCATCGAGGACACATGATTCCATCCGGCGTAGGCGTCGGGGTAGTCGATGTAGCGGCGGGGCATCCCGGCGAGGCCGAGGAAATGCTGGGGGAAGAATACGAGGTTGACGCCGATGAAGGTAACCCAGAAATGCACTTGACCCATCCATTCGGGGTATTGGCGGCCTGACATCTTGCCGATCCAGTAGTAAAAACCCGCGAACAGGGCGAAGACCGCGCCGAGCGAGAGAACGTAGTGGAAGTGCGCGACGACGTAGTAGGTATCGTGCAGGGCGGTGTCCATCCCGGCATTGGCGAGCACAACGCCCGTCACGCCGCCGACGGTGAACAGGAAGATAAAGCCAATCGCCCAGAGCATGGGTGTTGTGAAGCGGATCGAGCCGCCCCACATTGTGGCGATCCATGAGAAGATTTTAATGCCTGTTGGTACGGCGATGATGAGGGTTGCGGCGGTGAAGTAGGCGCGGGTATCGACGCTCATGCCTACGGTGTACATATGGTGCGCCCAGACGACGAAACCGACAACGCCGATCGCGGTCATGGCGTAGGCCATGCCCAGATACCCGAAGATTGGTTTTTTCGAGAAGGTCGAGACGATCTGGCTGACGATGCCGAAGGCGGGCAAAATCATGATGTAGACTTCGGGATGGCCGAAGAACCAGAACAAATGCTGGAACAGCATCGGGTCGCCGCCTTTTTCCGGGACGAAGAAGGCCGTGCCGAAATTGCGGTCGGTGAGGAGCATCGTGATCGCGCCGCCGAGTACGGGCAGAGCCAGAACCAGCAGGAATGCGGTGATGAGAACGGACCAGACAAACAAAGGCATTTTATGCAATGTCATGCCTGGGGCGCGCATGTTGAAGATGGTGGTGATGAAGTTGGCCGCGCCCAGAATGGAGGATGCGCCCGCGAGGTGGAGCGAGAAGATCGCCATGTCCACGGCCATGTGCGGGTGACCCGTGATGCCCGAGAGGGGTGGGTAAATCGTCCAGCCTGTTCCCGCGCCGCCGCCGACAA
>JBASFN010000169.1:0-2171 GCA_049653045.1 Alphaproteobacteria bacterium
AATCTGGGCTATGCGATGGCCTCCGCCCTTTCTGAAAAACCCGGCGTTTATATTTGTATGCACGGACAAATATTTTCGGCGGGCGCGGTCAAAAAAAACAGAAAGCTTGCAAAATTTGAAACTAAAAAAGCATGAAACCGGACGCCGTCAAAAAGTTTTTCTCGATCCTGAGAGAAAAAAATCCATCACCCAAAAGCGATCTTGAATACACCAACGATTTCACCCTGCTGGTTGCCGTCGTCCTCTCGGCACAGGCGACCGATATTGGCGTCAACAAAGCAACCAAGGACTTGTTCAAAATTGCAGGAACGCCCGAAAAAATGCTGGCACTCGGCCTCGATCAACTAAAAAAACACATCAAGACCATCGGCCTGTTCAACACCAAGGCAAAAAATGTTATCGCCCTGTCACAAAAACTGGTCGATGAATATGACGGCAAAATCCCCAGCACGCGGGACGACCTGATGAAACTTCCCGGCGTGGGAAGAAAAACAGCGAATGTCGTTTTAAATGTCGCGTTCGGCCAGCCAACGATGGCGGTGGACACGCATATCTTTCGCGTCGGCAACCGCACCGGCCTTGCCCCCGGCAAAACGCCGGAAGACGTCGAAGAAAAACTGGTAAAAAAAATCCCGAAGGAATTCGCCCTGCATGCCCATCACTGGCTGATCCTGCACGGACGTTACACCTGCAAGGCGCGAACGCCTTTATGCGAACAATGTCCCGTTTATGACCTCTGTGAATTTAAACAAAAAACACGCTAAATCATATCTGCTTATAAAGAGCACTGACATCAATCATTTGAGGCCGAGAAGCCTTACGCGTCAGGCTGCGAACACAAGCGGCCTCATTACCCGCCAATGAATTTCCACGAGCACGAATTTCATAGTGCGCGACCGGGGAAAGAAGCGGATCGGCCTTGCCGGTAAAATAAACATCGAGAACACAAGCCTCGGTACGATACTGCCAGATCGTCGTTGGCAAATCCTGCCTGACGAGTTCCGGCTCTCTCAAGGCCATTTTTATATCCATGCCCTTCGCCGATAACAAACGCTCAGGATTTGCACTAATGTCCCGCACCAGCTTTTTTATGTCCCCAGTGCGGATTCCCGAAGCCGCCGCCAAGGCCGCCTGCGCTGCGCCGCCGCCATCAACGCGCACAATCGCACGATGGGCAATAACGCTCATCGCAACAACGACAAAGACAATCACAAAACTCAGCAACCTTCTTGGCATTCCCATCAATCCCTAAACGACAAGCCAGACACATGGTCTGGCTTGCACAATATTGTCGATAAGAGTTCTTCTATTCAGCAGCCGTCTTGCTGGCGAAAAGACCGTCTTCTCCGCTGACGGATTCAGAAGAGTCTCTCTTCATTTTTCCTACGTTTTTAGTGTTTTTTTTAGCGTCATGCTGCGCGCCGACAGGGGACAATTTTCCGTCGATCGTTGCGCCAGCCTCAACTTCAAGCTCCTTGTAAACGATGGAACCTGTAATCGCGCCACCAGCACGGATGGTCAAACGACCTTTTACCTGCAGATCGCCTTCAAAACGTCCAGCAACAGTGGCTTCATCAATATCAACCGTCCCGTAGAACACGCCGCTCTCGGCGATGTCGAGAACGCTTGCGCCCTTCAGGGTTGCTTCAACGGTTCCCTCAACGATCAAATGATCGCAGGACTCAATTTCACCAGACATCGTAATACCGCGACCTATAATCAGGCGGCGATCCGTTGAGATTGCCGCACCGGGAGCCGCGTGCGGATTATATCCGGGATACGCGCCAGGGAACGTGCCGCCGGTACGCAATGGCGGCTGGCCGGGACGCTGATACGCCGCTCCGCCGGGAATGTCGAGAGCACGAGGCGCACTGCTGTCCGGGACTGCAGTGTCGGTTTTTTTTGCTTGGTCGGTGGTCATGGTGGTCGCTTCCTCTTTCTTGGTGTTGTCTTGGGTGGTGGCCGGAGCCAAAGATGCCGATGCAGTCTGGGGCTTGGCCGGGGGTGGAGTTACCTGCTGGGTCTGAACGGGATCTGCCGATTGATTTTGCGGCGCCTGATTGAAAGGCCCCTGGGCCGGTTCGGACTTTACACGGTGAAACATCTCTCTAGCCTTCCTTTTTCTTCTGTGGCTTACAAAAAATTAAACCCTGTTTTACAGGGTCTTTCTT
>JBASFN010000170.1:0-2281 GCA_049653045.1 Alphaproteobacteria bacterium
GATCCAAAATACTTTTAATGCCTGATGATCAAGTTTCGAGACATCGACCTCCGTCAACGCCTTCATGACTTGCTCATGGCGCGGATCTTTCGCCCATTCGTCGTAATCCACAAGATTGGCCTTAATGCCTGCCTTGCCTCCTGCATGAACGTAGTCATGAAGGAGTGCATTATATATGTCTTTATATCCCCCTTCCGCCATAGCCAGAGAAGGCAAAACAAGAAAGAATGAAAACAGTAAAATCTTCAGAAAATTCTTCGCACGCAACATCGTATGTTCTCCTCTCTAGGCGTCATTAAAGTCCTTTGCTGCCTGGCGTATTCTGCCAATCGTTGTCAGCCAGCATAAGCCGCCAAACGCATACGCGATAAAATTAAAGTAGCTAGGAAACAGGCACATCAAGACAAGAATTAGTATGGTTTCAGTTCCCTCTGTGATGCCTTGCAAATAGAAGAACGACTTTTTGCCTTGCTTGTCGTGGTTGATACCGTGTTTTGCCGCCATTATGGCGTAGGCCAAAAAGGAACTTCCCGTACCCATGAAGCTGAAGATCAGGAAAGCGGCGGATAATGCAAAAGCAGGCTGTCCCACTGCGAAAAAGAAAACCGTTCCAGAATAGAATATAAAATCGAAAACGATGTCGAGGTATCCACCGAAATCCGTTGCCGCCGTTTGACGCGCCAAAGGGCCATCCAAACCATCCATCGCCCTGCTTAAAACGATAAACAGGATCGTTAAGCCATACTGCTGATACGCCACCGCTATGAATCCTAAAACCGAAAAAACAAATCCGGCGATTGTGAGCGTATTGGCTTGTACGCCGTACTTCACCAATTTATGAGCTATCTTGTTCAGAACAGGATCAATCAATTTTCTAACAGCAGAATCTAACACTGCACTTCTTTCTTCACCAAAGTAAGCCACTTCATAAGTTCTTGCTGCGCTTGCCCATTCATATCGCCCGCGCAGGAAGATAGTTTTTCAAAATCCTCCAAGAGATCCACGTCAAAGGTTCTTGAAAGATAGTGTATCTCGCCATGTGGCTGTAGTTTTTTAGCAAAAACTGCGCATGTCTCAGAAACACTGTACGGAACGGAGAGCCACAAGTCGCGGGGCAAAGGAACGTGGCCGCCGTATAGATAATAACCGCCATCTTCCGCAGGGCCGATGACATGCCCCGTTTTTTTCCTGAGAATCTCATGAGCTTCGATGATGCGTCCTGAAGACAGCTGGGGGCTGTCGGTGCCGATAAGAATGACATGGTCATGTTTTTTCAAAAGCGCCGCATAAACGTGATTTAGCCTGCCTCCCAAGCCGCCATCCCCCGTCCATAGCCGATCAAAATTCCCCCAAAGCGAATGATTCAGGCCGTTTTCTTCACCAACGGCCCAGTAAGGAACGAGAGCGCCTTGCGTTTCCCGCAGGACGGTAAGCGCAAGCTCTTCAAGGCATTTGACGCTATACCGATAGAACTGCTCCGCTTTCTCGGCGCCGATATCTGCCGCCAGCCGCGTTTTTACGGGCGACAGGCCTGGTGTCTTGGCAAAAATGGCGAGCGCGCCTGTCATGCGCCACCTCGCCGAAATACAAGACGGCAGAACTCGGGCCATGCCTGTTTGTAGGTTAGCGCGACATGCCGCGCGGTTGTCTTAAACCAACCACGATCGCGGTATTTTCTGGCGCTCGTATAAATCGGCGCTTCGATAGACCTCAAGACTATCCTACGCTGGCGGGCGCGCCAGACAAATACATGATCCTCGCCATATTTCACATTCTCCGGATATCCACCGATCTCTTGAAACAGCTTCTTGCGTATACAAAGGCCTTGGTCGCCGAAAGGCATCTCCAGCAGACGCGAGCGAACCCACGTCCCCATTTCATTGAGCTTCATCAAAGGCGTTGCATCGGAAAGAAATTTCAAATCGCCGTATAAAAGCCAATCAGGATACTGGCTCAGTCTGCGCAACAAGGCAGGGATGGTCTCTTGCCCCAGACGCGAATCCGCATGCAAAAACCATAGTTGCGTACCCTCTGCTACGCGCGCGGCGGCGTTCATTTGCGCGGCGCGCCCCATGCCATCACTGATTTGTTTGATGAGCATCCATGGATGGGGTGCGGGTATTTCTAGGGTCGGCGTCCCTTGCGGCAAGGCGAAGATGATTTCGCTGCTGGGCGGTAGTCCAGCAAGATCGGGGATCAAATCCTTCCACGCTTGTTCACCCTCAACCATGGGAATGATAACGGACAACTTCACGGCATCTAAGTCCTCAAAACCGCAAGC
>JBASFN010000171.1:0-2498 GCA_049653045.1 Alphaproteobacteria bacterium
AGGTGATAGTGTGGATAGGCTTGTTTATGGCATCAAAATTAATGTGCCCGCAGCCTATGACAGTTATGGATACGAGATGCGGCGTTATATGGCACATATCTACGCTCCCGGCGTATTTGATAATAGGGAAAAAATGGTGAAGTCCCTGAATAATGTACGGCGGGCAAAAATAATTCTCAGATACTGGAAAGCAGATATTGATGAGAAAGTTGCAAAAATAGAAGAAGAAATGAAGAAGGGGGATGTGCGACTGGATATCAAAACCAAGTATAAAAATAACATGATATACGTCAAGGCATTCATGGCGGAATGTAAGAGTTGGATCAATAAGAATGAAACTCTTCTTATTTTTTTGATAGAGAACGATCTCATGTATGAATATGTGGAGCCGGATTTCAAATTCCAGAGCCAGATGGCTCGTGATAAGTTCGCCGATGCTTACATGGCAGCGCAGGCGGCGCGGATCAATATAAATAAATATGAACCCTATAAGAAGATGGTCTATTAAAGGTCAAGTTCTGCGGCCTTGAGGGTGTTCCCGAGAAGGCACGCAATGGTCATAGGTCCCACACCACCGGGAACCGGTGTAATCGCTCCAGCCACTTTCACGGCCTCATCGTAATCGACATCCCCGCAGAGTTTTCCGCTTTCTAGTCTGTTGATCCCCACGTCGATGACGATGGCTCCCGGTTTGATCCAGTCGCCCTTGATCATTTTCGGTCTGCCGACAGCGGCCACTAGAATGTCTGCGTTCCGGCAAACTGCCGCCAGATCAACAGTTTTTGAGTGTGCTTGTGTGACGGTGCAATTCTCGGCCAACAACAACTGCGCCATCGGCTTTCCGAACAGCAGGGAGCGTCCGATTACAACCGCATGAAGGCCGGTTAAATCCGGATTGATGCTTTTAATTAGGCGTATTGATCCTTGCGGCGTGCATGGAACCATTCCGCTGTTATCCCCGGCCACCAGCTTGCCGATATTGACGAAGGTCAGTCCATCGACATCTTTTGCCGGATCAATCATCTGGATTAGGCTGTCCTCATCGTTTTTCAGGTTTTGGGGTAGGGGAAGCTGCAACAAAATCCCGTCCACATTCGGATCTGCATTTAGGGATCGGATAACGCCTTCGACGTCCGCGCGGGTTGCGTTGGCGGGCAGGCGTTTCTCGATGCTCTTGATGCCCGTCTCAGCACAGGCCTTAACCTTGTTGCCAACATAAACATGAGAGGCCGGATCGTCGCCGACAAGGATAACGGCCAGAGCCGGTTTATTGTCCATCGCCGCAACCCGCACGGTAAACTCAGCACGCAATGCGGCGGCAATAGATTTTCCATCAATAATAGACACGAATAGTAACTCCCTTAAAGTATGGCGCTGATAACGATGCCCCTGACAACCGAGAGCAGAACGATGACAATCAGTGGGGTCACGTCAATGCCGCCGATTGGCGGAACATATTTCTGGATGGGTTTGTAAACCGGGTCGGTCATCTTTTTCAAAAGATCGACGAGGTTCTGCGCCCGCTCGTTTGAGGAGTTAATAACCTCGAAAATAATCAGCCAGCCGACGGCCACCTGCAACAGGATAATCCCGACATAAATGTTGAAAGCGAGGTCGACGAGGTAAACGAGCGTGTGCATAGGGGCGGCTCCCGAAAAGTGGTTATTGTCCTATTGTTTAGCATAAATCAGTGTAAGGGCAAATACTTACGCTTTGGTAAAGGCGTTTTCGTGTTTTTTTTAACCCTTTCTCATGTAAAATGAGGGAAGTAAGGGTTTAAAAGGAAACTAAAAATGCTTGGAATTGATTATCTTGTGGCCGGAACACTTCTGACCCTTGCGGCCGGACAGCAGCCCCAGCAGGCGCAATCTGCTAATCTCTGCCCCCTAGTCAAGGCTGCCGAGATCAATGTGGTTCCTGGCACAAAGCCTGTTCGCTATGATTACTCTAAAACCCTCCAGCAGTTGCAATCCAAGGATATGGACACCATTAACCCCTATGGCTTTCATGGTGTCACTATGACGCAAGGTTATATGGAGGGAAAAATATCGATCAAGCCCTCGATCAAGTTGGGTAATAAGTATGATCCGCGCACGGGCGGCGTGTGTCTTTGGTATGACAAAATTTCCGTGCCGGTCGAAATCGAGCCTGTCATCGTTATTGCCAAAGAGGTCTATAATGATTCCTGTATGCGAAAGGCCGTGCTTGAGCATGAAATGAAACACGTCAATGTTGATCGAAAAATCGTCAATAGTTTTTCCAGAAATGTCGGGGCAAAAATATATAAGGCACTAGAGGAGCGGGGATTTAGAACCCAGCCCGTCGCCCCGGAAAATACTCAGGCTATGGCTGATCGTATGTATTCCGTTATCACCCAGACTATAGAATTTGAATATAAAAAAATGGATTTGGATCGTATGGAGCGTCAGAACGCCGTCGATAGTCTTCAGGAATATGAGCGCATGAGTTCTCTTTGTCCTGACTTCCAGAAGAAAGTT
>JBASFN010000172.1:0-17516 GCA_049653045.1 Alphaproteobacteria bacterium
GAAGGAAATTGTGAGTTAAATGCCGTTTAGATTCAATCCCCGTTACCCACATGCCCTATTACTATCAAATACCTTTTTTAAATATAAAAATAAATTAGTATGCGGGAGGTTAAATGCGAATCGTGGAGATGTTTTTTGAAGATTGAGACAGGGAAAAGTTTTTTGGATGCGTTGAGTGGGCATGTGAGCGAGAATGTACCGTTTTGGTTTATGCGGCAGGCTGGGCGATATTTGCCGGAGTATCGGGAGTTGCGAGCGAAGAAGGGAAGTTTTCTTGGGCTTGCGATGGATCCGGATGCGGCGTGTGAGGTGACGATGCAGCCTGTTCGGCGTTTTGGGATGGATGCTGCGATTATATTTTCGGATATTTTGGTTGTGCCATATGCGCTTGGCCAGAAGCTGGAGTTTGTTGAGGGGGAAGGGCCGAAGCTGGATCCTGTGAAAAGCAGTCAGGAAATTATGGCTTTGGGGTATAAGGAATTTGAAACAAAACTTTCCCCAGTTTATGAGGCTCTTCGGAAAACGAAGATGGCATTGGAGGTGGAGGGGTTTAAGAAAACAGCTTTGATTGGGTTTGCCGGTGCGCCTTGGACTGTTGCGTCTTACATGGTTGAGGGGGGATCGAGCCGGGAATTTACGACCGTGAAAAAAATGGCGTATGCCGATCCAAAAATATTTTCCGGTTTAATTGATTTGTTGTCGGAGGCAACCGCGTCTTATCTTATTCGGCAGGTGGAGGCTGGAGCTGAGGCGTTACAAATTTTTGATTCATGGGCTGGTGTTTTGGATGAACATCTTTTTCATCAATATGTAATTTTACCAACACGTGAGATTGTGAAGACGGTGCGCGAGGCTTGTCCCCATGTTCCTATTATTGGTTTTCCAAGGGGTGCTGGAAATCATTATTCCACGTATATGCGTGAGACAGGCGTTACTGCGCTTGGGCTTGATACATCTGTTCCTGTGCGCTGGGCGGCTAAAACGTTGCAGCCTGTTTGTCCTGTTCAGGGAAATCTTGATCCGATTGCGTTATTGACGGGCGGTGATTCTATGATTCGGGCGACGGAGCGGATTTTGAGTGAATTATCTCGTGGTCCATTTGTGTTTAATCTGGGTCATGGAATTCATAAAGAAACACCAATCGAACATGTTGAAGCTCTTGTTCAATTTATTAAAAACTGGCGGGTTTAATGAAAAAAATAGCGGTGGTTTTATTTAATCTCGGTGGACCGGATTCAAAAGAATCGATCAAGCCATTTTTATTTAATTTTTTCATGGATAAAAATATTATCCCCGCGCCTTGGCCAGTGCGCTACCTGGTTGCAACGATGATCAGTAATAAGCGTTCGAAAAAAGAAGCCGGAACAAGTTACGGAGAATTAGGTAATAAATCCCCTTTGCTTGAAAATTCTCAGGCACAAGCAATAGCACTAGAAAAAGTTTTAAATAAAAAGGGTATTGCCAATTTTAAGGTTTTTGTTTCAATGCGGTATTGGCATCCGATGGCCGATGAAATTGTTCGTGATGTTCGCAATTGGTATGCTGATCAAATTGTTTTATTGCCGCTTTATCCGCAATTTTCCACGACGACAACATGGTCATCGCTTGGTGCGTGGAAAAAAATTATTAAAGATCTGAATTTTATTCGGCCTACGGCTACGGTTTGTTGTTATCCGTTTAATGATGGGTTTATTCGCGCTTCTGCTGATAATATTCGGAGTATTTATGAGCAAGCCTTGCGTGATGGTGTCCATGCGCCAAGGGTTTTGTTTTCGGCGCATGGATTGCCTGAATCTATTATTACAGGCGGAGATCCCTATCAGTGGCAATGTGAAGAAAGTGCCCGAAAAATTGCTGAAAGTCTTGGTATTGAAAATCTTGATTGGGCGATTTGTTATCAAAGTCGTGTGGGGCCGAAAAAATGGATTGGTCCCTCAACGGAGGAAGAATTGCGCCGCGCCGCCAAGGAGGGCAAGGCCGTGATTATTTATCCGCATGCGTTTACGCAAGAGCATGTGGAGACGCTTGTAGAGATTGAACTTGAATACCGTGAATTGGCGCATGAGATCGGGGTAAAGGGTTTTTACCGTGTGCCGACGGTATCCGTACATGCGGCGTTTATCGAGGGTCTGGCGAATATCGTTTGTCAGCGCATCGAAAAGGGCAGTGTTCAGGAGGGCGCGAAGGTTGAGGGTGGTGTGCGTGTGTGTCCCGGTCACTATCGGCGTTGTTGTATGGACGATACAAGTGTGCGAAGTTTGGCCGCATGAGTGAGTTTTTATTAGAGCATTATAATTGGCTGCGCGCCCTTCATGTCATTGCTGTTATTTCGTGGATGGCGGGGATGCTTTATCTGCCGCGGTTGTTTGTTTATCACGTTGATGCGGAAAAAGGCTCGGTGCAGTCTGAGACCTTTAAGGTCATGGAAAAGAAGTTGCTGCGGATCATTATCAATCCGGCGATGATTGCTGCGTTTTTATTTGGTGGGTTGATGCTTTGGGCTAATCCCGTGCTTTTTCAAGAGGGCTGGATGCACGTCAAGTTTACGGCCGTATTCATTATGGCTGGCCTCCACGGGTATTTTGCCCGAATAGTTAAGGTTTTCGGCCGGGATGAGAATATCCGCCCTGCTCGGTTTTACCGTATTATCAATGAAATTCCGGCGGTTTTGATGATGATTATCGTGATTCTGGTGATCGTGAAGCCTTTTTAAAAACACGCTTGACTCCCCTTGCCCTCTTCAGTATATGTTAAGCGTCTTTATGATAAAATCCTTGAAAGCATTAGGAATTACTGGACTTTATCGTCGTTCGCGCGGCTGCGGAAAATAAGTATTTTTTGAATTTTTCACAGAGACCCGCAAATCACCCCCCAAGAAGCAATAGTTTTAAGGCAGAGGATCGAACGTGAGTATTGAAAAAACAACAAATGAGCATTCCATGAATTTACAGGAACTTAAGGTTCGTTCGCCCGCCGAGCTTCTCGCTTTTGCTGAGGAGTTAAAGATCGAAAATTGCAGCGCGATGCGCAAGCAAGACATGATGTTCGCCATCCTCAAGCAACTGGCCGAGGAAGGCGTTCCGATTTCGGGCGTTGGCGTTCTGGAAGTTTTGCAGGACGGTTTTGGTTTCCTGCGCTCGCCTGAAGAAAATTATCTGCCAGGCCCGGATGATATTTATGTTTCGCCGTCGCAGGTGCGTCGTTTTTCCCTTCGTACGGGTGACATCGTCGAGGGTGAAATTCGCGCCCCGAAAGATTCCGAGCGTTATTTTGCGTTGCTTAAAGTCGGCTCGATTAACAACGAGTCGCCGGATAAAGTGCGCCACCGTATTAACTTTGATAACCTGACGCCGCTCTACCCTGATCGCAAGATCAAGTTGGAGATGCCGGATCCGACCAAGAAAAATTATGTGCAGCGCGTGATCGAGTTGGTTTCGCCGATCGGTTTCGGCCAGCGTGCGCTTATTGTTGCGCCGCCGCGTACGGGTAAAACCGTGATGCTTCAGAATATAGCTTCGAGCATTGCGGCCAATCATCCCGATGCTTATTTGATTGTTTTGCTGATTGACGAGCGGCCCGAGGAAGTGACCGATATGGCGCGTTCTGTGCGCGGTGAGGTTGTTTCCTCGACGTTCGACGAGCCCGCCGCCCGCCACGTTCAGGTGGCTGAGATGGTGATGGAAAAAGCGAAGCGTCTTGTGGAACACAAGCGCGATGTGATTATTTTGCTGGATTCGATTACGCGTCTGGCTCGCGCCTATAACACGGTTGTGCCGTCGTCGGGCAAAGTTCTGACGGGCGGTGTTGACGCCAATGCCCTGCAACGTCCCAAGCGTTTCTTCGGCGCGGCGCGGAATATCGAGCAAGGTGGATCGCTCACCATCATCGCTACCGCGTTGATCGACACGGGAAGCCGGATGGACGAGGTAATCTTCGAGGAATTCAAAGGTACTGGTAACTCGGAGATTGTTCTTGACCGTAAGATCGCCGACAAGCGCGTCTTCCCGGCTATCGACATTCAGAAATCCGGTACGCGGAAAGAAGAGTTGTTGGTTGATAAAGACATGCTCCAGAAAATGTGGGTTCTGCGCCGCATCCTCAATCCGATGGGCACGGTGGACGCCGTGGAGTTCTTGCTGGATAAGATGAAGAACACCAAAACGAACGACGATTTCTTCCAGAGCATGAATCAGTAGGGTGAAGGCTTGTTGTCAGGCCTTTCCCTAAAATTCGATCCAAATTCCCCCTAAAATCGAAACGATAGTTGTTGCCATAATGCCGCTTCCGTGGTGCAATGAACATTAGGGGGCGCTTGTTTAGATGCCCCGAAAAAAGAAAAAGTTTTTTAGTGGGACGGATAGAATGGCTTTTCGGCGGTATTATTTTTCAGACAAGCTCATGGCGCGCAGAGCGCGTAATCTTCGGATTAAAATCTGCCTCACAGTTTTAGCGGTTTTTGCTGTTTCTGCGGGAACGGCCTGGTCACGTGACTTGGTTGTTTGCGCATCCCCTGTCTCTCCCTTGTCCGTGGTGGATTCATGCCTTCCCCTGCTCCAATCCATTCGCACCATCGCCCCCGATGCCGCCCCGGACAAAACCCAGCGCCCGGCTGGAACTCAGGCAGTTCTTTATTCTCCTCATAGCGGCCGTCTCGCCCTCGGCTCTGTGAGCACGCCCCCGCCGACCTTGTAACGCCCTGCCGGGGCTGCCCGCCCTGGCTTCGCTCCGCCTTTGGCGTCATGGTCGGTTTTATAAAGAACGCCTTTCTACCGATGTGTCCCTCGCATCGTTGGTCGCCTCCGTAAAGCCCTGAAAAGCTTTCGGAGGCGATCATTTTTCAGGCGCCCAGTTTATAGCCCGTATCGTGGGTGAGGAGGATTTCCGGGTTGGCCGGGTCATTTTCGATTTTCTGGCGCAGGCGGTAGATGTGCGTTTCCAGCGTGTGGGTTTCCAGCGTTTCAGCGTAACCCCAGATTTTTTCTAGCAGGGTTTTCCGGTCTATCCCTTCCCCCTTGTTTTCGGCGAGGAGGACGAGGATGTCGCGTTCCTTGTCGGTCAGGCGGATTGCTCTGTCTTTATCGACGAGTAATTCGCTGGCTGGGATGTCGAGTTCATAGGAGCCGATGGCGATTTTCCGGGGTTTGGTTTCGGGAGGTCTTAAGGTATGCCAGCGTATGCGGTCGATTAAGGCACCGAGGCGCAGGGGTTTTCTGAAAATATCGTTTTCGGCCATGCCGGGGGGTGGTGTTTCGTCTTTCTTGCCGATCCATAATATTGGCCGTGACAGGGAGATTTCATTGCCAAGGGCGAATCCCGTGATTTTTTCGCGCTCTAGCGCGGTGCGCAGAAGATCGCGGCTGGGGGGGTCGGTGTCTATAATCGTTATCGTGATGGTCATGGCTTTCTATTTCTGGCTGTTTTGGCACGGGGATTGCAAGAGTTTTCACAAGAATGAGAGGTTTTTGAGGATGCTCGGGTTTTTGACCAGTGCGCCCCCGCCGGATGACGGTACTGGACGGGTGTTTAAAACAACGTATAACCCACGTATGGCGGGCAGTGTGCCGGCGTGGGTGAAGGCGGATAGTGCCCGTGATGGGGTCGCCCGGAGCCTTGCCTCGGCCACCAGTGCCTCAGAGCCGGGGACGTTCAAGGCCGCCCTTGCCTACCAGATGGAGCCTAAGGGCGCGAAGCCAACGCCCGAGGAATTTACCTTTTATGACCTGCTCGACATGGTGAACCCGTTTCAGCATGTTCCTCTGGTCAATATTGCCTATCGTCATCTGACGGGGGATGAGATCAAGTCCGCGCCGACGGTGATCGGCGGGGCGTTGTTTGGCGGTGTGGTTGGCGCGGCGGGCGGTCTTGTCAATGTGATCGTTAAAGAAGAAACGGGCGAGGACATCGCCGGGAATGTCATTGGCCTTGCTTCGGGTCGGACGCCGAGTTTTAAGGAACATGAAGAGACTACGCCGGAGGAGAAGAAAATTTTTTCTCCGTATGAGGTTTATTAGAACATTATTGTCATCCTGAGCGTAGCGAAGTATCCCGACGGGATGTTTCGCTACGCTCAACATGACAGAGAATTAAACAGCGTGTCTCTCCCCGAAAATTGCCGTGCCGAGGCGGATGTGGGTTGCCCCTAATGCGAGGGCTTTTTCAAAATCGCTGCTCATGCCCATGCTGAGGTTTTCGAGATTGTTTTCCTTGCCCAGTTTTTTCAGTAGTGCGAAATGCAGCGCGGGTGGTTCATCCACGGGCGGGATGCACATGAGGCCAATGATATTGAGGCCGCAGTCTTCGCGGCAGATTTTCAGGAAGGTGGGCAAGTCGGCGGGCGCGATTCCGGATTTTTGTTCTTCCTCGCCCGTATTCACCTGAATGAAGCAAGGAAGGTTTTTGTTTTGCTTTTTCATTTCTGCGCCCAGAGCGCGGGCGAGTTTTTCACGGTCCACCGTTTGAATGCAATCGAACAGGGCGATGGCTTCCTTCACTTTGTTGGTTTGCAAGGGGCCGATAAGGTGGAGTTCGATGGTTGATGTTTGTTTGATTTCCGCCCAGTGTGTGGTGGCTTCTTGTACGCGATTTTCACCGAAAATTTTATGGCCTGCGTTTAAGGCTTCCCGGATTTTCTCTAGAGGCTGTGTTTTGCTGACGGCGATGAGCTTGGCCGTTTTGTTAAGGGATTTGATGCGGGTCAGGTTTTCGGTGATGGACATAGGGGGTAATTTAGCGGTGTTTTTTTGTTTTGTCATCCTGAGCGTAGCGAAGGATCTCGATGGGATGTTTCGCTGCGCTCAACATGACAAAATATCCAACAAAAAAAGAAAGGGCGTCCGTGGGGACGCCCTTTCCGGTATTTGCAAATCTCGTGAGAGATTAGAAGTTGATTTGGGTTCCGAGAACAACCGACGTTGCGTCTGCATCTGTCGTCGTTGCAGGCGTCAAGCCAGCAACATTCTCGAGGTTTACGTGGCTTACGGAGCCGCGGAACGTCATGCCAGGGCCGTAGGTGTATACAACACCGCCAGCATATTTCTCTGACTCAACGCCGTCGCTACCCGTTGCACCAGCAAGACCGATCGCGCCGTCTTTGTTCATGTAAGACGCGCCGACTTTGAAGGGGCCGGTTGTGTAGTCAACGCCGAGTACCCATGTTTGCTCGGCATCTTGCTCGGTCGTTGCGGTCAAGGCAACGTCGCCAGCATTGTCATGCTGGTAAGCAACGCCAACACCGAACGGTCCGATGTCGAGGTCAACGCCAGCGTTCCATGCTTCGCGGTCATCCGTGATGTTACCAGCAGCTTGAACAACATTGTCCTGTTCAACATCACCGTGGGTGTAACCCGCACCGGCAATAACGCCAACATTGTTGAACTGGCCTTCGTAACGAGCGCCGATTTCATAAACGGAGCCGATCGAGTCTTCCTGTTCAGACTGGTTTCCAGCATTTTCAGCGGAAGCATCAGCCAAATCAGGTGTGTAAGACATGCCAACCTGGAAGCCGTTCATAACGGGCGAGAGGTAGGTCAGTTTGTCAACTTTAGCCGAAATGTCCTGGTCATAGTCGTTTTCGAAGTTCAGGCCAGCAAGCGTGCCGCCCGTTTCCATGGCAGCGTAGTTGATCGGGTTGACCAACTGACGGATACCGTCGATGTTGTCGTCAGCCGAAGGAGCTTCAACTTGCAGCAAGTAAGCTGCGCCGTCTTCTGCGCCGAAGTTTACACGACCCCAACCGCCGGAGAAGTAAGCGTAGGATTCATCTACACCAAAGCTGTCGCCTTCGTCAGCGTTTGCTTCGATCTGAACGCCGACCGTCAGGCCGTTGTCGAGGGTGGTTTCGCCGCCGAAGTGAACTTCGGTGTTGCGGATGATGTCGAACTGGCGGGATTCGTTGCCAGCAATGTTTTCATCGTCCTGGTTGGTGTACATACCGTAACCGGTGAAGTAACCACCAACATCCAGCTTCAGGCCGTCAGCAGCCTGGGCAGGGTTGGCAGCAAGTGCGAGGCCGCAAACGGCTGCGCTGCAAAGAAGTTTTTTCATTTTAATCTCCAATAAAGAGTTTTAGTTGATTTCGATATTCCCTAAAGATAGTTACTAAGGAATACCAACAATAGAAAGTCTGCGGTGTAGCAGACCGGCACAGTTAGCCATCGTTTTAGGCATCCCGCAACGCGGGTTTGGTAATATCGCCACAAATTTTTTGAATCTGTGTCTTTTTTGCAACAGGCTCTCCTTCGTCATCCCGAGCGTAGCCGAGGGATCTTTGCAGGTTTGGAAAAAGTAAGATCCCTCGGCTACGCTCGGGATGACGATTATGGACGCGATATTGTTATTTAATAAGGCGCATGCTATAGCCCATAGGGTCGTTTAATACGCATCTCTATAAGACTTGCTTGCCAGAAAAAGGTTTGAATTATGAAAAACAATATGGTTTTTGCTCTTGCGTCCCTGCTCCTTGTTCTTATTTCCACGGCGTGCAGCAAGGTTGAGACAGAGGCCAAATATCCGACCGGGTATGAGCGCACCAATACGGGTGGCGATATTTATGCCAAACCGGATAGTATTTTCGGCAAGGGCGGGATTTTTGGCGAACGTTCCAAGGACGGCGAAAACGGGGATACGGGTATTGGGGTTAATAGTTTCCTGTGGCGGGCGTCGCTCGATACCGTGTCGTTTATGCCCTTGGCTAGTGCGGATCCGTTTGGTGGGACGATCCTGACCGATTGGTACAGCGCGGCGGAGACACCGGATGAGCGTTATAAGGTCAATGTCTTTATTCTTGGCAAGCAGCTGCGTTCTGATGGGGTTCGCGTGCGGGTGTTTAAGCAGCAGCAGGGTAAATCCGGCTGGAAGGACATCGCCGTTTCCGATGATACGGCGCGCAAGCTCGAGGATGCGATCCTCACCCGCGCCCGCCAGCTCCGCATGGCACAGACCGGGCCGATCGAGGAGTAAGAGTTTCCAACATTCCAGTGTCATGCCCGCGTAGGCGGGCATCCGGCAAAAGAGGCCAGACCCCCTCCCAAGGCGGGGGTGACATTTTGGTTATTGTGACAGAAAAGTAATATTATTGCGTGTTTTGGTGTGAACGCGATATTTCTGTTGCCTCATTTATAAATCTTTTGTAACGATTTATGCCTTGCCATAAACTTTAGAGTAGAGAATGAGGATATAATGAGTACACAGGGAAATGAAAAACAAGGACTTGCAGAGCAACTTGGTCGTATCAGGGAATATTTGACCGCGTTTAAAAGTTCATCTGAGGTCAATCAGAATCCTTCGAAGGATAATAATGTCGTACAGCAGCATGCGTTGCGACGTGATGTTAATCTTGCAGAGGTTTTTGCTTATGTTGAAGCGGGAGAAACTAATTATGTTCAAGCGTGGGATGATATTCACGTGATCTTGAGTCGTCCCGGTGAGGATCATCAGATATTGATAGAGGCTCTGGATGAACGGTTGATTGATAATACTGAGTATAATCAGCTTAGAGTGGGCTTGAATAATTTTAATGAGATCTTGAGAGTAAAATATCCTCATAAGCAAGAGGATCTGACAGAACTGGCAGCCAAGCAGCAGGGGCTTCCTTATCAGAAGAGGAAGGTTTCTAATGAAAAATATATACCATTTGAATTTTATACGCCGGATGTGACGGTTGGTTAGATTTCTTTGAAATAGGTTTTTAAGAGGGCGGCGGAGTTGCCGCCCTTTTTATTTTGCTGTAAGACACTGAAGTTATGAGCACAGAACGATATAACATTAAGGAAACCGAAGCGAAGTGGCGCGGGGTTTGGGATTCACGTGAAACATTCCGGGTGATGGAGGATTCATCGAAACCTAAATACTTTGTGCTGGAGATGTTTCCCTATCCGTCGGGCCGCATTCATGTTGGGCATGTGCGGAATTATACGCTGGGTGACGTGGTGGCGCGGTATCGTCGGGCCAAGGGGTTCAACGTCATTCACCCGATGGGGTGGGATGCGTTTGGCTTGCCCGCCGAGAATGCGGCGATTGAGCGCGGGGAGCACCCCAAAAAATGGACGCTGGAGAATATCCGCGTGATGCGTGAGCAACTGAAATCTATGGGCTTGTCGATCGACTGGAGCCGCGAGGTGGCGACGTGCTTGCCCGACTATTACCGCCATGAACAGAAAATGTTTTTGGATTTTTACAAAAAGGGAATCGCGTATCGGCGGGAGTCGATGGTCAACTGGGATCCGGTCGACAATACGGTTTTGGCGAATGAACAGGTGATCGACGGCAAGGGCTGGCGCACGGGCGCGGCGGTCGAGCGGCGCAAATTAAACCAGTGGTTTTTGAAGATTACGGATTATGCCGAGGAGCTTTTGAGTGAGCTTAAAAACCTGCCGCGCTGGCCGGAAAAAGTCCGGATCATGCAGGAGAACTGGATCGGGAAATCGCAAGGGTTGCAGTTTCAGTGGGATGTGGTTGGCCGCGATGAAAAGATCGAGGTGTTTACCACGCGTCCTGATACGTTGTTCGGTGCGTCGTTTATCGCGCTGGCGCCCGATCATCCGATGGCGCAGAAACTTTGCGGCGATAAGCCGGAGTTTAAGAAATTTTTAGCCCAATGTCAGGCGCAGGGAACGTCCGAGGCGGCGATTGAGCAGGCGGAAAAACTTGGGTTTGATACGGGGTTTAAGGCCACGCATCCGTTACTTGGGCGCGAGGTTCCCGTTTATGTCGCTAATTTTATTTTGATGGATTACGGGACGGGCGCGATTTTTGGTGTGCCTGCGCATGACCAGAGGGATTTTGAGTTTGCGAGGAAGTATGGGCTGGATATTTTGCCTGTTATTTCACCCTCTCCCTTAATCCCTCTCCCTGAAGGGAGAGGGAAGACGAGCGAAGCGAGGCAGGGAGAGGGTATGCTGAAAGAGGCCTATACTGGCCCCGGCAGTTTGATGAATTCGCAATTCCTTGATGGAATGAACATCGATGATGCTAAGAAAGAAATCATCACGCGCTGCGAAAAACTCGGGAATGGTGAGGGGAAGACGCAATATCGTTTGCGCGACTGGGGGATTAGCCGTCAGCGTTATTGGGGTTGCCCTATCCCGATGGTTCATTGCGATGCTTGCGGGATTGTGCCCGTGCCGGAGAAGGATTTGCCCGTTCAGCTTCCCGATGACGTGACGTTCGATAAGCCTGGGAATCCGTTAGAGCGGCATCCGACATGGAAGAATGTTTCTTGCCCGTCCTGCGGCAAGGCGGCGCGGCGCGAGACGGACACGTTTGATACGTTTTTTGAATCGAGCTGGTATCAGTTTCGCTATTGCGATCCGAAGAATGAAACTCTGCCGTTTGCGAAAGACAAGGCGGCGTATTGGATGCCCGTGGAGCAATATATTGGCGGCGTCGAGCATGCGGTTTTGCATTTGCTCTATGCGCGGTTTTTTACCAAGGCGATGCGGGATTGCGGCTTGACCGAAATATCCGAGCCGTTCGCGGGGTTGTTCACCCAAGGGATGGTCACGCATCAAACATTTCAAGATCAAGATGGCAAGTGGTTGTTTCCTTCCGAGGTGGAAGAAATTACCGTTACGGATACAAATCATGAGATTCAATCTGGAACGAGTATTAATTTTGATGGTCCTCTTGATGGTTCCGCTACAATAAGAATAAGCCAATTAGTGAAAATTTCAGATGGCTCGCCAGTTAAAGCTGGAAATATCGTCAAGATGTCAAAATCGAAAAAAAATGTCATCGATCCGGAAGAAATTTTGGAGACATATGGTGCGGACGCGGCGCGGTTGTTTATTCTGTCCGACTCGCCGCCTGAGCGCGATCTGGAATGGACGGAGAATGGGATTGAGGGCGCGTGGCGGTATGTGAATAAGCTTCACCGGATGGTGGTAGATGTTCTGGGCGATCTTGTATCGGCTCAAAAACCCGAGAAATTTTCCGATACGGCGATGAAACTCCGCCGTGCTACACATAAGACGATTAAAGGTGTTGCCGAGGATATTGAAGCGTTTGCCATGAACAAGGCCGTCGCCAAGGTTCGGGAATTGTCGAATGAGATAGCACAATATTGTCATCCTGAGCGTAGCGAAGGATCTCAAGGGGATCCTTCGTCGGCTTTGCCTCCTCAGGATGACAGTCGGGGTTGGGCGCAGCGCGAGGCGATTGAAACGCTTATCAAGTTGATGAATCCGATGATGCCGCATCTGGCGGAGGAGCTTTGGGCTTTGCTCGGGCATACAACATTGCTGGCCGATGAAGCGTGGCCGGTCGTTGATCCCGTGCTTCTCGTTCAGGATTCGGTGACCATTGGCGTGCAAGTCAATGGCAAGCTTCGTGGGCAGATTACGATCCCCGCTAACAGCAACGAGGATGCCACGAAAGAAACGGCATTGGCGGAACCGGGCGTGCAAAAAGCACTTGAGGGATTGAGTGTTCGCAAAATCATCGTTGTGCCAAACCGTATCGTCAATGTGGTGGCGGGATGAAACGGTTGTCGGTCATTGGAAAGATTTTCTTTTTAATCTTGATAACTGTTTACGGATTACAGACGACCGGGTGCGGGTTTCGTCCGATGTATGGTGAGAACAGCGAAACGCCCGTTGGCGTTGAGGATCAATTGGGGCAGGTGGAGCTTGGGAATATTCCCAACCGCGAGGGGCAGTATTTGCGGAATGCCCTGATTGATCGGTTTTACCGCGACGGGCGGCCATCGGAGCCACGTTATATTCTTAATATATCTGATATTACCGAAGGGCTGACTGATCTTGATATTACCAAGACCGCCGATGCAACGCGGGGGCAGCTTCGCTTGTCGGCGGGGATGACCTTGATCGATGTTAGGGCGCATGAATTGGTTTTGCAGCGCACGTTGGTTTCCATCACCAGTTATAACAAGCTCGGTAGTGAATTTGCGACCCGTGTGACCGAAGAAAACGCCCGCCGCAACGCCCTTGATGATCTTGCCCGGCAGGTGGAAATGCAGGCGGCTTTGTATTTGAAAAGGCAGTGATTTCCGGCGTTTTAAAAGATTTCTAAAAAAATGTTTGACTCTCGCTTATGGAATGTTTTATAGATTGTGCGTTACTTTTTATTAAGTGACCGCGGCATTTGATGGACTCAGCTTGCACCGCGATACCAATGCTAAAGCGCCACAGCTCCCGAAAATTTAAAATGGGCGCCGCTGTGGTCTCCTCTTAGGACCCGGCGGGAGCAATGCCATTTTCGCATTTCCTCTCAAAGGAATTATCAATCGCTATGCCTTTGCGGGTATGGCTTTGTATTTGGGAGTAAAATAATGTCGTTAGGCCAACCGATAGTATTTTTAGATGAGCGGGATGTTTATCAACGTTTCTCGAAAACAACCACCGAGAAAAGCGTAATAGCGCAGACCATACTTGAACAGTTGCCGGACATTACTGGCGGACGGATCAATATATTCGATGCGGGAACCGGGAATGGTGCGGTTTTGTCGCATGTTGTGAATGGCGCGTGGGAGAAATATCAGAAACCGATTACGGCAGTTGGAAAAGAAATAAGCGGTGTTGATGTAAACTGGACAGTTCAAAAAACAGCAGATCATTTAGTGGCCAGCCCTGAATCTGTTCTTGCGCTTACAAATACTAAATTCACTCATGCGCCCAAGCTTCGTTTTTCAGATGGAAATTCGATCAAGACAGCTTGGGAAAAAGTTCGTTTGCAACCCGGACATACGGATCGTCTGGCAGAACAAATTCAAACTCTTGAAAGCCAGATTCTTGATCTTTGGAGTTCACAGACCGATATAGCAACGGGAAGAATTACGCCGGATAAAGAAGCTGTTTTGGTGTTGTCCTCAAGTGATGTTGGTTTGCAAAATATAGACGATCAACGTGGTTATGATCTCATTATTGTTTCGCAGCCGTGGCAATCGCGTGCGTCCGCCGATTTCAAGGCCAGATGTATCCTTGCGCCCCTTTCTGAGAATCTTGCTCCTGGCGGGCGGTTGGTCTGTGTTCAGTCCGGCTTTGGCGATGATATTGCTACGGAGGTCATACAGAATGTGTGGCCGGGTGAAAATCCATATCCGGTGAGCGTTGCGGATTTGATCGATCCTACGCGTAAAAATTTGAGCGGTGGATTGGCCAAGGAATTTTCTTTCAATGTTGGTCAGCCGTTCACCTATGATATGCCTAGGTCTAAAATAAATGGTTATGATTATCTTGAGACTGCATTTACGAATGCTGCCTATGTGGCGCAGTTACCGCAAGATAAGGTTCATGCAGTCGCCAATGGAGCGCGTGCAAAGATCGAAACTATTTTAAATGGGCGGAATGAATTGACCTTTACAAATCATGTTCTGGTCATTGAAAGAACTTTATAAATTTTATCATGCCGAATGATCGGCGCATTATTTAGGGAGTAATATTTATGAGTACAGCAGACAATAAAAACGCAGTGAATGTCACCTATGAAGGCAATCCCCGGTTTCAGAATAGTTTTTCCGTTGCGGTACAGGGTGAAATTGTTGCCGATGTTCCAGTCGCTTTTCTTCAGGGGCTTGGTCAGAAAATTGATGATCGAAATCCTGATGTTTTGGCTTCGTATGGTGAAAAAATACTAACACCTGTTTTTGCCGAGGCTTATGTGGGAGTTGATGTTCTTGAGATCAAGCGCGAAGCGTTTAAACCTATTTCTGTACAGGTGAGAGATAGTGTTCGATCAGGTTTTATGCATATTGAGCAACATAAAAATGTTTTTGCTCAAACTCAGTTTCATTCAGGTGTGGCTCCTTACAATGATAAAGCTTTTTCGCTTTTGCGAGTGAGTGCGCCGGGTTCCGCGCTGTAATTCAATTTATTTCAGGAAAAAAATATCATGCCTATTGTCGGCCCCGGCGAGAGCGATTTTATTCAACGCTTAAAAAAGGATCATCCTTTACAGGTTCTGACGGATGAGGAATTGAAAAGCCGTCAGACGCGGACGCTGGAGATCGGGATTTTGAACATCATGCCCGATAAGGTCGTGAAGCGGACGGAGGAACAATTTGTCTTGCCCTTGATGCAGGCTGCTATCGGTGCTTTGAGAATCCGCCCTCATTTTTTCAGTATTAGCGGCGTTGATCGCGCAGGAAAAGCCAAGGCATATGTCGATAGTGAATATAAGAGCTTTGCCCAAATTCAAGATCATGGTCTTGATGGCCTTATTATCACGGGTGCAAATTGCAAGGGTTCCAATTTAAAAAATCAATCGTTCTGGGATCCCTTGAACGAGGTTATAGAATGGGCGGATCAGAATGTCGCCTCGACGATTTATTCCTGTCTTGCGACTCATGCTTATATGTTGTCGCAGCATGGCATGAAGCGCGAGGAGCAGCCGAATAAGATTTGGGGCGTTTACGAGCATGACGTTCTTGATCCTTTGCATCCTTTGACGGCGGATATGGATTCGATGGTTTTCATTCCACATTCGCGCTGGAACGATATATCGGAAGATCAGTTCCGGGATGCGGGTATGAATGTCTTGATTACCGCTCCGGAAGCTGGGGTTTTTATGGCGGCCAGTCCCGATGGCCTCAAGCATGTTTTGTTTCAGGGGCATCCGGAATATGAAGCCATCAGTTTGATGAAGGAATGGAAGCGCGATCTTGGCGCACACATCGAAAATCCGGCGAAAAGCGTGATTCCGCCCCTGCCCCATCATTATTTCAGGGCGGGAGCGGGCGTGGATCTTGCTCGTGAATTTGCGCGGCGTGCCGTTGATGAGGGCATTGGAATCCAGCCGGAACAAGAGCGCATTTTGCAGGGGCATATTCCACTGACGTGGCGTAATGCGTCACGGACATTGATGGCCAACTGGCTTTCGGCCGTGTTTGATAAAACGCACTATGACCTTCACAAGCAGTTTATGGAGCCTGTTGATCCGGAGCATGTTTTCAAGCCTCTCGCGCTTGTTTGATCCGGTACGTGGGCGGCTTTATATTTCCCGGTTATTCCATTAGAATGCCGATTCATGAAACTCACCGCTCGGCAGATTGAGCCTTTTTTGAAAAAACCCGATCCGGCGGCGCGGGTGATTCTGGTCTATGGACCCGATAACGGCTTGATGCGCGAGCGGGCGAAGATTGCGGCGTTGAGCGTGGTCAAAGATTTGGCCGATCCGTTTAATGTCGCGGTTCTTTCGACCGATTTGTTGCTCGATGATCCGGCGCGGCTGAATGACGAGGCCAATGCTATTTCCATGATGGGCGGCGATCGGGTGATCCGTGTTGAAGATGCGGGCGATAAATTGTCGCCGCTGATTAAATCCTATCTTGCTAATCCGTCGCGTCATGCGCTGGTTATTCTTGAGGCGGGGGAACTCACCGCGAAATCCTCGCTTCGGCGGCTTTGTGAAGCATCCGCGAATGCAGCCGCCCTGCCCTGTTACATCGAGGATGAGCGCGATTTATCGCGCCTGATCCGCGAGGTGATGCAGGAGAATAATTTGCGGATCGAGAATGATGCGGTGGCGTGGCTGGCCGCCAATATCTCCGGCAACCGGATGAAGGCGCGCGGTGAGTTGGAAAAACTTGTCACGTATAAGGGGCAGGAAAATTCGCCTGTGTCCTTGGCGGATGCGCAGGCCGTGTGCGGGGAAAGCGGTGCGCGTTCGCTCGATGATCTTGTTTTTTCGGTAGGCGGGCGGAAAAGCGCAAAAGCGCTGGAGGTTTACGGGCAGCTTGAGGCGGAGGGCGTTCCGTTTATTGTTATCCTAAGGACGCTGCAAAATCATTTTCGCCGCCTGCATGTGACGAAGGCGAGAATCGAAGAAGACGGGTTTGATTTGATGAGCGCGATGAAGTCCCTCAATCCTCCGGTCTTTTACAAATACGAAGAGGTGTTCCGGGCGCAGGTGCAGCAATGGTCATTGCCCGTTTTGTCCAGGGTTATGGAGCGGCTGGCGGATGTCGAGGCGTCGTGCAAGAAAACCGGCGCGCCAACCGAAACCCTCTGTGCCCAGACGGTTCTTGGTATTTCCGCGATGCGGGGTTAGCCGTTGTTCAATGGTAAGGAATCGTTTAATTCAACGGGAATTATGCGCGGTGTTATTTTTACGTTATGAATTTTTTCTTCGCGCGCCTCACATATAGCTTTTGTTTCTGGTGAATAAAATTTGTTTTGAACCGATCCTGCTCCTGCGAGTTGACCTGCCAGAGAAATTTTGTATCCTGTTTCAGTTTCTTCGATTGCGCCCACTTGAAGAAGCGTTTCAATTACAGAGCCGAAAGATGTATTCAGCGGATGTGTACCATATCGGGTTTCAAAATCCTGAATATTAACCCCGGTTTTCATGCCAAGGATCATGTGTCGTCTCATCATTTCATCGTTCGATAATTTTGTGGCACGTTCTATGGGCAGGTTTCCTGATTCAATTGAAGATGCGTAATCCTTGCTTTTTTCGTGATTGATATATTGGACATTGCCCAGGTTCCAGTATGCGCCTTGACCTAAAGAAATTAAATCGCAGACTTGACCCCATTTTTGGAAGTTGTGTTGATAAAGCGCGTT
>JBASFN010000173.1:0-6390 GCA_049653045.1 Alphaproteobacteria bacterium
CGTCCGCTCCGCCGTTGTCAGGCTGGATAAAACCAAAGCCTTTTTGAGAGTTGAACCATTTAACTGTACCTTGAGCCATAGTCGTCGTCCTTTAGAAAAACACTTTCGTGTATTGATCCCTCGCAACCATTGCGAAGAATTTTTAGTAAGTTGGCGGAGACGAGAGGATTCGAACCTCCGATAGGGTGTTACCCCTATAACGGTTTAGCAAACCGCCGCCTTCAGCCTCTCGGCCACGTCTCCTTGCCGGGTAATGAGTTATCAGAATTCTTCAGGGAGTTCAATGATTTCCGGCAGAGGACTTCGTCAGAAGCCTTGAAAGTGCGCTTCCGGGTTTCTGTAAGGCCAGAAAATCAACATAAGTGCTTATATTATGCACGTTCCAGCCTTCGTCTGTGCGATAGACGCTGGCAAAGGCGAATGCTGACTTTGCTTTTCCTTCGATATGGCTGAGTGGGGTCATCAAGAAGTTGTGATTGCTATAACCATCGGCCAGACGGATTTCCGGTAATTCAACTTCTCCGAATGTATGGCCACTTTTGATGCTGGCAACAAATAGAATGTAATGAATGGGCGGAGGGAGCTTCAGGAGTTCAACGGAAACCTGTTCGTCATCGCCCTCGCCAAGGCCGGCGATATTGTCACCGCTATGATAGATATGCCCGGCGGCGGCTGATATATGTTGAGGGTGGGCGGAGACGCTGCCGATTGGATTTTTGTTTTCGTCGAAAAGCAGGCAGGCTAGATCAAGGTCGTGATAATCTTTCTTCAGGCCGAGTGCCCCGCCGATTTTGTCCAAAAACCCGGATTGTTTTTTTGGCTCCCACCCAAGGCCAGCAAAAATGCGGTGCTGCGCTCTGTGCGAAACATTGAGGGGGGCGTGTTCACCTTTTTCCAGTCTGGGCATAAGAGAGAAAAACCTCCGTAATCCGCCACAAGGCCTTGTCCGAAGCTCCAGTTTAGAAGAAAATGCCTTAAGAATTGGTTTTTATGTTCTGGAAATTAAGGCCGCTATGCAAAAAATCATTGATATACTTGAAAAAGAACAGATCAGCCGCGCCACCTTGCTGACGATCGTGGTGGCGGCGTTGGGGTACATGGTGGATATTTTTGACCTGCTGTTGTTTAGCATCGTGCGGGTGCAGAGCCTTAAAAGCCTTGGTGTTCCTGAACCCCAGTTACTCGATACCGGGATCATGTTGATTAACATCCAGATGGCGGGGCTGTTGATTGGCGGTATTTTATGGGGCGTCTGGGGTGACCGCATGGGGCGTGTTTCGGTTTTGTTTGGATCGATCCTGCTTTATTCCGTGGCGAATATCGCCAACGGGTTTGTTCAGAATGTCGAGACATACGCCGTATTGCGTTTTATCGCGGGCATCGGCCTTGCGGGTGAGTTGGGGGCGGGGGTGACTCTGGCCTCCGAATTATTCCCCAAAGCATGGCGCGGTCTGGGGACGACATTTATTGCCTCGGTCGGGATGATTGGCGCGGTATTGGCCGCCGTCATTGCGGACATCGCCGACTGGCGTACCGCATATATTGTTGGCGGTGTGATGGGTCTGGCTTTGTTGGTGCTCAGGATCAATGTGTGCGAGTCCGGTCTCTATGAAAAAATTTCGGATGGCGCGGCCAAGGTTTCACGCGGTAATATCCTGATGCTCTTGACCAATCCGAAAAGGCTTGCCCGGTATTTGGGGGTTATTCTGGTTGGTGCGCCGCTCTGGGGGATTGTCGGGATTTTCATTACCTTCACGCCGGAATTTGCCAAAGATTTCGGGATGATCGATTTGCCAAAGGCCGGCACGGCTGTTCTCGCCTGTTATGCGGGATTGCTGGTTGGTGATATATTCAGCGGCTTGCTCAGTCAGTATTTTAAAAGCCGGCGCAAATCGATTGTGGTTTCCCTTGTATTAACCACCCTGTCCATCGCGCTTTACATCCTCGCGCCGCATGAAACCCTGTTTGGTTATTATTTCCTTTGTTTCCTGATGGGTGTTGGCGGCGGGTATTGGGCGATGTTCGTCCAAGTGGGCGCGGAACAATTCGGCACGAATATCCGCGCCACGGCGGCGACATCCATTCCGAATATGGTGCGCGGCTTGACGATTCCCATGACCGCCGGGTTTCATGCCTTGATCCCTTCGGTCGGTGTGACGGGGGCAGGGGTTAGTGTTATGGTGATCGTGATTGCGCTCGCGTTTGTGTCTGTCGCTTTCCTGCGCGAGACATTCCACGAGGATCTGGATTATGTGGAGGTTTAGGGTATATCTTGCCTAAACTGAGCGAGGATGGCTTGCCTTGCTGTTTCAATGTCGTCGTTTTCTTTTGCCCAATCTTCTTTTTTCCAAATTTCAAAATATTCTCCACGTCCGACAAGGACAATGTTTCGGTTATTTTCGACGATCAAAGTATCCTGAATATGTTTTGGAATGGTTATTCTGTCTTGTTTATCGGCCGTTGCAATCCAGCTATGGGGCGCGATTGTCTGGATTTGTTCAGGTTCTATCGTTTGCAGGGTTGCAGTGTTAAAAGCAGTGACGATTTTTTTGCTTTTGTCCGCTATGAAAAGAAATTCTATCGGCGCGGCTTTGTCGCCAGTAAAATCTATGGGCAGGATAAACCGCCCCTTGTCGTCAAGGGTTTTGGGTAATGCTCCTGTATATTTGAACAGGGCGGAAATCGTAGATCGAGACTCTTTTTTTGTCATAATGCAAATTTATAGCATTGATGCCATAAAAAGGTCAAGAAAGCTTTTTCTTCAATAATTCATTGATAATATTGGGGTTTGCCTTGCCTTGTGATTTTTTCATTACTTGTCCGACGAAAAAGCCGAAGAGTTTGTCCTTGCCGGAGCGATAGGCGGCGACGTTGTCGGGATTTTCGGCGATGACCTCATCGACGATTTTTTCGATGGCGCCCGTGTCGGTCACTTGCTTCAATCCTTTTTCCTCGACGATTTTTGCCGGGTCTTTTCCGGTTTTATACATCTCGGCAAAGACATCCTTGGCAATCTTGCCGGAGATGGTGTCGTCGGAAATCAGGTCTATGAGTTCGCCGAGTTGTGCGGCGGCGATGAAGGAATCCGTGATGGTTTTTCCGTCTTTGTTTAGTGCGCCCAGCAATTCATTGAGCACCCAGTTGGCCGCAAGTTTTGCATCGCGCCCCTTAGCGACGGTTTCAAAATAATCGGCACGGATACGCTCGGCAATCAGGACAGAGGCGTCATAGAGCGATAATCCAAAATCCTTCATAAAGCGGTGTTTTTTCTGGTCGGGTAGTTCGGGCAGGGTCTCGCGCACGCGCTCAATCCATCCGTCCGCAACATGGAGGGGCAGTAAATCGGGATCGGGGAAATAGCGATAATCATGCGCTTCTTCCTTGGAGCGCATTGAACGGGTTTCCCCCTTGGCGGGGTCCCAAAGCCTTGTTTCCTGATCGATCTTGCCGCCGCCTTCGATGATCTCCACCTGCCGCGCCGCTTCGTATTCAATCGCCTGCTGAACGGCCTTCAGCGAGTTGACGTTTTTAACTTCGCAGCGTGTGCCAAGGCCATCGCCGGATTTTCGCACTGAAATATTCACGTCGGCGCGCATTGATCCTTCATCCATATTTCCGTCGCAGGTTTCAAGATAGCGCAGGATCATCCGAAGCTTTGAGAGATAGGCGGTGGCTTCGTCGGGGCTGCTGATTTCTGGTTCCGAAACGATCTCCATAAGGGCGCAGCCGGAACGGTTGAGGTCAACATAGCTTTTTGTCGGGTGCTGGTCGTGGACGGATTTTCCGGCGTCCTGCTCAAGATGCAGGCGGGTGATGCCGATTTCCTTCGTCTCGCCGCCGGGAAGATCAATCTCTATTTTTCCCTTGCCAACGATTGGGTGCAGGAACTGGGAAATTTGATACCCCTGCGGCAGGTCGGGATAAAAATAATTTTTACGCTCAAAGACAGAGGTCTTGTTGATCTGGGCGTTGAGGCCAAGCCCGGTGCGGATGGCCTGCTCGACGCAATATTCGTTTAGGACGGGGAGCATACCCGGCATCGCGGCATCAACGAGGCTGACCTGATTGTTGGGTTCAGCACCAAAAGAAGAAGCCGCTCCGGAAAATAATTTCGACTGGGTGATAATCTGTGCATGAACCTCCATGCCGATTACGACTTCCCATTCCCCTTGTTCGCCCTGAATTCTATATGCCATAGCTGGTATTAACCCCTTATATAAAAGCGGCTCTCACAATAAAGGCTGAAAAAGGTTATGTCCAGATGAGGCTATTGTAGAGAACCCATGAATTTCTGTACGCAGGCCATATAGGTGGTTTGAGCCTGAGCCTGAAATTCTGTGCTATTCATAAATTTGCCGAGGGGGTCGGTATCGTTCGGGTTGTCGGCAAGGCTCTTGGCCAGAACGGGTGGGGCATTGGCCGCAGTGTAAATAGCCATGCCGTCGGCCATACAGCCACAGATAGAGCCGGCCTTGGCTATGTTTTTCATTTTTTCCTCATGCTGTTTACAGCTGTGCAGGATCAAGGCACGGGTCGGGTACTCCATGCATGGTGCATAGACATGCACCGCCATACGGTTTCTCTGAGCCAATCCCTCCGGTGTGTCGGTCATCATGGCTTTGACCTCTTCTACAGTCATTGCATCTTGGAGTTTGGAGGCCGAGCAGGCGCAGAGCATCCGTAGAGAGTCCCCTTTTAGAACGGGATCTTTTTTCTTTAGGCAATTCTGGTTATAACGCTCGGCAAAATCGGCAATGGTTTCGGTGCTTTGCGTTGCTGGCGGCATAGATGACGTTTCGGGAGGCGCGGCAGCAGGAGGCATCGCCTCGGGAACAGATGGCATGTCCTGCACGGTGGCCGGGGCAGGTTGTTCGGATTGAACCGGGGGCAGAGCATTATCCCGTGCGATCGGTTTATTAAATATATCTCCTGCCTGCGCGGGGGAAATCAATAAGAACAAAACCATCAATATCGTTGAAACATGTCTCATGGTGCTCACTCTACCAGCCTTTTTCTTCTTTCATAACGCATTTTTCAAACTCTTCATTCGCGTGACGCAAAAACCGTTCGCCCAATAGAATGTGAACAAGGGGATTGGGAACGGCTTTTTTCTTATCGTATCCATCCCGTACAAAGCCTGGCACAAGATATTGCCCATTGGAGGCAACATAATTTCCCATGTTGCGGGCGTAGCATTCGCAAGTCTTGCGTGGTCGCCTCAGCTTTGTCCTTGAATTGTCATCATAAAAACAATTGTCGAAAACAAACTGGTTAACTGATGTATACATGCAGGGCATATAGGCCAGCATCATCACGCGGCCTTGCTGGAAATCACCTTCTTTTGTTTCGGAAAAAAGATGTTTCATATCTTGGATGGACATGAACTCCACCATTTTAAGTGCCGTACACCCGCATTGGGTCTTCACGTATTCGGTCATGCTGATGTCTGAATTCGAGGCAAGGCACGCCTTGAAATAAACATTGGAATAATCCTGAGGCGTTTGTGGAATTTTATTAGTTTCGAGTAATTGTTTGGCCGTGTTTTCTTGTTCGCGCTTGGTTGTCATGTCCTGAGCATTTGCCGGGCAGGAAACAAACAGAACAGACAGCATCATTAAACAAAAAAGCCTCATGCCCCGATTATACAGCAAAATTAGAAATTAGGCAGCACTTAGCCGGAAATTTTGGGCAGGGCTGTGAATTGCGCTGCTTCTTCAATCACCCCGCCGATGCGGAACAGGGTTTCCTCGCCCCATGGCTTCCCAAGAAGCTGAAGGCCGAGGGGGAGTCCTTGGGCATCCAGGCCGGCGGGGAGGGCAAGCCCTGGAACCCCCGCAAGGTTGGCGGTGACGGTGAATACGTCATTCAAATACATCTTAACCGGGTCGTCCTCGTTTTCACCGATGGGGAAAGCGGCGGAGGGAGCCGTTGGCGTCAGGAGCGCGTCACATTTTTCAAAGGCTTGTATGAAATCGTTATAGATCAGGCGGCGGACTTGTTGCGCCTTGATGTAATACGCATCGTAATATCCGGCAGAAAGAACATAGGTTCCGACCAAAATCCGGCGGCGGACTTCCTCGCCAAAGCCTTCGGCGCGGGTTTTCTGGTACATATCCTTGATGTTGTCGCCGGTGACTCGTTGGCCGTAGCGGACGCCGTCATAGCGGGCGAGGTTGGACGAGGCTTCTGCCGGGGCGATAATATAATAAACGGGCAGGGCGTATTTCGTGTGGGGAAGGCTGACCTCGATAATTTCGGCTCCGGCCTGTTTCAACCAGTCGATGCCTTGCTGCCACATTTTTTCGATTTCCGGTGGCATGCCGTCTACGCGGTATTCCTTGGGGATGCCAATTTTTAAGCCGCGAATATCGCCCGTGATGGCCTTGGTAT
>JBASFN010000174.1:0-1934 GCA_049653045.1 Alphaproteobacteria bacterium
GTTTTGGGGAAATCATCAAAACAAAAGGTTACGCCCCGGCATGCGTCTGGCAGAGTTAAGGGTGTTTTGTTGTACCGCTCCGCCATGGCACGGTTTATTTTTCCGATGGCTTTTTGGGCAATTGGGATCATGGTCTATTTCCCTTTGTTGGCTCGACCCAGCGTATCAGGGAATGGCGCGGCCAGATCATGGAATAACATTTGGGCAGGTATTTACCCTCTTCGACCAGTTTCCGCCGTGTTTCCGATTTTTCAACCGCCCAAGCTGTGTGATAAGAGAGGGATCTGCGACGTTCTATCAACCATTGGCGGAGTTCTTGGAAATCTTGGGACATAGCGGGGGCGGCTTGGGTCATGTTACGGCTCCGGTTCCGATGAATTTAGGGGTGGGTATTTCTACTCTTTCCATGTTTTTCTTGAGGGTTCGCAAGACAAGAGCCAGTCCGGCGAGTACGCCGGCGATGCTGGCGGCCGCGCTGATGATTGTTGCGCCTCTTGCGCCATAAGGTTCGGCGGCGAGGGCGACGATGATACAGGTTCCGATGCCGATCCAAAGACGGACAATGTTATATTTATTGAGAAGTTTACGCAGGATGATGACGCTCTCGATCGGTTGGAGTATGGCAAAAAATACGGTCAAGATGCCCCAGAAATACAGGGTATCTCTGAATTCCCCATATTTTCCGCCATAGAAAAAATGGATCATCTGCGGCGCGAGGGCGCAGATCAGCCCCGATAGCGCGATACCGATCATCCCGTAAAACAGGATTTGCGAAATCATCAGCTTTCGGGTGCCGTGCGCGGAATTTTCGGAACGCTCCCGGAAAAAGCTTTTATCGATAACGTCAAGGCTCCGTATGACAATTTGCAATGGTTGCATTAAGCCCCGCATGGCAACGTAAGCGGCGGCCTCGACGGGCGTGGATACTAGGCCCAGAAATATGACGGGGGCGTGGACATAGCCCGAATAGCCAACAACGCCGAGCATGGATGTTGTGGAGTTGCGGCGTAAATCGCTGCGTAACAATGTCCATCCGCCTTTAAAATCCGGCATGCCAATAACCGCAATCAGTATCAGGGATTTTAAAAACGCAAAAACCGTCAGGGAGATCATCACCATATTAAAGGTTAGGTGCGTATGAAAAAATAGCAGGCCGCCGACGAGAAGGGCATACAGACAGGAAGTTGTAACAGGGATAATATATAGTTTGTATTTGGTCAGGATGACGCGCTCGAATTCCAGTTGGGAGAAAATAGAAAAGCACGCCATCGTGGCGATCAGTGTCATCGTTGTTAGTGTGTCTGGAAAAAAGTGGGTTGTGATGAAAGAGGCAATAGCCAGCATTACGAGCAAGGGGAAAATGGCGACAATATGTTCGGCCAGAATTTTTCGGGCGCGGCCTTTAAGAACATTGGGGGGCAGCAAGGCATTTTGGATGATATAGCTGTCCCGTTGGGTACCCTGAAGTATAAGGGCAATCGAAATGGCCATACCATAGGCGGCCAGTTCAGAGGGTTTAAAAAAGCGGGTTAGAAGGATGGTAATCATGAAGTTTCCACCCGCAAAAATAACCTGATCGCCCAGACTCATCATCCGGATCACCAGCTTGTTATTCATCACTATGGCGAAAATCTTTTTCATCCCGCTTGCCTTGTTGCGCCCATAATATTACGGAAAATATAGAAATCAGGCCACACTCTTACCATAAGCACGCAGACAGTGCAAAATCTTTGTATAAAAAACTCAGAGTGGTATTAACCTGAATTTTGGTGCGGCGCACTATTTTTCTTGCAAAACCTAGCACGATGTGTAAACAATTCCCACGAAAAAATAAAAATAGCATATTTTCTGCGTTTGCGTTATGTCTTTGCCGTAATAACAACCTTACCTTTGAGGCGCACTCATGGCTTTTAGGCGTTTGTATCGTTTTTTGA
>JBASFN010000175.1:0-2173 GCA_049653045.1 Alphaproteobacteria bacterium
TCACCGCCGTGATCCGATCCAAAATCCCCGTCCATGTCGCCGCTCATTATAATCGTCTCAAAACCAAGCACGTTTAATCGCCCCGCTAAATGCAAAAATCCGTATAGGCATCAATATAGCCATTATACCAGAAATCTCCAATCCCCCCATAAAAAATCCGGGGAAAATCTGGGAAAAACGCAGCAAAAAGCCCCGAAACCGTATGGAACCGAGGCTTTTTAGAATTATGTGAATAATTAAGCCGTTAGCCTTAATTAAGCCGCCATTGCTTCGCTGGCCTTACGGATGGATTTGCCCATCTGGTCATTGATCGGCTGGGCGCTTTCATTCATGAGCTTGATGCTCATTTCAGAAAGCTTCGTCGCCGCGTTCATCATCTCGTCCATGTTGGACTGGGCGATTTTGTTCTGCGCGTCCGTCCACTCGTTCAGCGTCTTGCTGCTGAGAGCCTGATTGATAAACTGGGCTTGCTTCTCGGCAGCCTGCTGCGCCAAAGTCATGGCCGTGCGGGTGATTTCCTCAAAACCCTTGGCAAACAGGGTGTAAGACTGGGTGAAAGCCTCAAAGCCTTCCCGGCCAAAATTATTGGCATCCTGCGCCATTTTATCCATTTGTGATTTGCTTTTAGACATAAGTTTCTCCATTGCTTCATTGCTGTGTTGTGGGAAAAATCCCTCAAGAATATTGCTTGCAGACCCGGCAGACGCCGAATCGGCCTCTTTGGGACGCCGGGCAACCGTCCTGCTGGCAAGAGCCTTGCTGGAAGAACGCCGGGTTCCCGATTTCGACTTGCTGGTCATGTAATTCGTCCTTTTTATCATCCGTTTGAAAGGCTTACGCAGAGATTCAAGCAGGCTTGAAAGAGCTAAAGACTATAAAAGTTGCATATTTTTACCATTTTGGGGGTATAGCGTCAAGAATTATTTTGCACTGCACAAAAATTTTAAAAAGCCGAATAAAACCCTTTAAGTAGACAAACTTTTTTAATACATTTATGATAAGTTTCAATAGAGGCCTGATTGATGTTTGTCATAGGGTTTCGGTCCTGTATCTTTTAACGATAAAAATTCAAACCAGTTTCGGGAGTGTCTTTTGACCGATATTAAAGCTTTCAGGGCGCGTTGTTTGATGAGTCTGGCGTTAATCGCCGTGCTGATTTCCAGTATCGCGGGATATTCATCCCCGGCCTTTGCCAAGGCGAATCCCCGCTATGCTTCGCTCGTGATGGATGCCGATACGGGCGTTGTTCTGTCCCAGAGCAACCCCGATAAAAAACTGCACCCGGCCTCCCTGACCAAGGTAATGACCCTTCTGATGGTGTTCGAGGCGATCGAGCAGGGCAAATTGACGCTCCGTGATCGCGTCCCCGTTTCCCGCCATGCGGCCAGCATGGCTCCCAGCAAACTCGGCCTTGAGGCCGGCTCCAGTATCCGCGTTCAGGATGGCATTTACGCCATGGTTACAAAATCCGCCAATGATGTCGCGGTTGCTTTTGCCGAAAAGCTTGGTGGCACGGAAGGCAATTTTGGCCGCATGATGACCGCCCGCGCCCGTCAACTGGGAATGAACCGCACCAATTTTGTCAACGCCTCCGGCCTCCATGATAAACGTCAGATCAGCACCGCCCGCGATATGGCCACATTGGCGCGCACGGTGATTAAACAATATCCCGGCTATTACCGTTATTTCTCGACCGCTAATTTTTCCTATAAGGGTCACAACTACCACAACCACAATCGCCTGATGGAAACCTACAAAGGCATGGACGGCATGAAGACCGGCTATGTCGGCGCGTCCGGCTTTAACCTTGTGGCCTCGGCCGTGCGGAATAACCGCCGCTTGATTGGCGTGGTGTTCGGTGGAACGACGGCGTCCAAGCGCAATGCCGAAATGGAAAAACTTTTGAACATGGGCTTTAACAAGGCTGGTGACGTTCGCATTGCCCGCGCTGATCCCGCACCACTTCCTGAAAAACTGGCTCCTGTCGCTACGCGCTCTGGCACATCGCCTGCGCCGATCCCGCCGCCTAAACCAGCGATGCTGGCCGCCGTCGATTCTCTGGCAAGAGTTATGCCCGCCGCCGGTTCCATTACGCACAGGCCTCCGGTTAAAATGGCCTCCATCGGCCCGATTCTGGACAGCGCAAAATTCAGCGAACTGACCGGCGAAGGCG
>JBASFN010000176.1:0-2925 GCA_049653045.1 Alphaproteobacteria bacterium
TCCGAATCGGAATGTCAGTGCGGAATGAGATGTAAATAGAAACCCTGTCAACATGATCCCAGATTTTTGTCCCCATGACAATAGATACCGTAACGCCCTGCCCTTTTAAAACGACAAGGATTAAAAGTTAAAACAGGAGAAACACCAGGATTGGCTGATTTATTTGCCTTTGTTCCCGAGACTGTGGGCAAGGGACGCCTCAAGGAATGCGTCGATGTCGCCATCGAGAACGGCATCGGAGTTGGTGTTTTCCACACCTGTGCGTAAATCTTTAATCATCTGATAGGGTTGTAGCACATAGGAGCGAATCTGGTGACCCCAGCCGATCTCGGTTTTTTCGCCCTGAAGAGCGGCCTTATCAGCCTCGCGCTTTTGCAACTCCAACTCATAAAGCTTGGCCTTCAACATCGCCATCGCCTGCGCCCGGTTCTGGTGTTGGGAACGCTCGCTTTGACATGCGACTGCAATATTGGTTGGCAAGTGCGTGATACGAATAGCGCTTTCCGTTTTATTGACGTGCTGGCCGCCCGCCCCTTGCGAGCGATACGTGTCGATGCGTAAGTCCTTATCGTCGATCTCAACTGTTACTTCATCATCTATGACGGGAGATATTGATATAGAAGCGAAACTTGTGTGTCTCCGCGCATTGGAATCGAAGGGGGAGATGCGAACAAGGCGGTGCACGCCGCTTTCGGTCTTCAACCAGCCATAGGCTTGATCGCCCTCGATCTTAATGGTGGTGGATTTTATCCCGGCCTCCTCGCCGTGGCTCTCCTCTAACAGCGTGACTTTAAAGCCCCGCGCCGAGGCCCAACGCACATACATCCGAAGCAAAATCGCCGCCCAGTCTTGCGCCTCGGTTCCGCCCGCCCCGGCATTGACCTGTAAATAGGCGTCATTCCCATCAACCTCGCCAGAGAGAAGGCTCTGGATTTGCTTCTGACGGGCTTCGATTTGGATTTTCTCGAGGGATTTGTGGGCTTCGTCGATAAGGCTTTGATCGCCCTCCTCCTCCGCCATGGCAATCATCTCGATATTATCGTTTAAGCCCTGCTGGATGGCTTTGACGCTGTCCACCTGCGCGGCGAGGCGGTTTTTCTCGCGCATCAATTTTTGGGCTTTTTCCGGGGCATTCCAGAGATCAGGCGATTCAGACAGCGCGGTCAGCTCTTCCAGCCGCTTAAGGGCGACATCCCAGTCAAAGATGCCTCCTCAGCAGGGACAGGGAGTTTTCGATTTCCCCTACGACTGCCTGTGTTTCTGCGCGCATTTTATTGCCTTCAATAGACCTTAAGCGGCCTTGTTCATTGTACCGGAGGCGGTCAGGAACGCCAAGGCTTCGGCCACGTATTCGGCGTGATCGCCCGTCATGGAACCGCCCGTCATCAGGTTGCCATCAATTGCAAAGGGGGTGTCCGCCCAGATGGCTCCGGCTTTTTCGGCCTCTTCCTTGATTTGAGCCGGACCGGTTACGGTGCGGTCCTTGATTCTCTGTGAGAAAACAAGGAGATCAACAGCATGATCGAACGCCACGACGGGCTTTCTGGCATCCAGAAAGCTGCCGATAAAGCGGCGGGTGTGCGCGGTGAGCTTCAGTTTATCCACGCTGCGCTGGCCGCCAGGAATGACGAGCATCGAGAAATCAGCCCCCAATGCCTCATTCAGCATCTGGTCGGCGGCGAAATTAAGACCCCAGCCGTTGTCGTTCCAGCTGTTGACCAAGCCAACATCCATACCGACGATTCGGACATTCGCGCCGGTTTTCATCAATCCGCGCTGCATTTCCGTTAAATCTTTTTCGCAAAATCCGTTTGCCACGAGAACAGCCAGTTTTTGGCCGAGTAACGCCTTGTGCATTCTTAAACTCCTGTGTTTCTAAAAGTACCGCCTTCGCACGGCGTTTATCGCCGGATTGAAGAAAATGGTGTGGTTTCTTATTTTAAGCCGCCGCAAACTTGCGCTTTCCATCCCGAAAGTCAAGGAAAAACCAGCCTAGCCCTCGCTTTTCACACGGATAAAAAACCCGTGTAAGAATGAGAACTTATCTTTGACATTCCCCTCAGAGGTCATTAAAACCAAGGATGTAACGATTTTACGGAGTAATTTAAGGTATCAAGCAGGAGCGAAATTCTATGAATATTCTACGCAACGTGGTTCTGGTTTCAGGTATGGCCTTTTTGTCGGGCTGTACGGCCTTTACAAGCTTTAGCGAGGTCGAGGCTCTGAACGATGCCCAGCCCGTCGGCAGCCCCTTCACGCAGGCTCTGGCCGGTGAGTACCGCGAATTCGCCAACCGCGAATTGAAAGACAATTTTGATTATCCCGATGCGCTGCACTTTGCGCGTAAAGGTCTGGCCGCCGCTTCCGGCGAAACGGTTCTGCCTGAGCCTGTGGCCGACTGGAATCTGGGTGAAAAACACCTGCAGGAACTCAGTGCCGCCCGTGGCCGTTTGATAGTTGCGTATGATCTTGGTGCTCGTGAGACGGCTCCGGCTCTCGCCGCCCGCGCCCAAGGCAAGTTTGACTGCTGGATCGAATCACAGGAAGAGCACTGGAACGACACCAATGTTCCTTGCAAAAAAGACTTTATGGATGCGATCGGCCAGCTTGAAGGCCAACTCCAGCCCCCGCCGCCCGCACCCGAAGTGGCCGTGCCGGACAATGACTATGGTGTAGACCCGAACGCGCCGATGGCCGCCGAAAACGCGATGTATCTCGTGTTCTTTGACTGGGATCGTGCGAACCTTGGAACCGGAGCGCAAAGCGTTCTGGATGCCGTGGCCGCCGAAATCTCTAAAAATCCCCCGGCTTCGGTCAATATCGTCGGTCACGCCGACACATCCGGCCCCCGTGATTACAACCAGCGTCTTGCTCTGAAGCGCGCCAAAAACGTGAAGGACGCCCTCGTCCAGCGCGGTGTTGACG
>JBASFN010000177.1:0-1573 GCA_049653045.1 Alphaproteobacteria bacterium
GGCATAGATCGAGTAGGGGTCTTTTTGCCATTTTTCTACCTGTGTGACCGATATTTTTTGCGGGCGGGCGTTTAAGGGCGGGCGCGGTTCGGGGCGGCGTAAGGGCGGCGCCGGCGTAGTTTCGTCCAGCGCGTTCGCCCAGTGTATGGCCGGGGAGGATAGGATTGTGTTTTTGTCGATTCCGGCGGCCTCTAGCACGGCGGTTAATCTTTGCAGCCAGCGTGCGGGGACGGTTGGTGCGCCGTCTTGGCGCTCGCTTCGGGTTATGACCGTATTTGGCGCACAAAAACCCTGAATGAAATCGTGGGCGGCGAGGCCGATACTGCGTTCCGCCGCCGGGAGGCCAAATTCCTTGCGCATCGGGCGGGACATCCACGGGTCGAAGCCGGGGTCGGGGGGCCAGGTTTTTTCGTTTAATCCGGCCATGATGACAAGATCGGCGTCGGTCATGCGGGCTTCTAATTGCCCTAGAATTTTCAATCTCGGGTGGCCGCCGAAAGCGGAGCGAACCGGGATGGTTATTAGTAATGTGTCCAGAATGCCGCAATATTCGGTTTTGGTGATTTCAGGCAAGAGCGGGGCGTATTCTTTTAGTTCGGTGAGGAAGAGGGCGGCGGCTTCGCCGTCTTCGTTTTGCCATAGCGCATCAGGGGTGGGGGATAGTCTTTCGCAGAGGTCAAGATGCATCACTAAAAGTTCGTTGAATTTGAATAGGTTCGTGTGGCGTGACTCGTTTGTGATCCGGCGCATTAGAGGGTCAAGATCCGGGGTTATTTTGTCTGTAATTTTTTCATAAAGTTTTTCAGGGGCGGGGCGTGTGCCTCTTATTTCAAGATCGAGGGCGCGCGCTTGTTCTTTGAATTTGCTGCGCGGGTGTTTTAGTAAGGCCAGCAAGGCAACGGGGGAAAAGTCGCGGGCGATGGCCTCGGCACTGAGGCGCAGGAAAATGCCGGCCTCGGTTTGATCGAGGGCGCGTCCGGCGGAATCGTCGAGGGTGATATTCCATCGGCGGCAGGCAGCGATGACTCGGTGGGCGAGGCTGCGGCGGGGGGTGATGAGAACCGCTTTTTGATCTGGTATGGCGAGGGATTGGCGCAGTAAAATAGCAATCGCGGTGGCCTCCTCGCGTTCGTTGGTGCAGTGGAGGAGGTGGAGATTGCCGAGAGCGGCCTTGATATTTTGTTGCGCGAGTTTATCACCGGGCAGGGTTTTTGCCCATTGGTCGGTCGTGGCCGGGGGGCGCATGATTTCTGTGGCCAGAAGGCGGCGGGGTTTTGCGGTGTCGTTTTGCGTTGTCGGCCAGAGGGGGATTTGCTCACGCTCTTGCTCAAAGCGGTGCAGCAAATTTTTCAGAAGATATTGTGGGTGGCTTTCGTCCAGTGCGTGCCAGCTTGCAGCATCCATGTCCTGATCGAGGCCGGGCAGTATGACGCGGCCTTGCGGCAGGCCGATGATCGTGTGCAGCAATTCCGCCGTCGCGGGAATGGAGCCTGTGGTTCCGGCCGCGATGACAGGCGTTTGCGGCGGTGATTTTTTCCAGTGGGCGGCGATTGCCCGCAGCAATCTGTTGCGG
>JBASFN010000178.1:0-4345 GCA_049653045.1 Alphaproteobacteria bacterium
TGTCATGTTGAGCGCAGCGAAACATCCCATGGGATCCTTCGCTAACGCTCAGGATGACAAAAAATTATTTCTATTATATAAGTGTCCAATGACCCTAAAAATAAACCCCCACCCCCGCATCAAGGAAGTGCCCAAGGGCCTGACCGCCGATCACCTGTCCAAGAGCTATAAAAAACGCCCGGTACTGCGAAATGTCAGTTTTTCAATCCAGCGCGGCGAGGCCGTGGCCTTGCTCGGCCCCAACGGCGCGGGGAAAACGACGTGCTTTTACATCATCACCGGCCTCATCCCGCCCGACGGCGGCTATATCCAGCTGGACGGGCAAGACATCACCGCCCTGCCCATGTATCGCCGCTCACGCCTCGGCATCGGCTACCTGCCGCAAGAATCCTCAATCTTTCGCGGCCTCTCGGTCGAGGACAATCTCCGCGCCGTGATCGAAGCCCAAGACATCGCCGCCGAAGATCAGGAAATGCTGCTCGAAGACCTGCTCGCCGAATTCGGCATCGGCCACCTGCGCCGCACACCCTCTCTCGCGCTCTCCGGCGGGGAACGCCGCCGCGTAGAAATCGCCCGCGCCCTCGCCGCCCGCCCGCAATTCATGCTGCTCGACGAACCGCTGGCCGGGATCGACCCCATCGCCGTCGGCGACATCCGCAAGCTCATCACGCACTTAAAGACACGCGGCATCGGCGTCCTCATCACCGACCACAATGTCCGCGACTGCCTCGGCATCGTCGACCGCGCCTATATCCTCCACGACGGCAAAGTCCTGATGGAGGGCACGCCCGAGGAAATCGTCGCCAACGACGACGTCCGCCGCGTCTATCTCGGCGAAGGCTTCAGCCTCTAAAAAAAATACCAAAAAAATACCAAAAAATCCCCCGAAATAATCCCCTTGACGAGCATCCCTAAAATGCGCTAATGAGAACCATTCTTATTTGAGAATAATTCTCATTAACAAGGAAAGAGAAAATGAACGTATTAAAAACGATAAGGATTTTTGCAACATCCAGCCTCCTGATGATCGGCGCTGCACACGCCGCCGATTACACCCTCGTCATCAAGGATCACAAATTTTCGCCTGAAACGCTGGAAATCCCGGCAAACCAAAAGGTCAAAATCATCGTCGATAACCAAGACCCCTCACCCGAGGAATTTGAAAGCTATGAACTGAACCGCGAAAAGGTTATCTCGGGCAACAGCAAGGGCATCATCTTCGTCGGTCCATTGAAACCCGGAACCTACCCCTTTTTCGGCGAATTCAATATGAGCACCGCCAAGGGCCAGATCGTCGCCAAATAAAATAAGGAAACCGTATCATGCTCTCCGCCGCCATCGTCGTCTTCCGCGAAGTTTTTGAAATCGTCCTGATCGTCGGGATCATCATCGCCGCCACCCGCGATGTGCCGGGACGAAAACGCGCCATCGCGGCAGGCTTTGGCGCCGGGCTGCTTGGCTCCGCGCTTGTTGCCGTGTTCACAGGCCAGATTTCCGCCTACGCCGAAGGATTGGGACAGGAATATTTCAACGCTGGAATCTTGCTGACTGCGGCCGCCTTCATCGGCTGGACGGTCCTCTGGATGAAAAAACACGCCCGCCACATGAAAAAACATTTTGAAACCGTGGGGCAAAGCGTTGCCGAAGGATCCGCGCCCTTGATTGCCCTCTCGGCAATCATCGCGCTCGCCATGCTGCGCGAGGGATCGGAAATTGTCCTGTTCACCTATGGCATGCTCGCGGCGGGACAATCCCCTTCGGTCATCGCCATGGGATCCGTCATGGGCATCACGGCGGGTCTCATCGTCGGCGGCTTGCTCTATTTTGGCCTGATTAACCTCTCGATGCGCCTGTTTTTCCGCGTGACCGGGGCGATGCTGATTATGCTCGTGGCCGGCATGGTCTCACAGGCCTTTGGTTTCCTCGTCGCCGCAGGCGCGTTCGAGGGGCTTTCCTCCACAATCTGGGACAGCTCAAGCCTCCTCAGCGAACAAGGACTCATCGGCCAAAGCCTCGGCACGCTGGTCGGCTACACCGCCCGCCCGACGATAATTCAACTGATTGCCTATATTTCAACCCTAGCCTTAATGATTGGATCACTAAAAATGATTGATAAGAACATCAACCTCACCGCCCTTCTCAAAGGCGGAATTGCAACAACCCTCGCCCTCGGCGTTCTCACGGCCACACCCGCGCACGCGACAAAAACCGTAACCTCGCCCCAGGTCAACAAGGGCGAACTGGAGATAAAATCCAAAACCGGAATCACCCACGACGACGACAGCGAATCAAAAGACGGCGCCGTCCAACAAAAATTCACCGCAGAATACGGCGTCACCGACCGCTTGGAAATCGAAGCCGAAGCCGAATTTGAAAATTCCGGCGACGACGACAACACCGATTTCACAGCCCTCGCCCTCGAAAGCAAATTTGAGCTAACGGAACCCGGCCAATACTGGATGGATGTCGCCGTAAAAGGTGCCTACGAATTCAACATGACGGATGGCCCGGACAAGATCGAGGGGAAGCTCGTCCTCGGCAAGGACAGTGAAATGTTCAAGCACCGCGCCAACATCATTCTGGAACGCGAAGTCGGTGATGACGCCGCCGATGAAACAGAAGTCGCCATAAGCTGGAGCAGCCGCTACCGCTACAACCCCATGTTCGAACCCGGCTTTGAAATCTACAGCGAATTCGGCGCACTCTCAGACGGCAGCGAATTTGACGAAGAAAGCCACCGCATCGGCCCCGTATTCTATGGCAAAATAAACAGCTTCAAATACGAAGCCGGCTACCTGTTCGGCGCATCCGACGCCGCCGCCGACGGCACTTTAAAGGCCATCCTCGCCTATGAATGGTATTTCTAAAGAATAACCCCCTGACGCATCAATCCGGGTCGTGGTATAATGAATCATGACCCGGATCACCCAAAGGCTCGACATCCGTCAGGGCCAACAACTCGTAATGACCCCGCAACTGCAGCAAGCCATCAAATTGCTGCAACTGAACAATATTGAGCTTGGCGAATTCGTCGAAGAAGAACTGGCGCAAAACCCCCTCCTCGAAAAAGCGGAAACGGAAACCGAAAGCGACGCACCCGCCACCGAAGACCCCAAAGAAGAATCCGACAACATACAGGAAAATTTCGACGATGCCATGACCGGCGGCGACTCGCCCGATTTTGATCCCGGCTCCTCCATGGCCTCGGTCGGCAGCGGCGGCGACTCGCGCTTTGAGGGCATCGACGAGGGATTCGAAGACCGTATCAGCTCAGAAAAAACCCTGCGCGATCATCTGACGGAACAACTCTATATCGCCTTCAACGACAACCGCGACCGCGTCATCGGCGCGCTCCTGATCGACCAGATCGACGAAGCCGGATATTTACGCACCGATCCAAAGCCATTAGCGGAGCAACTCGGCGCGTCACTGGAACGTGTTGAAAAACTCCTGAAAAAAATGAAAACATTCGACCCGGCGGGCGTCTTCGCCGCCGACCTCTCCGAATGCCTCGCGCTACAACTCAAGGAAAAAGGCACATTCGACGAGCCAATGCAAAAACTCCTCGCCAACCTCAAACTGGTGGCCGAGCATGAATACAAAAAACTGGCGGCACTTTGCGGCGTCAACGAAACATATCTGCGCGACATGGTGGAGGAAATCCGCGCCCTGAACCCGCGCCCCGCCGCCGAATTCGATCACGTCCTCGTCCAGACCGCCATCCCAGATGTGCTGATGAAACGCCTGCCGAAAAATATCGGCGGCGGTTGGCGCGTGGAATTAAACAGTGAAACCTTGCCCAAAGTCCTCATCAACCAAACTTATTACACCGAGGTCTCAAAAAGCGCGACACAGAAAAAAGACAAGGAATACCTCGCCAGCCAGATGAATTCGGCAAGCTGGCTGGTGCGTGCGCTTGACCAGCGCGCCCAAACAATTTTAAAAGTCGCCAGCGAAATCGTCGAGCAACAGGACGGATTTTTCAATTACGGAATTGAATTCCTAAAACCCCTCACATTAAAAGACATCGCCGAAGTCATCGGTATGCACGAAAGCACCGTATCCCGGGTCACCAACAACAAATTCATCGGCACGCCCCGTGGCATTTTTGAATTGAAATTCTTTTTCTCGACGGCATTGGAAAGCGAGGACGGCTCCTCCCACTCTGCCGAATCAGTCAAGGCGCGAATCAAAGCCTTGATCGAGGCAGAATCCCCCGAAAAGGTCCTCTCAGACGACAGCATCGTTGAAATTCTTAAAAGCGAAGGCATAGACCTCGCCCGCCGGACGGTCGCCAAATACCGGGAAGGCCTCAATATCCCTTCCTCGATCTTGCGCCGCAGAC
>JBASFN010000179.1:0-5906 GCA_049653045.1 Alphaproteobacteria bacterium
GTATGTCAAAGACGGAATGTGTCGCGCTGCGCCTTCCTGTGCATAACTTCAATTCATGGTTGTTAGAAAATCAGGCCATTTCGCTTTTTTCGGAGGCGGTAATGCTGTATTTTAGGGGGGATATGAACCTTCCTGATTATGATCTCTGTGTGATTGGCGGCGGCATTAACGGCACGGGCATTGCCCGCGACGCGGCTGGGCGCGGCTTGTCGGTATTGCTGGTGGAGGCCGGTGATTTGGCCAGTGCGACCTCATCGGCCTCAACGAAGCTGATCCATGGTGGTTTGCGGTATCTGGAATATTTTGAATTTGGGTTGGTTCGGGAGTCTTTGAAGGAGCGGGAAGCCTTGATGCAGATGGCTCCGCATCTGGTCAGGCCGATGGAGTTTATCCTGCCGCATGATCCGTCGCAGCGTCCGCGCTGGTTGATCGGTCTTGGCCTTTTTATTTACGATATGCTCGGCGGGCGGAAGAAAGTGAAATCATCGCGGCGTGTTAATCTGGCGCGCACGCATTATGGTCTGCCGTTGCAGCTTCATTTGACGCGGGGCTTTCGGTTTTATGATTGTTGGGGCGATGACTCGCGTCTTGTTGCGGTCAATGCCGTGGATGCGGCGCGTAACGGCGCACATATTCATACGCGTATGGCGTGTATTGGGGTCGCGCCGAAGGAGCGCGACTGGGTTGTGACCTTGCGCGATTGTGAAACCGGGGCGGTGCGTGAGACGACCGCAGGCATGGTGGTTAATGCAGCCGGGCCGTGGGTGCGGAGTTTGATAGACATCTCCGGCCTTGGCACACCGGAAGTGCCGCCAATACGCCTCGTGAAGGGATCGCATATTATCGTTCCGCGTGTTTATGAGGGTGATCATGCTTATATGTTGCAACAACCGGACAAGCGCATCGTTTTTGTGATCCCTTATGAGAAACGCTATTCCTTGATCGGCACGACGGAAACGGATTTTACCGGAGATCCTCTGCAGGCCATGATTTCCGATGTGGAGATGAATTATCTTTGTGGTGCGTTTAACCGCGCCTTCAGGCATCAGATAGAGAAAAAAGATGTTTTGTGGACCTATAGCGGTGTGCGTCCCTTGTTTGATGACGGGGGAGCGAGCGCAACTGCCGTTACCCGCGATTACCGCATCTATCATCACACCGGACATTCTGCGCCGATTTTATCTATTTTTGGCGGTAAGTTGACGACCTATAGACGGCTTGCGGAGAAAACTGTGACGCGGCTGTTGGAGTTATCCGGCCACGCGACATTGCCGTGGACGAGGGGGGAGCCGTTGCCGGGTGGCAATATTCCGGGTGGAAATTTTGATACTTTCCTTCAGTCGCAGATGAAAAAATATGCTTGGTTGCCTTTGAATGTGGTGGAGCGGTACGCAAGAACATATGGAACCTGTATGGATCGTTTTCTTGATGGAGCCACGAAGATGGAAGATTTGGGCAAGAGTTTCGGCGACGATGTTTATGAAGTGGAAATCGTTTATCTTGTGAAAATAGAATTCGCCAGAACCGCCGATGATATTTTGTGGCGGCGTACGAAACTTGGCTTGCATATCAGGGAAGAAACGATGGAGGCTATCGCGCAGGCTTTGCCGGGAATTTTGAGAAAAGGACATGTCGATGACCATAGCCCTGCTGGCCATTGATCAGGGGACGACCAGCTCCCGTGCTATCTTGTTTTCCACAAAGGGCGCAGTTTTATTCACGGCTCAAAAGGAATTGAAGCTTTACTATCCGCATAAGGGGTGGGTTGAGCAAGATCCACAAGATATATGGCGGGATACGCGGAATGTTTGCCGCGATGCCGTGCGGTTTGCGCGGGAGAAAAAAATTAAAATCGCCGGGGTCGGGATCACCAATCAGCGTGAAACGAGCGTGATCTGGGATCGCAAGACCGGAAAGCCTGTCTATAATGCGATTGTCTGGCAGGATCGGCGCACGGCGGAACTTTGTGCCGCTTTGAAAAAGAAAGAGCCACTTATTACGCGCAAAACCGGGTTGTTGCTGGATCCCTATTTTTCAGCGACAAAAATTGCGTGGATTCTTGACAATGTAAAGGGCGCGAGGGCGCGGGCGGAAAAAGGCGAGTTGGCCTTTGGTACAGTGGATACATGGCTGCTTTGGAATTTGACGGGTGGCAGGGTTCATGCAACGGATGCAACCAATGCCTCTCGCACTATGCTGTTTAATATTGTGAAACAGGGGTGGGATAAAGAGCTGTTAAAAGTTTTTAATATCCCGGAAAGCTTGCTGCCGATTGTTTACGATAATGTTCATGCTTTTGGGGAAATAGGAAAAGATGTTCTGGGTGAGGCGTTAACCATCGGCGGCATGGCGGGCGATCAGCAGGCCGCCTTGATCGGGCAGGCGTGTTTTAAGCGCGGGATGGTGAAATCAACCTATGGTACGGGATGTTTCGCGCTGGTGAATATTGGGAATAAATTTAAGGTTTCAAAAAATCGTCTTTTGACAACTGTGGCCTATCGTATAGACGGTAAAATAACTTATGCGATTGAAGGGTCTATTTTTGTGGCGGGCGCGGCGGTGCAATGGCTGCGTGATGGGTTAAAGATATTTAAGGGCGCGGCGGACAGCGAGGCAATGGCGCGGAGCGTTTCGGACAGTAATGGCGTTTATTTTGTTCCTGCTTTTACGGGGCTGGGCGCGCCCTATTGGCGGCCTGATGTGCGGGCGGCGATTACGGGGTTGACGCGGGAGAGCGAGTCCGCGCATATCGTCCGCGCCGCGCTGGAGGCGCAAGGGTTTCAGACGCTGGATTTGATGACCGCGATGGAAAAGGATTTCGGTGTGAAGATTGGCGTTTTGCGCGCCGATGGCGGGTTGGCGGCCAACGGGTTTGTCTGTCAGTTTCTTAGCGATATGATCGCTCGCCCTGTTGAGATTCCCCGTGTGGCGGAGACGACGGCGTGGGGTGCGGCCTGTCTCGCCGGATTGCACTCAGGCGTGTTTAATAGTTTTGATGATATTGCCGCGTGTTGGCAGGCCGGGCGAAAATATAAGCCTCTGATGAAAAGCAAGCAGCGTCAAAGCCTCTATAAAGGCTGGCGGGATGCGGTCGGGATGTTGCTGTCCTAGATCGCTACGTTTGATCCATCGAATTGCACCGTGCCGCCGGCAGAATGCACCAGCAGAGTTACGTTGCCGTCCGTAAAGACATCATAGGATTTATCGTCGACTGTCGTTCCGGTTGCGGTCTGGTTGTCGTCGATTAGGATGTTGTCGAGGACTTTTGCCATGCCGGACATGCCCGTCAGGTTGATGCTGTCTCCTGCGCCCACATTGATAATCAGGGCTTTTTTGTCATCCGTGATTTTTATGACATCGTTCAAGCTCAAGATAACGCTTTGTCCGGCTGTTGATGTTTCCATGTCGAGGCGTTCGATGCTGGTGATTTCGTTGTTGGCATTGATAAGGCCAAAATTGAGAGCGCCGGTTCCCTCCAAAATGAGGGAGTCTCCGCGTCCGCCTGCTTCGCCGATGAGGTGGTTGACCTGGTTGGTTGCGTCAACAACAAGACCGGCGCGGAAATTGCTGTGGCCGCCGTCGATGAGCGTATTGGATCCTGCCGTGCTAAGGTCGGCGATCACCGTCGATGAGCCGTCCAGGACAATCTTGAAATCGTCGCTGCCGTCCATGCCGAAGACCTTGATTGCTGCCGTGTTCAGGACAATCGTATCGACATTGTCACCGCCCACGATCTGGTTGCCGGATGTGCCGTTATTGATGGTCACAAAATTGTTACCGTCGCCGAGATTGAAGAGGTTGTTCGATCCTGTGTTGGTGCTTGCATCGCTATCGATTATGAAGCTGTCGTTTCCATCGCCAAGGAAAAACTTGCTGTTGTCGGAATTGATGGTTCCGTTGAAGGACGGCGCGGAGACAATCATTGCATCGGTAGAATATGTTCCGGTAATGCTGGTGACGGTCGCATTGAATGCGCTAAAGCCGTATGAATGGACGGTGCTGATTCCTTGAGAGTCGATGGCCGAGACATCAAGGCTAAATGTCGATGCGGTTCCCGGTGTTGTCTGAAAGGCAGTGTTGAAATTAAGGTTCAGTTCGCCGGTGGTGGCGTTAAAGTTCCATCCGCCGCTTGTCAGGACATCGATGTTTGCGCCAACGCCGTCATTCATCAGGGCATTGAGCTGGTTGATGGTGCTTGTGCTGAGGGCATAGGTCAGGTTGCTGTGCCCGCCATCGTCACGGAATTCCTTGTCGAAGCGGTAGTGCCATGTCTGGGCTTCTGAGGACATGAAAAATTGTTGTGGTGCTTCCGGTCTGTAGAAGGGCGCGGCATTTGTCGTTCCGCCATTTGTGGGCGGTGGTAAATTTGTGTCCGGTGCTGGCGGTAACAAGCTGTTTGGATCTTCCGGCAAGGGTTGTGGTTCCAGCATGGGGTCGCCCGCAATCGGCATTAGGAAATCTCCGGCTGATAATTGTGTGCCGCCACTCTCGGCCAAAACTGTTTCAATCGTCGTCATTGATGACGCTGTTTCAAAGCTTTGCGTTTCAAATCCGCTCGTATCCGTGAAGCCGTTGAGTTGCATTGTCGGCGGCGGAACGGGTGGCAGCATGGCGACGGGTTCTTCGCCCATTATTGGATCGCCCGATTGTTTTTCACCTTCGATCTGTTCCGGCAGGGTTTCTTCCGGTGCGACTTCCAGGATTTCTTCTGCTTCGGCGGGGGCTGTTTCTTCGCTGGTTTCCTGTTCTAGGCTCGCGTCATTGATGGATGAAAACAGGGATGGCGAAACCTGTGATACGATGAAGAATTTATTGCCTAAGTCTTGCGCGTTCATCTGGCCCATGTTTTCGATGCCTTCGCCGGGATGAAAGCGCGCGGTTTCAAATTGCGTGGCCAGTGTCATTTCGTGGCCGTCATGGTCGGTCAGAACAATCGCGCCCTCGACGACGGTGATTTCTCCGGTGTTGACGTTTCCGGCGATGATCGTGCCGCGTATGCCGATGGAGCCGACGGGTGTTTTGATCTGGACGCTGTCCGGGTCGTCGCGGCCAATGAGGCCGGACGTATAGACGAATACGCCCTTCAGGACGGAAAAGTCGTTCGATCCGGATTGCGTTTGTGGGTCGTACACATATTCGTCAATCGCCAGCCGTGCATCCTGCGAGACAGCGAAGCTTGTGCCGTCGATGAAGGCAATGTTGACGGCGCCTTGTGCGTCGGTTTCAATTACGTCGCCTTGATAGATCGATGTTCCTTTGGCGATTGTTTCGCTGGTTCCGTCGGGATGTGTGACGGTGGCGTGGCCGGTGACCTCTTCGACCGATCCGACGGGGCTTTCATCGCTCATTGTCGTGTTTGCTGCGTAATGCGCGGGGCTTTTCGCAAAGGAATTTACAAGATCGGGTGTCAGAGTCGTGCCATCGGGGGCGACAAGGGTCGGCTGGTTTTCGCCGGCAAAATAATCGTGGATGACCATTTCGCCTTTCTGGCCATCCAGAATCAAATCCATTCCGTCGCGGGTCATGGCGGCATCGCGCACATACGAGGAGTCCGGTAATTCAACCGTATGTCCATCGTTGTTCAGAACAGTTTGCGGATGTGAAGGATTGCTTGTCGAAAGATCGCTGAAATCTTTATAAGCCATGGTCTAACCCCAACCTTTTTAATAAACCCGTTAAGTCCCCAAATTCCCGAAAAAACGCCCAAAATAAACATTAAATGCAGGGGCGCATTCTTTTCATAATGGCACGGAAACCCTTAATGTCCCGTAACAATTACATAAAATTTTATCTATTCCTGTGGCTTTGTTGGTCGCCGGGGGTATTTCCGGGTTGCAAAAGGACGCCGAGGTGCTAAAACCTAGGAAAATTAACAGAAAGCGGACACCCCCCATGAATATCCATGA
>JBASFN010000180.1:0-26890 GCA_049653045.1 Alphaproteobacteria bacterium
ACCGTGGACAGGCGCGGATCATTTGCCTCCCTCTCAATTTTTGAAACATGGCTTTGGGGCAAGCCGAGCTTGTTTCCAAGCTCTGATTGCTTCATGCCCTGTTGCTGCCGAGCGGCTTTTAGCTGTCCTATGATGACACTCATGTATATATGCTAATGCATATACCAAAAGAATTAAATATGTTTCTGCATATATATGGGATGTGGGGGTTAATGGGCTATAAAACGGAAGTCCAGTCAAAAGAACACCCATAAACACCCATATAGATTTACCTCCTAAGCATGATATTTCATTAAAAAATCATGCAAACTGAAGGATGAGATGGGATTGCACAAGGGAGAGCCGCTATCTCCCTTTGCCCGAAGCCAGTGCCGGAACAAAGCAGACGTGCGGCGGTCTAGGGTTCCAATGGGGTCATGACATGCCCCTTGGTCGTGGGGTTCCACAGGGGGCGCGAAAGCCCTCCTTGGCGCACATCCAAAATGCGGAATGTTGGTCGATGGGAATCCAAAGGGAGAGCGGAAGTCTCCTTGGTCTTGGGGTTTTCATGGGGAGGCAGGAACGCTCCCCTGAATGGTGATGCACCGGCCAGACGGTGTGATGGCGTGAATGGGGTTCGATACCCCATAGTCTCTTTGAGATGGTCGCGCCAAAGGCCAGAGGGATAAAACGGGAGAGCGCAGCGTCTCCCTTTTCAAGATCGCGGTTGTAGTACAACCGACATCTTGCGAAGCACGCTAAATCCAAGTTTCCGCTAAGTTTGACCTTTCGCTGAAATCTCGGACTTAGGTGCAGTTTTTAGGATGATGAAATTTCGCAAAATGCTGAAATTGGCTATTCGATTTTTTTCAAGGCTCTCAAGATTGCTTTATAGACCATAATTTGCAGCGTGGTTTTTGGGATTTTCACCCAGCCTCGGTCATAGGTAAAAACGTCCTCTCCGCTGCTTTTTCGGGTGAAGAGTTTTGAGATTTTTCCGCCGTCGATTCCGAAGCTGGACGGTTCTTCATAGACTTTGGCTTCAAATGTCCAGCCGAGCGGTGAGATCGTCCCGTTGATCCAGACTTCCCCTTTATCACTAAATTTTACGCGAATGAACATGCGGCATACTCCTTGTTGCCCGTGGTTTCCATGACTGGCATTGGCGCATGGGGGAACTGAGCGGCGTGTCAAGGGAACGAAATGCTAGGACGGCACGGCGACATCGGAGCCGAGCTTTGCCGTCCTTGTGTTTCGCAGCCCTTGATGCGACGCGCCCCCATGCGACGGTGACAGGCATGGAAACCACCCCCACAAAACCAGACGCTTCTATTTTGAGTGAAACGGGTTTTTGTGGGCGCGTTCGGTAAAGAACGGGTCGCTGTGCGCGGCAAGGCGCTCAAGGCGAACGGGCAAAGCTCCCGCTATCAAGGCCAGAACTGCCCCGCTCTCGCGTGAGAAGAAACGCGAGACTTCATCGGGGGTCATCAGATCAGTCTTGTGCAATTGCTCAGACTGGCTGGTGGATGATCCTGACGATGTGTTTCTTCCCTGCTGTCCCAGCCCTGCGGTAAAGTCCTTTGGGTCTGAGATGGCTTTCAGGGCATGTCCAAGGGTCAAGGCTGTTTCGTTGCTCCCGCTTTGCTCATTGCTCTGCGTTGTCACACGGGTTAGCTCTGACAGCCCCAATCGGCTGGACAGATACTTGGTCGTGGTGATGTCGCTATTGCCGTAGGCCAGCACCACACCGCTATTGCCCAAGAAAGTTTCCCAAGTGCCTTCATAGTGCGTTTTAAGCTGATTGAGGTCTTGTAATACAGAGAGCAGCTTTACGCCAAAACCTGCGATATAGCCTGCGGCTTTTTCAATCGCCGTCATTCTGCCTAAAGCAGCCATTTCCTCTAAGATCATTAGAACAGCGGGTAACTGCCGCCCTGTTTCTGGATTGATACCCCGTGGGGTGCGCTCCAGAGCATGAATGATGGTGGATACCATCAAGCGTAGCCAGCGGCTGTGGGTGGCGATGCGCCATTCTGGTAGTACCAGATAAATCGTCACCCCCTTTGGGTCTTGTTTGAGAGAGGCCAGATCAAGGCCACCGGATTTAAGCGAGTCCTGAATTCCCAAAGATTCTAAAAACTCAGTATGACGGCGGGCGGTCGATAAGACCGAGCCGCGCTCATTCTCACCCATGTCCGCAAGGGTTGCGGCTGCGGCGGCTATCGCGTCCCCGAATGGGCAGTCAACTTTCATCATTTCATTCAAAAGATGATTGAAGGATGTTTGCTTGGTTTCGGGGTTTTCCAGTCCGACGGTGATATAACGGCGCAGCAGCGCCATGTTTCTTTTGGATTGGTCATCACCAGCTTGAGCAAGGATGAACAATAATATCCCCTTGATTAAAGCCCTCGCTGATTCATCCCAGTGCATGTCTTTGCCGCCACTGGAAGGAACAATAGAATCTGCAATCACCGCCACATCCTCGATTACCTCAGGATGATGCAGATCAAGGGGTTCAAGTGAATTAAGAGACGAACGCAGTTTCGAAAAAACATTTGAAACATGAAACGGGTCAGCAACATACACTTTCTGCCCCAGCTTCTCCGCTCTCCACGCCGCCGTGACGCTCGCATTTTCGCCCTTGGGGTCGATACAAACAACTGAGCCTTTATAGGTCAGAAGGTTGGGCAGGATCATACCTACACCCTTTCCGGCGCGGCTTCCGGCTATCAGGGTGATATGCCTATCATCATCAAAACCCATAAAATGACGTTTGCCATTTTCATCGTGAAGCTGCCCTAAAAGAATGGGGCTATCGGCTTCTGGATCATTTTCTGTCCAAAGAAGCGCCCTCATCACAGACTGACTGGATTGCCAGCGGCTTGTGGCTAAGGGTGAACCGCTATTCTGGTCGGGATCAAGGCGAGGAAGTAAGGGTAATTTTGTCATGGCTATTTCCTTTCTGATTAAAAAAAGCGGGGAGAGTTTTCCTCTCCCCGCTGGGGTAAAACTGATTTTTAGTGGCAGGCTGAGGCCGGAACCTTCGCACCACCAGAAGCGGCTAATTTTTCATGCTCCTCCTGATTAAGCTGGGCGGTCATTTCCAAATCTGGAATACGGCGCTCGGCTTCTTCAATCAGACTGATATTGCTTTGGCATTGTTGAAACAGAACGTCCGGCTCGTTTTGGATGGCCTCCACGTTCTGTTTCCATGCTGCCAAGGGCGCGTTACAACGATCTGCGACAGTCTGGACGCACTTTTGCAGGTTCTTCATGATGCACCCGGAATAGGCTTCTCTACCGAAAGCACCGCAGACTGCCCGAGAAATAAAGTCCTCAACTTGAGACTGGCCAATCTCCACAGCGCAAGGCTCCTGATGGCCTTCATTCCATTTGAGACCATATTCCAATAGCTTTTCTTGACGAACGGCCACAAGAGCCTGCGCCAGATCATTCTTGCTTTGCCGTCTAACTGCAAGATCAACACAAGAGCCTATCGACTGAAACTCGACTTCTTGCTGTGATAGGCCTTTTGGCTGAGGCGGCAGTTTTCGCATAGCAGGCCGGATGCAGCTTCCATTTTGCCATGCTGGGCTTTGAGTAAGCCCTCGTTGTGCCGCCGCCAGCCTGTTCTTGTAACTGCCTAAAGAAGACCGCGCCTTCTGCGCCGCCTGTGCGGTTGCGTGAAACGCGCAATCATGCGCCGATGGTTTCTGAGGAGTATAGCCAGAAGAGGATGACTGGCTGCCAGAAAACCCAGATCGTAAGGCCGCGCCAATGTCGTTATATCCAACATGCGCGGTGCACGCCGACAATGACAACGCGCTCAGTATAATGAAACAGTGTGATTTCATGATTTTTCTCCTATTGGCTGGGGTTTTGGGAAGATTTATCAAGCTCATTGGAAACGAAGGAATTGCAGGCCTGCTTAAGCATTTCTCTGCGCCGAAAATCACACAGATATTCGGTTCCCCCATCAGCTAAACATTGATAGACGGCTTGAAGTGCATTATTGTTACGCTGGATAGTGCAGTTCTTATCGACTTCGACTTGTGCTTGCTCACTGGCGATGACGGATGTCTTGTGTGCTTCCTGCGGCAAGGATGTTTTGCTTTGAGCCGTTTCGACATCACCTATGCGATTTCCAAGAAAGGTAGAAAATCTATACTCCGGCTGTAAAATAATTTGCCCGGCAAAATTCCAAACGACAACAATCCCTATGGAAAGTGCAGCAAGCCCTTTGTAAGAAGTCAGTAATTTTTTGAGGATATTTTTGATTATGGATTTATTTTTTTTAGGCTCAATAATAATTTTTGCAGAGGCTCCATCATGCTCTTGATGAGAAAAATCATTGTAAATCCCACGTTGCTTGTCCTTCATAATCTTCCTCACAAAACTATCATCTGCAAAAAGGTATTGTTTAAGACCTCTGGATTACAGAGTGAGCGACGAAGTCTCGATTGACAAATCCTTCCATTGATACGATTTTGATACGCGAGGTATGAAATGACTCCTTCTGAGAAACTACAACTGCAAGAAGCGCTTATAAAATATAAGCAAGCAAATGGCATTAAAGGTCAGCATTACTGGGTAACTATCCTTCAAACGTTAGGCATGCCCATTGAAACAATGTTGGTAGATGACAAAGAAGTTAAGCCAGCCTTGCATGAAAACGACCCTAGAAATTGGATTAAAAACCAAATAGAGCCGGGAAAAGATAAGCTTGATGTTTATGTGAGGTTTATTCAGAAAGTTTATCCAGACTTCAAATTCAAAGCTTCTTTAACAGAAGAATATATCCAAATAGGGCTTACACTAGCCCGCTTTTCTATTGGAGCTGCGGCGGCTGATGACCCAAAGCTGCATAGAGAAGCCAAAAATATAAGTGGTTCGGTCTATCTATCAAAATCTTATCAACGAAACCCTGAGGGCGAGGACGATCTTTGTAAGCTTCTTTCCTTACAAGCAGTACCCGGATCGCCTTTTCTTGTTGTTCGGAGATTTTGCCTGACAGAGTTGGCAAATTATTGGTTGCAGCGAAATGAGCTTACAGACTATCTGCCGCAATTCTATGAAAGCACCCCATCGACTGCCCACGATAACCTAAGAAGGCTTGCGAAGATCATCAGTGGCTCACTTCATGATCTTCTGGGTGACAATCTTACTAGTATTAAGACAATATATAAAGGTATCGTGTCACCCGTGGGCGTTGGCCAATACTATCACGGCATTTTACAATCCAGTAACTATCTCCCAGACCACGTTAGTATAAAAATTATTGATGAAGGAGATAATAAAGCTGCTGTTGCAAGGGAAGTAAGTCATTTTTGGGATACCGTGGATTACGTCAGATGTGACGAGGCAGAAAGCTTTGAAAGAATTTTTTCCACTATTGGGGAGCCAGTACTATGATCAAGCGCAACTCCATGGAACTTGGTTCAAGTGCTGATGGTCAGGAGGAAATTGACCTGCCAAGTCATTTAAAAGGCTCTTCACTCACATTCTACGCTCAAAAGAGCCATTTTTATCAAGTTCAGGCAACGATTCGGGACTTTCCCCGCGACTTCAATTGTCAGGACAGATTCGGCATGACTGCGCTTCATTGGGCAGCAGCAAACCGACACCATGCTATGTGTCAGATTCTTTTGGATACTAATGCTCTTGATCTATCCATTCAGGATAATCGTGGGCGCACTGCGCTTGACCATGCTATTTCGAGTGGCGACACAAAAGTTATTCAATTGATCATGCAAAAGATGTACGGCGACGACTGAGCATACTTAGGATGTGTCAAAAATCTATCCACGGACTTTGTTGCGATTAAATACAGAGTGAACGATAGTTTCGTTATCAGGTTTGATAAGGAGGCTCATCATGAAATTCGTATTACTCTCTTTTGATTACCTGAACGCACTGCACAACACTTTGTTTGTCTCTGCGCCTGTATCCAACAGAAAATTTAACTTCAGGTTAAACCGAAGCGCGATATTATGGATTATACACTTCTTTTTTATTTGGAAACGCAGAGGCGTTTTCAACAGTGAATTTTATGGTTCAGGTTTAAGACAGGGGAGGATTCGTCATGAGTGACACCTCCCAAGAGCTTGAAAATAAAAAGCGCCTTAGCAGAAATGCAGAAAGTCAGCTCGATCCGGGCGTTGTAGAATTGATTAAGTTTCTTGCTCGAATTTGCGCGAAAAGAGATTATAATCGACTCCTTCAGGAACAAAATAAGCCGAAGGAGCCGTCATGACCAGAGCCGTAATCTATGCTCGTTATTCATCAGACTTACAAACGGATGCCTCTATCGAGGATCAAATCCGTGTCACCAGCGAACGCGCCAAGCGCGAAGGCTGGGATGTCACGAACCATTACACGGATCACGGTATTTCTGGCGCGTCCATGATACGCCGCCCCAGCCTGCAAAAGATGATGCAGGACGCGGCGGATAGAAAATTTGACGTGGTTATCGCAGAGGCTCTGGATCGCCTGTCACGGGATCAGGAAGATATTGCGGGTATTTATAAGCGCCTTGCCTTTGCAGGCGTGAAAGTCATCACCCTGTCTGAGGGTGAAATCAATGAAATGCACATTGGCCTTAAAGGTACAATGAACGCCCTGTTCCTGAAAGACTTGGCGGCTAAAACCCATCGTGGCCAGCGCGGTCGCGTCGAGAACGGCAAATCTGGCGGCGGTAATTCCTATGGCTACGATATTGTGAAAAAGTTCGATACAAATGGTGAGCCTGTGCGCGGGGATCGCACGATCAATCAGGATCAGGCAAAGATCGTCAATCGCATTTTCTGCGAGTATATCGCTGGAAAATCTCCCAAGGCGATTGCCAAGCAGCTTAACAAGGATGGCATAGCTGGTGCTTCAGGCTCCGGCTGGATGCAAAGCACGATCAATGGCAACAGAAAGCGCGGCACGGGTATCCTGAATAATGAGCTGTATATTGGCCAGCTTATCTGGAACAGGCTTACCTATGTGAAGGATCCTGACACAGGCAAACGTATCTCACGCCTTAATCCTGAAAGCGCATGGATTAAAAAAGAAGTGCCTGAGATGCGCCTCGTCGATCAGGAGCTGTGGGACAAAGTGAAAGAGCGCCAAGCGGCGCTGGATCACAAAGTCACCCTTTGCAGCAAACAGCGGCCTAAGCTGCTTTTCTCCGGTATCCTGAAATGCGGCTGCTGCGGCAGCGGCTTTACCAAAATCTCAAAAAACCATTACGGCTGCTTCGCTGCTCGTGACAAAGGGACGTGCAACAACATGGAAACCATCCGGCAGGACGTGGTTGAAGGCTCGGTGTTGACCGCTCTTCAACATCACCTGATGGATCCCAAGCTCTGCGATATCTTCTGCGATGAATATGCAAAATACATGGCTGAGATGCGCCGAATTCATAATAATTCGCTGGCTGACTATAAGGCCGAGCTGAAACGCTGCCAGAAGGAAGACATGAAGATGGTGCAGGCTATCTGCGATGGCTTCGCCTCTCCGCAGCTTAAAGACAAGATGAACGCCAACACCGCCCGTATGGAAGTCTTACAAGGCTTGCTGATCGAAAAAGAAGAGGTTCCGTTGCTGTTAGAGCCTGTGATGGCAAAACACTACCGGAAGGAAGTGAAAGCCCTCATAGCGTCTCTGAATAGCCCAGAGCATCGCTCTGAGGCGGCGGAAATGATTCGGTCACTGGTGGAGAAGATTGTCTTCACGCCCAAGGAAAACGGTCATGGGCTGGACATGGATTTACATGGAAGTCTCGCGGGCATCCTCACAATTGCAGCAGGAAATGCGAAGACGAAACGTGAGAAACAAGAACTAATTCAACAGGTTGTATCTGTAGCGGAAGGCTGCGACAGATACACTGAAGAAGTGCAGGACATATTGGTTGCGGGGGCCAGATTTGAACTGACGACCTTCAGGTTATGAGCCTGACGAGCTACCGGGCTGCTCCACCCCGCGTTATGGAGGCCTTGATATAGACCCTTGCCCTGATAAAAGCAACCCTGCAATGCGGGTATTTGGATTTAAAGGATAGTGCCATTCTATTGACACCCGTTATCCACCTACCCATAGTGCCGTTATTCAGAATACCCCGGCGGATAGGAAAAATGGATCAGTTTATGGGTGAAATAGGCGTGATAGGAGCCGGAATTATGGGTCTTACCACTGCCCATGCCCTTAAAAACCGGGGTACAAACACTCTTGCCTGTTTGACCGAAAAAGGAGCGCACAGCCCGCCTGGCTGCGCTAGTCTGATGGCGGGGGGGATGTTGTCTCCGCTCAGTGAAATCGAAAATCTGGACATCGCCACCCTTAAGGCGGCGCAGGTTGGTATGGAATTCTGGAAAAGTTTACCGCAAGACAAAACCGGATTTTCCAAAACCGGAAGTTTGCTGGTCGCGCATAATCAAGATGATTACATGCTGGAGAGATTCAAGAAAAAACTATCCGCACACAAGGGATGGAGCAACGTAAATAAAAATGAACTGGCCGTTCTGGAACCGGCACTGGCTGTCAATTTTTCCAAAGCCATATTTATACCGGACGAGGCCTTTGTAAACCCCGCGCAAGTCATGCGTGCATTAGCCAGTGAAGTTGCTCCGCAAATCGTGGACAAGATTGATGTAGACCAGTGCAGGAATAAATTTGACTGGGTTATTGATTGCCGAGGTTTTGGCGCGGCCAAGGACGACCCGGACTTACGCGGCGTCAAAGGCGAGGCCGTCATTGTCCGAAACAAGGATATGGATTTAAAACGACCTGTGCGCCTGATGCACCCGCGCTATCCTTTTTATATTGTGCCGCGCCCCGGCCATGAATTTATGATCGGGGCAACCGTGATTGAATCGGCGGATGATACAACGACATTAAAATCGGTGATGGAGTTACTTAGCGCGGCATATAGTTTTCACCCGTCATTTGGCGAGGCGGAAATTATCTCGATTATGGCGGGAATCCGCCCCGCCTATCCGGATAATCTGCCGCGCATTACGGTGGATGGAAACATCATCCGGTGCAATGGGTTGTTCCGGCATGGTTATCTGCTCGCTCCGGTGATGGCACAATGCGTAGCGGATTATATCGCAGGCAAAAAAAATGAATTCATGCCTTTATTTTTAAGAGAGAAAAATGATAACGATCAACGGCGAACAAAAACCGCTTGGTAATGGGCGCAGCATTGCTGATGTTCTGGAGGAAAACGGCTATGGCGGCAAGCTGGTGGCCGTGGCGCGAAATGGCGAATTTGTGCCGCGCACGTTGCACGCCAATACAAATCTTGAGGTCGGCGATGAACTGGAAATTGTTGCGCCGATGCAGGGGGGGTAATGGATGAATCTCTGAAGATCGGGGGCGTTGCCCTTCAATCCCGCCTGTTTTTAGGCACGGCCGGATACCCATCGCCGGATATATTGCGTCAATGTATTGAGGCCGCGCATCCCGGATTGATAACCGTGTCTCTGCGCCGGGAAAGTGCCGCCGGAAAAGGTCAGAAATTCTGGGACATCTTGAAAGGATTTAACACGCCTGTCTTGCCGAACACCGCCGGGTGTTTCAGCGCGAAAGAAGCCATCACCACCGCCGAAATGGCGCGGGAAGTTTTTGAAACAAACTGGATCAAGCTTGAAGTGATCGCCGACGATTATACTTTGGCGCCGGAGCCGAAAGGATTGCTCGAGGCGGCATCAAGTTTGATCGCACGAGGGTTTCAGGTTTTTCCTTACATGACCGAGGATGCCGGGCTGGCGGCGCAACTGGTCGAGGCCGGATGCGATATTTTAATGCCATGGGGCGCACCGATTGGCTCAGGCCGGGGGCTTGATAATCCTCCGGGGCTGACAATGCTGCGGGAAAAATTTACTGATAAAATTCTGGTCGTGGATGCAGGGCTGGGCGCGCCCAGCCATGCGGCGGCGGCGATGGAATTGGGTTATGACGCGGTTTTACTGAATACGGCGGTGGCTAAGGCTGTTGACCCCGTGCGGATGGCGGCGGCGTTTGCCCAATCTATCGCGGCAGGGCGCGAGGCTTGGTTGTCGGGCATTATCGCGCCGCAGGAAACAGCGAGAGCCTCAACCCCGATGATTGATCGCCCGTTCTGGCATCAACACGAATATAAATCCAAAGGTTGACGAAACAGAAATTTTGCCTAGCTTAGTTGTGTCACAATCAAAAAGGAGATTTAATATGTCACATGCCCCCCGTATCAAGCCGCTCGACCCCGCAACTGTTGAGGGAAAAGCAAAAGAAATGCTGGATGGTATTCAGGCTAAGCTTGGTGCTGTACCAAATATTTTCAAAACCTTTGCCCATTCCCCGGCGGTGTTTGAAGTCTATCTCGGCCAATCGGCGGCCTTGAACAAATCATCCCTCAGCCCCGCATTGCGCGAACAAATTGCCCTGACGGTTGCCGGGATCAATTCGTGCGATTATTGCGCATCCGCCCACACCGTCATCGGTCGGAAATCCGGCGTGCCTGAGGATGAACTCCCGGCGGCGTTGGAGGGAAAATCAAAGGACAAACATGCACAAGCTGCGCTGACCTTTGCTAGTAGAATTCTTGAAACCAACGGCAATGTTTCCGACGGTGAAGTCAAAGCTGTTCGGGATGCCGGGTTTAACGATGCCGCAATTCTTGAGATTATTGCTACGGTAACGTTCAATATCTTTACGAATTACATCAACCATATTGCAGGAACGGAAATCGATTTCCCCATGGTTGAAGCCAAAAAGAAAAAGGCGGCATAATTATATTTTAATCATGCTGCATATAAAAAGGCCGGGATTCGTTCCGGCCTTTTTTCAATCCGAAATCCTGTGTGGCGATTAAGCGGCGACGCGATTTTCTTTTTCGGTTGTTTTCCGGCCAAACAATTTCCGCATGAAGGAGGGCTTCTCTTGAACGGGTTCTTCCTTCACCAGATCCTTAAAGGAAACTTTTTTGCTGATGCGCTCGATCTCGTCGGGAACGAACATAACGCCGCCACTGGCTGTGCTGAATGCTCTCATGGTGTTTCTTCCATCTGTCAGTAGATCAACGCAGAGCCACATCATACTAAAATGCAGCAAAGACCGGAAACTTATTGTGTGCTGCGCCGCGAAAGACCGCTCTCGCCGGAATGTGTTTGGTTGTGCTATGCTGCGGAAATCATGGGTTTACGACGCAAAAAAATTGCACTCCATCCGTTTCGTCCCCGGCTTTTAAATAGCCTGCGGTCGTATGATCGGTCGGATTTTCTGGCTGATCTGATGGCTGGAATCACGGTTGGAGTCGTGGCACTTCCTCTGGCCATGGCGTTTGCGATTGCCTCGGGATTAAAACCCGAAGCCGGGATTTTTACCGCTATTATTGCGGGGTTCATCATCTCGGCCTGCGGCGGATCAAAAGTGCAGATTGGCGGGCCGGCGGGCGCATTCATTGTCGTCGTCTATAGCATTATCGAGCGTTACGGTTTGGACGGCCTTTTGATTTCAACGCTTGTATCCGGAATGCTGTTATTTGCCATGGGTCTTTTTCGCCTTGGGACATTGGTGCGGTTTGTTCCGGTGTCCATCGTCATTGGCTTTACAAACGGCATCGCCGTCTTGATCGCCCTGTCGCAGGTTAAAGATTTTTTGGGGCTGAAGATCGCCAACCTCCCGTCCGATTTTTTCCCAAAAATGACGGCGATTATCGAGCATTTGCCGGGTTTTGATGCCGCAACACTCCTTATTGGCCTGTCCTGCTTTGTCATTGTTTTTTTCTGGCCAAAAATCGCTGGACGCTTAACCGGATCGATGGCGCGTCTGTCTGTTGTTCCGGGTAGTATTTTCGCGCTTGCCTTTGGCACGTTTATAACGTGGTTTTTTGGTCTTGATATTGAGACCATCGGTTCGCGTTTTGGCGGTCTGCCGCAATCGCTGCCGTCTTTGACTATCCCTGATCTCGACTTTTCTACGCTGCAGCATTTATTGCCGCCGATTATGACGATCACAATGCTGGGGGCGATTGAATCCCTGCTTTGTGCGCGGGTGGCCGATTCCCTTGCCGATGATCGCCATGACCCCAATCAGGAATTGATGGCGCAGGGAATGGCCAACATCGCCGCGCCTCTTTTTGGCGGTTATTGCGCGACGGGAACAATCGCCCGCACCGTGACCAATATTAAATCGGGGGCACGCTCGCCGATTTCCGGCATCATTCATGCGATTGTTCTGCTGCTGATTATTCTTCTTGCTGCGCCTCTTGCTGAGAATATTCCCTTAACGGCTCTCGCGGCCATTCTTCTCAATGTTGCGTGGAACATGGGCGAATGGCATGAATTTGTTCGTATGCGGCATTTTTCAAATAGTTACCGCATTGTCGTTTTGGCCACATTTTTGCTGACCGTTATCATCGACCTGACCGTGGCGATGGAGGTGGGCTTGATTTTGGCCTGTCTGTTTTTCATCCGGCGCGTGTCGGAGCTAACGCGCCTTGAGCCTGTGCTGGAATTGGAAGGGGCTGCCGCGCCCGGCCTCGGGAAAAACATTGAGGCTTACCGTGTTTATGGCTCGCTGTTTTTTGGGGCGGCGGTTAAGCTAGAGGAATTGATGGATACCTCCCGACCGACACCAAAAATTTTAATCCTCGATATGGCGAATATGCTGAACATGGACACGACCGGCATTGAAGCTCTTGAAAATTTACATAAATATATCACAAAGCGCAATGGACGCCTGCTGCTCAGCCGTGTTCCGGCACATCCTGCGGCACTGCTCAGACGATCCGGCTTTATCACAACCCTCGGCGAGGATTTTATTGTCGGCGATCTGCATGAGGCTCTGAAAAAAGGGCAGGTGCTGGCCGACCAGTAGAGACTTGCACTATTCGTGGTTTTGGCATTATAAAATCCCCGTCTTTCCCATGTCGGGGCGTGGCGCAGCCTGGTAGCGCGCTTGCTTCGGGAGCAAGAGGCCGGAGGTTCAAATCCTCTCGCCCCGACCATTAAATTCTGGAGTCATTTCAAGGGCTTCATGGGTTTAGGCTCAAATCAGAAAATCTCCATGAACCCAACCTGATGCAATCCTGATGCAATTAGGTGGTAACACATGGCTACACATGTTGGCCGGCGGCATATCCTGAAGACCATGCCCATTGAAAATTAAAGCCACCGAGATGGCCTGTAACATCAACAACCTCGCCGATAAAAAACAGACCGGGGTTTTTGTTGGATTGCATCGTTTGTGAAGACAGCTCGCGCGTATCGACTCCGCCCAGCGTTACTTCCGCCGTTCTGTAGCCTTCGGTGCCAGTCGGTATAATGCGCCAGTCATTCACGGCACTTGCTATTTCTTCCAGTTTTGCCTGGGGCAGGGAGCCTAGTGGCCCCTCGGCGCTACAATCATCGCAAATGCTTTGCGCGAGACGCTTTGGTAAAATATCGGCTAGCACATTATTAATGTGCTGCTTGGGCTGTGTTTGTTTCTTTTCTTTCAGGTAAAGGGAAGTATTGGTTTTGGGCGCCATGTTCACGGCGATTTCCTCGTTATCCTGCCAGTATGATGAAATTTGCAGGATGGAAGGGCCGCTGAGGCCTCGGTGCGTGAAGAGCAATCCCTCATTAAATATTGTTTTGTTAAAGCGTACATCGGCTTCGACGGAAAGACCGGAGAGAGATTTGCATTTCTCTAGCATGCCGCCATCAAAGGTAAGCGGTACAAGCCCGGCACGTGGCGTAATCACATTAATTCCGAATTTTTTGGCGAGTTCGTAGCCGAAATTGGTGGCTCCTATTTTTGGGATCGATAATCCGCCGGTTGCAATCACAAGGGAAGTGCAAGTTTGTTCGCCGCGGCTTGTTTTTACTGTGTAGCCACCGGAGGCGGGTTCAATATCAAAAATTTTTGTGTTCGGATCCAGCTTTACTCCTGCGCTCCGCGCTTCAGTCAGAAGCATATTGATAATTTGTGTAGAGGAGTCATCGCAGAACAGTTGTCCCAGTTTTTTCTCATGGAAATTTATTCCATGTTGTTTTACGAGGGTGATAAAATCTTCCGGCATATATCTGCTGAGGGCCGATTTACAAAAATGCGGATTTTGCGAGAGGAAACAATCGGGGCGCGTATGAATATTGGTAAAATTGCATCTTCCGCCGCCTGAGATGCGTATTTTCGTGGCGATTTCCTCCATATGGTCGATTAGCCATACGCGGCGTCCTCGTTTTCCGGCTTCAATCGCGCACATAAAGCCGGCAGCGCCGGCTCCAATAATGATAACGTCGTATGCTTGGTGTGTGCTCATAGTCTTATTGATTTCCTGAAGAATCGTATCAATGTTTTTATGAATGTAATCTAATTAAGATAAGATTAGGGTATAGGCAGGTGCGAACCTGCGTTTGGCAAACAGAAAAAGTGCCTCAAGAGAAAATCGGGGTGAAGTGAACGGAGAAAAAATTTCTCCTTGTTTGGCGGAAAAATAGGCGCAAAAAAGCCCGTATTTCGCGGGCAAAAAACGTCATTTTCTCATTGTTTTTCAATGGCTGGGCTAGATGGTTGTGTGGGCAGTCGGCTGATAAAATTGCTTCTTATGCAAGACGAAAAGGAATGTTGCCTGATCCCCGTCGGGGTGGGTAGTATGTCATAAATTCGCAAACAGGAAGCTGACATGACCAGCCAAACGCCTTACAAAGCTTTACCTTTCGGTGGGTGTGTGACCCGCGATCAAGCCGTCGTACAGATTATTGACGCCGGAAAATTTCTTGATAGTCGGGGGTTGGCTCCGGCGACAAGTGGTAACTATTCGATTCGGTTATCCGATGGCACTATAGTGATTACGGTATCGGGGGCACATAAGGGGCGTCTCATAAGCTCAGATATTATGATAATAGATTCTTCCGGAAAGCCTTTGGAGGACAAAGTTCCCTCGGCGGAGACACTGCTGCATACCCAAATCTATGATCTGTTGCCCGATGTAAATGCTATTTTGCATGTTCATTCGATGCCCGGAGTGGTTTTGACGCGTCTGCGTGAGGAGGGGGCTGTTATGCTCACTGGCTATGAAATGCTGAAGGCTTTTCCCGGCATTGATACACATGAAGTCAGTATTTCTATTCCGGTTGTCGGTAATTCGCAGGACATGGATGTCATCAGTCAATCCTTGAATGGAAAAATTAGAAAGGGTGTTCCAGCCTATATCATCCGTGATCATGGGTTTTATGTTTGGGGAAAGGATATGTCTGAGGCCGAGCGCATTGCCGAGGCACTGGAATATCTTTTAAGCTGCGAAATGGAAATAATGAAAATCAAGGGAGGCGGAAAAGCATGAGCCGTTTGACAGTGTATCCGGATAGTAATCCTGGCAAGATTGATCTCGATACAGTCGATAGCACTGCCATTGTTCAGTCACTGAATGCGATCGGAGTGCGGTTTGAGCGTTGGGAAGCTATGCAGGAATTTGCACTGGATGCAGGTGATGCGGCCATTATAGAGGCCTATGGCGCGGACATAGATCGCATCAAAATGGAGGGCGGATACCAGACGGTTGATATATTACGTGTTAATGCCGCTACACCTGACAAGCCAGCCATTCGCGCGAAATTCTTGAACGAGCATACGCATGACGAGGATGAAGTGCGATTTTTTGTCGAAGGGGCGGGGGTGTTTTACCTGCGCACAGGCGGCAGGGTTTATATGACCCTCTGTGAGCGTGGCGATCTTATCAGTGTTCCGGCGGGCGTAACCCATTGGTTCGATATGGGGTTGGAGCCGGATATTACTGCTATTCGTTTTTTCAACAATAAGGAAGGCTGGGTTCCGCATTTCACAGGCGACAAAATCGCCGACGAATTTCCCAAATTTGACAAAAGTTATAGGACAAAGGCGGCATGATCCGGGCAATCGTCACCGACATTGAGGGTACAACCAGCAGTCTATCTTTCGTTAAGGATGTTCTGTTTCCTTATGCGCGAATGAATCTTCCTGACTATGTGCGCAGGAATGAAAAGACGCTGACGAAAATTCTTGATGATGTGCGTACGGTTGAAAACGCGCCGGAAATGACGGTTGAGAATCTCATTTCCGTTTTGATCCGATGGATTGATGAAGACCGGAAGGCAACACCGCTTAAGGCATTGCAGGGTATGATCTGGGAGGCAGGATATAAAGCCGGTGATTTCCAAGGACATATCTATGAAGATGCGCTAGAGGCGTTGCAGAGATGGGGCAGTGCGGGGATTAAACTTTATGTTTATTCGTCTGGCTCCGTTCCGGCGCAGAAATTGCTATTTTCGCATACGGCGAAGGGCGATATGACACCGTTGTTTTCAGGGTATTTTGACACGACGACGGGGGCAAAGCTTGAATCACTGTCCTACAAAAAAATTGCTCAGGAAATTGGTTTTCCGGCTGAAAGTATCCTTTTTCTATCGGATAATACAGGCGAGACGGAAGCCGCTCGCGCAGCCGGGATGCGGATTGTTCTGGTTGATCGGGAGGGAAGAGAAAAAAACTCCGTGAAAAATTTCTATGAAATCATTGTGCAGGAGGCCGCATGACTGCTCAACTGAAGCTTTCCACGCCAAAAGGATATGAGGCACTGACCACCGATAGTGTGATCAGTTATCTGTCCGGTTCAAAGAATGTATCGATCCGGCTCGGTGGTAAATCGTCGCAATGGACATCTCGTGAAGTTGGAGACGGCAACCTAAATCTCGTCTTTATCGTTAAAGGTCTGGAAGATTCCGTGGTGGTTAAGCAGGCGTTGCCTTATGTGCGGCTTGTCGGCGAAAGTTGGCCTTTGCCCCTCTCTCGCGCACATTATGAGCATATGGCATTAATAGAGCAGGCGCGTTGGGCGGAGGAGTTCGTTCCGCAAGTTTACGAGCATGATGATATTATGGCGTTGACGGTGATGGAATATCTTTCGCCGCATATCATTCTGCGCAAGGGGTTGATTCAAGGGGTAAAGTACCCGCACATGGCAGAACATCTCGGAAAATTTCTTGCGCGGACTTTGTATCATACGTCAGTCTTGTATCTGTCGGCGGATGAAAAAAAGGTGAAGGCGGGCGCATTTCAGACAAATACGGCCATGTGTAAAATTAGCGAAGACCTGATTTTCGATGAGCCTTATTTTGCAGCGCCAATGAACCGTCATACATCGCCGCAACTGGATAACATTGCATTGCAGTTCCAGCAGGACACCGAATTAAAAATCGCGGTGCAGGAAATGAAATGGCGATTCATCAATAATGCCGAGGCAATGGTTCATGGTGACTTGCATACAGGATCGGTGATGGTCACGGAAAATGATACTTGCGTCATTGATCCAGAATTTGCTTTCTATGGCCCTATCGGTTTTGATACAGGCGCTATTCTGGCCAATATGTTTATGGCGTATTTTTCGCAGGCAGGTCACGACAATGATGCCGATTATGCTGGATGGATTTTGCGGCAGGCTGAAAATATTTGGCAGGTCTTTGTTGATGAGTTTGTCACTCTGGCGGCACGGCGAGGCAAAGAGATCTTACGCGGCGATGTTTTGAACCCACGCCTTTGCGATGATGTGTCCAGAGTGCAGGAAGCGGCGATAAAGAACCGTCTTGAGATTATATGGTCTGATACGCTTGGGTTCGCCGGATGCAAGATCATTCGCCGTATTCTGGGGCTTGCTCATGTTGAAGATTTTGAATCTATTAAAGACTCAGATATTCGTGCGCAGTGCGAGAGGAAAGCATTGGATTTTGCAAGGAAACTTCTTGTTCGCCGTGCTGATTTTAAAAATATCGCCGATGTCACAAAGGCCGCCGCATGAAAATAAACGGCATTTCTTATCGTTCAATCTGGCTTTCGGATAATGGGTGGTCAGTAAAAATTTTCGATCAACGTCGTCTGCCGTGGGAATTGCAAATCATAGAATTAACATCCTGTGATCAGGCTGTGTGCGCGATCAAAGAAATGTGGACGCGTGGCGCACCACTTTTGGCGATGACGGCAGCCTATGGTTTGTGCCTGGCCTTGCGTGAAGATACAACCGATGCTGCATTGGAAAGCGCGTATAAAAAACTGATGGTCACGCGCCCCACAGCCGTTAATTTGCGTTGGGCATTGGATGAAATGATGCGGGCGGTCAGGCCGGTAAAGGGGAAAGAACGTATTGAGGTGGCTTATCGGCGTGCTTCGGAGCTTTGTGACGAGGATGTGGAAATCAATAAGGCCATCGGTCGCCATGGACTTGGGATGATAAAAGATATAGCGCACCGGAAATCGGGGCATCCGGTGAATGTCTTGATTCATTGCAATCCAGGCTGGCTGGCAACAGTAGACTATGGTACGGCCACAGCTCCCATTTATTTTGCGCATGATGAGGGCATTCCGGTTCATGTCTGGGTCGATGAAACACGCCCCCGAAATCAGGGCGCGTTGACAGCTTATGAATTGGCGCAGCACGGTGTTGAACACACCGTTATTACAGACAATGCCGGAGGCCTTTTAATGCAGCAGGGCAGGGTGGATGCCGTGATCGTGGGCTGTGATCGCGTTACACGCAATGGCGATGTGGCCAATAAAATCGGCACGTATCTAAAAGCATTGGCGGCACAGGATAATGGCGTGCCTTTCTATGTGGCGCTGCCGTATACGACGTTTGATTCCTCTCTTGAAAAAGGTGCGGATATTCTTATCGAAGAGCGTTCCGCGGAAGAAATTAGAACTATTCAGGGGATGGATGAGGTTGGAAATATAAAATCTGTGATGCTTACGTCGTCGCCCGCTTGTAATCCCGGTTTTGACATTACACCCGCAAGGCTTGTGACGGGATATATTACGGACAGGGGGCTTGTGAAGGATGTTGTGGGTTTTTCTAGTGTTGCGGCATGATCCTAGCCTGTCTTTGTGGTTCTATTCTAAAAACTCCTCCATGTCCGGGATGCGCGTGAAGGCGATTTTAGTGCCGGTGGATGATTTATCTTGATTGCTTGTCATGCCCAAGAGGATGGTATCTCGGCCAAATTTTTGATTAAGTTGATCTATCGTTTTTGATATTTTCTCGTTCTTTTGTTTTGTGGCGGCGGCAGGTGCGGCCACGGCAAAGAGGTCGCCCTGGACATTTAGATCTTTATTTTGAATTAGGCCGTAGATAAGAACGCTGATTTTTTTAATCCTTTTATTTCTTGTTTCCTGTAGCAATGATTGCCAAAGGATCTCCAGTAGATTTAGAAATATAAAGCTATCCTGAGAGGGTGGGCAATTCGCCTCAAGGCCAAAGCGGTTACCGTTTTCAGTTCGTAGTGAGAGAGAAAATTTATCCGCATGGTATTCCATACGCCGTAATCTGGCCGCCGCCTTCATGGTCAGGCGCCGGGCTATCATGTATGTTTGTTCTGGCGCTCGCATTTCTGGCGCCAGGACATGGCTATGGCCAATGGTGCTGCGATTTGTTTCTTCTTCGGGCAGGTCGAATCCCCGCAGGTAATACCACATTTTCTCGCCCCACAGGCTGCCCCAGATTGCCCGCAGATGCTTGGGTTGGAGTTTCATCAGCCCGCGCATATCATGAATTCCTGCCTCGTTGATGCGGCGTTCAATGTTTTGTCCGATGCCGGGTAGATCCCGCAATTTTAGATTAAGGAGTTGTTTCGGTAGATCCTCCGGCATCAAGACCGTGAGGCCATCCGGCTTTTGAATGTCGGTTGCGACTTTGGCCAGGTATTTACTCGGGGCAATTCCTATCGAGCATTTGATATGTTCGCCCACATTTTTGGCGATGCCAGATTTAATAGATTGCGCGATTGCTTTTGCGCGCTCCGGCGGTCGTTCGTTTTCCATGAGGTGGCAGGCCATCTCGTCGATAGAACAAACTTTGTTGACCGGTATATGACGACCGATTTCATCAAGGAGGAGTTCGTGGAATTCAACATAGCGATTATGCTGTGCCAGGACACATATAATTCCGGGACAGATTTTTTTCGCTTCATAGATGGGTGTGCCCGTCTTCACGCCGAACGCTTTTGCCTCGTAGCTGGCGGCAATCGCACAGGTGGAATCTGTCTCCACCGGCAGGATGGCAATCGGCTTGCCGCGCAGACTTGGATTTAACTGCTGCTCTACGCTGGCGAAGTAGCTGTTGAAGTCCACATAAAGCCAGCGGAGGCTATCTGGCGGTGTAAATCTATTTTTAGAAGATGCGGACATTTGAACCCACCACGGCCATTAAAGATGTTCTTTATTTGTTCTCTTTTTAAGGGGGGTGTCAAGTCCTAATAGAAATTAAGGGCTACAGGGATTTCCCTCCGTTAGTGGCTGCTGTACAGGTTCAAGCCGCTGTGGCAGTTTTCGTACAGTTATAGAAGACTTTCGTCGAAATTATGCCCTCCTTCGGATGTTCTTATGTTTGTACAATTAACACGACAAGATTTTTTTAAAACACATGTTCAGAAAAATCGCACATTGTCTATTTACGAAAAAGCAGGATTCTTTTTTCCTTGTGGTCTTCTCGCTTCCTTTAGGGCTGTCCCAGCAGGAATGACTGCACATTGTTTGTAATAGGTAATCAAATCAGAAAGAGACATGATCGGCTTAGTTGTAATCAATTTTCGCAGTTTAGGAAGGTTATGGTAGGGAATTGATGGCCAGTTATGATGTTCCCAATGATGCCAAGAAAGGTGTGGAGCAAGCAGAGGGCCTTGCCACCAATTCAAATGAAGGCGGTGGGTCGTATCTGTACCATGATGCTCTAGCCACAGCCTTAGTCTAAAAAACATGATAAACCCTGTAACCAAAGAGAAATACCAAATGGCGGGAACCCACCAAAGACCAAGCCAGATCATTATGGTACACATGATTGCATGGCTTGCCAATAAAGGTAGATAATCCGAAGACTTTTGTGGCTTTGAGTACTGCAAGATAACCTTGTAATCGGGTATGCCATTTCCCAGCATATCCAAAATGGCTAATTTGAAAACATCCAGCGTGGTTTTAGGTAAGTTCCACTGTTCCGAGCGGATGGATTTGTAGACAATCTCAGGATCATTTTCTGTTCCTAATTCGCTATGATGATATTTATGAAGGTTTCTATAGCCTTCCAAGGTCAATCCAATAGGAATCCACGTAAAGTAATTCGTCAGAAAGTCATTGAACTTTGTGTTGTAGGAAATTGTGCAGTGCGTACCGTCGTGGCCAAGCAAAGCCAACGCATGTTGACGATTGGCGATAGCAAAAATCGCCAAAACAACAGACAACACACTAGGATAAAAACCAACAAGAACAAAGGAGCCAATCATGACAATCCAATCAAACATCAAATCTCTGATCCAGTAGTATGACACGCGCTTGCTAAGTGCTTTTAATTCATCAGGCTTTATACCATGGACATGGGTTTTTCTCTGATTTTCCTTCATGAACTTTCTCCTGCTTAAAAATGTGCAATGCAGGAAGGCTATGATTTTTTGATTGTGTTAAATATCACGTGAACACGTGAGGAGGGGATTTGCAGAAAACAATGTAGCCTGCGGTTGCGCATACTTTGGTTTAATGGCAGTATGTCTAAGTAACAGCTAAAATTATTGGGGACTGACCTTTGCAAAGAGGAGAGAAATTGAGGTTTGAGGATTTCATAACTCAAAGCAATAGCGCCAAAACTCCTGACGAACTGTTTGAATATTTAAGAAAAGCTGTTTCTAACTATGGATTTGATAGAGTTATATTTTCTGTTACTTTCGACGGAGAACTTCCTAAAGATAAAAATCAGCTAGGAATTTTTCACAACTACGTTGAGTCCTGGGATAAATATTATAAAGAAAAAAAGTACCACCTTATTGATCCTGTGTTGAGATACGCTGCGATGCAAACGGCTCCCTTTAAGTGGTCACAACTAGAAAAAAATTTCAGTCTATCGCCAAATCAGCTTAAAATTTTTAGAGAAGGAGAAGAGGCAGGACTTTGGCACGGTGTTGGTGTTCCCATGAGAGGAAGCAGGGGCCAGCTCTCGGGCATTGCATTAGCGAGCTCACAGAAGGTTGATGCTTGTGAACAAAATCTTGACCTGATTGCCGCCTTTTGTAATCAGTTCTACCTTGCCTACAAAAGATTTTATATTCCCTCAGAAAAAGACGAAAAAGGAAGTTTTATTTCGCTTACGCCCAAGGAAACAGAGGTGTTGCATTGGCTATTTAATACAAAAACTGATGAGGAAATAGCTACAATACTTGGGATTTCAAAAAACACTGTTGATACCCATATAAGAAAAATTTATGAAAAGATGGGTGTGCACAACAGAATTGCCGCAGCCATAAAGGGTTTGATGTTAGGCCTTATAATTCCCTGATTTTTACTTTCAGTCCTTCACTCACGAGAATACGTGATGTTTTAAAACTTTTTTATATTTCAAAATCCCCGCTCAATTCACACGCGGAGGACATGAAATGATAAAGGTCGTAAACCACAGAAGTCTAGATAGAAATGGACACCTCTTGGTTGGGCAGTTTAAGTTGCGCTATAAAGAATTCATACAAAGGCAGGATTACGAAGTTAAAACTTTTGACGGTATGGAGTATGACCAATATGACACGCCTGCAGCAACTTACTTGGTTTACGAAGAAGAAGATGGAAGTGTGCAAGGAGTCAGTCGACTGACGCCGGTTATGAATGGCTGCATGCTAAAAGATTTGTGGCCGCATCTTGTGGAGAATAAAGAACAATTCGAGGATCAAGAAATTTGGGAAGGAACACGTTTTTGTATTAATAAAGATTTGCCCCCAGATCAACGCAGGAGAATTTGTTACGAAATTTCTTTGGCCTATGTCGAATATGGGATGCAGGAAGGTATAAAAAAAATTATAGGAATGATGCCAACATTTATTTTAAAGAGTGTTTTTGAGCGCTCTGGAATTACCTTGGAAAGATTAGGTCCTGTCTTTGATATGGCTGGATTTAGTAAAGTTCAGGCCGCAGGAATTCCTGTCAATTTAGATCAAATCAAAAATGTTCGGCGTAAGACGGGCCTTTTTTCGGTTCTTAATGATTTCGAATCTTTGGGAGCAATTAAAGCTGCCTAAGACACACAACTTATTGTAATGATGGAGAAGAAAGTGACAGTTGAAAAAGAAGTGAAAATTCAACAAGTGATTGCTGCGCTTGAGTACCTCAAGAGAATAGCTGAGAATGAAAATCTAGACGATATTGTTGATCTGATTGATGCCACCTTCAGAATTTGTTCTAACACTTACATCATTTTGAAGCGGAGTGAGCTGGCTGAAAGTCTTTTGGTCTATAAAGGCCTAACGATAGTAAGTTGACTATAAGAAAATCTATGTAATGTTTCCTAAGGTTTTTATGTAGGTAAGAAACGCCTTTCTATTTTCAGGGTTTTTTATGTTATAGTAAGCCTTGAGCAATTCGATGGTTTCTTTTCTTTTTAAGACATAGTCTATATCGATGTTTTCTATTTCAAGATTTTTAGGATACTCATTTGGGTTGCCCTCTATTTGCTCCGGAAAGAAATATGAAACGGATACACCGAGATTTCTGGCAAACTTATATAACGTTCCAGAGCTGATACGGTTTTTTCCCGCTTCATATTTTTGGATTTGCTGAAACGTGAGGTCAACAGACTCCGCTAGAGCTGTTTGACTGATCCCCAAGAGAGATCGCCTTATTCTTAAGCGTTGTCCTACAAGCTCATCAATGTGAGTTACACCGTTTTTTGTTTTTTTTGTCATGATGCCCAAAATTAAATTTTAAATTTACTCTGCTCCTGGTTTATTTTATATGTAAACAATAGCAGGAAGGATATTAAAAAGCAAAAGATACATTATAAATCTCTTGCAATCTTAAATAACACGAAAAACACTTTTTTTGCTTCAAAAGAAAAATACGATCACGGCGGCTTCTCGGGCGGCTCACCGGAGTGCCCGGTGCTCAAAAGGCTGTTGGATGATAACGGTCACCTGAATGAGATCATCGTTCGGTTAAAGCCGGTGGGTTTTAAGGGCCTCGTGAAAAAGTACCTGCAGGTGAATATAGCCTGCACGGGCTGGTTGCTCTCATAATGTGGTGGATGGCTATGTAGATGGCTGTGTGCGTAGTCACTCTCGAGCTATTCTCAGCATAATTCCCTGTTAACAGGGAAAAATACAGGGAATTTTTATGTTTTTGGACCAGGTCATACGACAAATCAGCCGGAAACGCCCGGTTTCTCTGGCTTTGACAGAAATTAAAATTTTTTAGATATCAAATAACAGGGAATTATCAGGGAATTTAACATTATCAGGATTCGAACCCCGGGTTCATTTTAATTTGCTCTGCTTGCGTTAACCACTATGAGCACTAGACACAACCTTCACACGTCCCACGTATTTCGAGGCTCCATGTGTCCGCCGAAAAACCACGCGCGCGGATTTGCTCCCGCAATCGTTGCAGACCATGAATTGTGCGCTCTTGTGTTGATGTCCGGCTTCGCAGGCAACATAGGCATTGAGGCTTTCGACTCGATGAATGAACCCGTGCTCGGCCCAAAACTCTATGGCGCGATAGACCGTTGGTGGCTTCGGATTTTTGATTTTCTTGCCCAAGCGTTCGGGAATTTCATACGCTCCAAGCGGTTTTCGCTTGCAGCGATGATGGAGAGAACAGCAAGGCGTGGCTCTGTGGAGCGGTGCTTGTGCGTTTTGCAGAATTTTAACTGCTGCGTTTCTCATTTCACAACCTCAACGTCGCGCAGACGGTAGAACACATTATTTTCATCATCCTTTGGCACGAGTTCTAATCGGCCCCTGATGTTGATTGCGTCATAGGAAAAACCGACGGAAGTTTTGGCATAAGCCTCGATAATCAGGTTAGGCGTGACGTGATAATGAAACGGGCAACTAACCGGGAATGGTCCCAGAAGAAAAAGAGATTGTTTTTCTTCCTGACCAAGAGGAAACATATACCCCTGAATCAGGATTTCTTTTCCATCAAGCTTTTTGAGCCTTTCAGAAAATTCCGGGTGAACGCCGCTCCAATCCATGCCGTCCTTGTCTTTATAGGCGTATGGGTTTTGTTTTGTTTCTCCAAAGACATTCCAGGATATCCCCCCCTCCGGAGTCTTCACAAAATTGGGAATTGAGGACATCAACCCCCGGGCGATTTCATCTTTCGATGTGGGTTGAAGCTCAAATGTTTTGACCATAAGACTATCAAATTTGGTTGTTTCCTTGTGCAAAAGGGGGTTAGCGGAGACCTTAAGGCCCCCGATTAAAAAGGGCGTGCTGAATAGGCCGACAATAAATAATACAAACAAGAATTTCACGGTTATTTTCGCATTTCTCTTCATGGTTATTGCCTTTATGCACCTCTGGCTAGATGCCGGGCCACATCGATGCGCGAGGCACGGATCGCAGGGACGAGGGCTGCAATAATGCCAGCGCCCAGCACAGCAAAAACTATCATAAACAGATCAGATGAGATATGAATTTCCGCGCCGCTGGCCGATAAAGGCGTGACGATCCGGGTTAGGACAGAAAAACCGGCAAAGCCCAGAACAATTCCCAGAGCAATTCCCGCCGCGACGATCACAAGCCCCTCAGCCATGATGATTTTGAACAGGCGCAGCTTCGCATAGCCCAAGGCCCGCAGCACCGCCAGATCGCCCGCCCGGTTCTCAAGGCTCCCGGCCAGCCCTGCAAAAACGCTCAAGGCGGCAATCACCACTAGAACCGATGAAAGAAACGCAAAAGTCTTTGATCCCAGGCCAAGCATGGAGGTCAGCCGCGCCATTTCCAGAGCCGGGTTGGCCGCTTGCAAGATGCTCTCGCGGTTGATGCTGCGCGGCAGGTTGATATTAGCGATCGGGGATTTGGTTGTCAGAAGCAGCGCGGTGATTTCAGGCTCACCTTCATGATCTTGATGGTGCTCACGTTCTTCTTCATGGTCATCCTCATGCGCTTCACCATGCTCGTGATGTTCGTGTTCCTCAACACTTTCCAGTCCGTGAATATCCAAAACAGAATCCAGAGATGTCAGTATCAGGCGATCCAGAACCGTGCCGGTCGGCTTCATCACTCCGGTAATTTTATATTTTTCTTCTTCATGCACATGGCCGCTTTGCATCAGTCCGTGAGCACCGTTAAATTCTGCGCCGACAGGCAGAACCACAGCCGACCCAGCCACCGCCTCAAAGGGTTTTTGCCAGACGCGCCCCTGTGACAGTTCCGCATGGTAGTGATCCATGTAAGCGGGCATCGTTCCGACGATCCGAAAGCCCTTCCAATTGTCGCCGAGGGCAAGAGGAATAGCCGTTTTAACCTGCGGATGTTTCATCCATTTTTGCGCTTCGTCATACTCGATATTTCCGGTCGGAATGTCGATGTGATAGACGGAAGACAGGATAAGTTGCAGCGGACTTCCTTTTGCCCCCACGACAATATCAATGCCTTTACCGTCAGAGTTCAGGCGGTTTTGCACATGATGGCCAAACTCGACAATCAGCAGCGCCAGCATGACGCCGAATGCTGTCAGAAAGACAGACAGAATACTATTCAGCCAGCGTGACCTTAGAGATGATAAAATCAGTACGAAATCACTCATGCCGGCATATCCATCACGTTTGAAAATCTCGGTTTTATCCGCTCATCATGCGTGGCGACGATCAGCGTAGCCCCGGTCTTTTGTGCCTGTGAAAACAGCATATCCATCGCGATATCCGCATTTTTATCGTCCAGCGCCGAAGTCGGCTCATCAGCGAAGATCACGGACGGGTTATTGGCGACAGCCCGCGCCAGTGCCACGCGCTGTGCCTCGCCCACGCTTAAATCCCGCGCATTGCGGTTTTCCTTTCCTTCCAGTCCTAAATCGCGGATAAGGGATTGAATACGCCCGGAATCTTTTTTTAGTTGAGCCAGAGCGATATTCTGCGCCGCTGTCAGATGCCCGATCAGGTGCAACCTTTGAAACACGAAACCGAAATTCT
>JBASFN010000181.1:0-6901 GCA_049653045.1 Alphaproteobacteria bacterium
AAATCAAGACCGTTTGGCCGGGCTTTTGGGCGGTATACTGACCAACATAATCCACCATCTCGATCACCCGGCGTTTGTCTTGCCCCGACAGATGCATAAACCCATGCCCAACCTCAATCACAGGCGACAGGGAATAAAGGGTCGTATATTGATCGGTCACAATTCCCGCCCGGTAAAAACCACTAACAACCTCTTGGGCACTCCCGCCCTTGGCATCAATCCAGTCCTGCGGAACCCATGCATCATTATCGAACTGGCTATTATGGGGCGTTTTACCGTCATAGAGATAAGGACGGTCAAAATCGCCACCCCCGCTGCATGGGTAAAAAGCGCACGTAATCTCGGAAAACCACGCCGCCCGAACCGGGGACGCATAAACCGTTAAAACCGTTAAAAACAGGACAAAAAACCTTAAAAACCGCATGATCTGTACCTTTTGCTGGATTAAAGAGGTGAAACGAGAGACATTTTTCAATGCCCTGTTAATAATTCCATGATAACCTAAAGGAATGGTAAACGCCATCAACAGCGCACTTCAGGGGTTAGGGACGGCCACTAGGCAAGTGGTCGAAAGCGCGAATAAAATCGCCGACCCTGGGCAAGCGGACGATCTTGCAACGGAACTCGTCAAAATGAAGATTGCGGAAACCTCCTACAAGGCCAATCTCGCAACCTTGAGAACGACGGACGAAATGTCGGATGAACTGCTTCATATTTTCGACGAAAAAGTCTGAAACCACCAAAACAAAAAAGAGACCCGCAAGGGTCTCTATCTTTTTCCCTTACCGGGAATGTTCAGGATGCTGAACATTCTTGGGAGGCACTCTATGCTGCTGATGATCCGGGTGGATATACTGATTGTTCTGCTGCTGCTGCTGCGGCGGCGTCGTGCACCCATCTTTTGATTTCCAAGCATTGTAAACCCCCCCGACAACCGCACCGCCAGCACCGCCCTTAAGAGCCGACCCGATATCCTGTCCAGCAAGACCCCCCAAGGCCGCACCCGCAGCCGCGCCCCAACCAAGATTGTCCGTATCCTGCCCGCAATTCGTCACACGATCCTGAACAGTCTGAAAACCACCCGGCGGCACACAGGCCGTCAAACCAAACGCCGACAACAAGACAATCTCTTTTTTCCCAAGTTCCATCTCACTAACTCCATCGACTAAAAATTCACTAAATGTGCAAAACCTACCACGCACACTTGCTTATTTCAAACAATAATTTTGCATAAAAAATTCAGGTGATATCTGGGCGCACCCTACTTCACCACCTGCAAAACACCTTTGCCGGGATCATCCGGCAGAGCAATATCACGCGCCTCAATGGTGACTAAGGCCTTACGCCCGCGCACGGCCTCCGTCACAACGCGCCGCGCCTGCGCGGCAAGGGATTGTTCAAAAATATTACGAACACCTCTGGCATTGCCGATACGCCGAATTCTTTCCTTATCCTGTTTCTTCAAATATTCGCCAAGACGCTCCAGCGCCTCCGCCGTCACCGTAAACTTCGCATCCCGGCAAAGTTTTTCAAAAATCCGCACCATATCCTCGGCTCCGTAATCGGTAAACTCAACAACATTGGCCACGCGGGATTTAAGCCCCGGATTCACCCGTAGAAACGACTTCATCTCGTCGGTATAGCCGGCAAAAATCACCACAAAATTCTCCCGGCAATTTTCCATCTGATACAGTAATTCAGAAATCGCCTCGCCGCCAAAATCCCATTCCGACCCGTCGGCAAGACTATGCGCCTCATCGACAAACAAAACCCCGCCCTTGGCCTGCTCGACCAGCATCCGCACCTTGGGCGCGGTATGCCCGACATATTCGCCAATCATATCCATACGGGTCACCTCGACCAGATGCCCTTGGGCGAGAAAACCCAACTCATGAAGAATGCGCCCGTACAAACGCGCCACCGTCGTTTTCCCCGTCCCCGGCGCACCGAGAAACGCGGCATGCAAAGTCACCGGCGCGGAAACATCGACATTCTTCCCGGCGCGTATGGCATTCGCATGAGCAAGATAAACCAACGACTCAATCTCCCGCTTGACCGGCGCAACGCCAATCAAATCATGGAGCGGCTTCAATATTTTTTCGAGTTCCTTCTTACTTCTGACCTTGCGCCCGGCATTCTCTTGCCGCTTTTTCTTCGCGCGTCCGGCAAAGGGCTGCATGGGGTTAATCTTGACATGAACGACCTCCTGATCGGCATCGGAAACAGGCAAGGCATCTCCGCCACCATCCTTATCGCCGCCATCGCGCTCCCTCATCCATGCGGCGGCCTCCGCGCTGCCCCCGTCAATCGCTCGCCGGATTAAATCAAGCCCGCCTTCAAAATCCTGCGTACAGCCATGCCCCCAATACAACATAACCCCGTAATGAAATAACGCCTTCGCCCGGATCGCCTTACCCGACCACGCATCCCCCTGCAAAAGACCATAGGCAAGCTCCAGCAATTCAAAACTCTTCCGCCAGTCTTTCGGCACAATAGTCCCATCATAATGCCAGAGCGCAAGAACAACCTGTGCATACGGCGAAGCACATTCAAAAGCCCCCGCCTGCACATGCCCCAATGCAATATCGTGATGCTTCTTACTGCGATCATCGAACTCATCGGTATTGATCTGATGCTCGGCATACATCTGCGCCAGCCGCGCATGGGCATACCCGGCAATGGCAAGATCATCCGACTTCGCGGCTCTTTCATACAAGATAATCGCCCGCGCCCGGCGGCGATAAATCGGCAAAGGCTCCATACTATACGCCGAATAAATATCGGCCAGATCATTACAGGCGCGCTCAATACCCTGCTCCGCCAACATCTCAAGAATACCCACGCCTTGGGAAAACAGAGTCTCTTGCTCCGTCTTCATATCGTTACAGACAAAATCCAGAACCCGCTCGACCTCGTCGGGCTTCAACGCCTTCACGGCTTTCCCCCTGACCGATTGCTCCAGAAAATCATAAATTTTTTCACGGTGTTGCAAAAGACGCGGACGTCCGGCATCAGAATTCCGAAGAGCCTGATAATCCGTCTGGAATAAATTGAATTTCCTTGAAAAACTGGCACCACTGCCAAATATATTTTTCATAATAAAACCGCCAATTTCCGTGTCATTTCTTTGATTATAACCCGAACGGAATAATTTATGCCAGCGTTACAAAACGAACAAAAAACCCGCCGCCAATAATCCTTGCCCTCCCCCGCTAATTCCCCAATGATGAAACCATGAAATTCATCTATTGCGGCTACGACTTCATGCTCCCCCTCGTCCACCGATTAAGGGAAGACGGACACGAACCCGTCGGCATCCTGACATTCCCCTGCGACAATATTTTTAATTTCAACACGGAAACAATAAAATTTGCCTACGAGCACGACCTCCCGATCCACATCGAAAAACCGCAACATGAAATCCTCGATTTTTTTTATAACAAGGGATGCGATGTTATAATCGCGGCGGGCTATCTCTATAAAATCCCGCCCTCCAAAATCCCTTATGGCCTCAACATCCACCCAAGCCTCCTGCCAAGGGGGCGCGGCATAATGCCGCTTCCCTATATCCTCCTCGATCATCAAAACGCCGCCGGATTTACAATCCACAAGCTAGCAGCGCAATTTGATTCCGGGGATATTCTGTATCAGGAACCCCTCCCCCTCTCCGCCACCGAAACAGTCGAAACCCTAACGGACAGAATGCTGGAACAAGTGCCCAAAGCCCTGTCCATGACAATGAAAGACCTCCCCGCCCACTGGAGAACCGCAAAGCCGCAAGATGAATCAACGGCGCAATATTTCCCCCCGCCCACCGATCAAATGCGCCTTCTGGATTGGAAATTACCACTGGAAAGACTGGATAAAATCGCCAGAGCCTTCGGCCATTTCGGCAGCCTCGCCGATTTCGGCGGCCATATCTGGGCGGTTTACGCCCACGACATAAAAAAAACCGAACACAGCCACGCGCCGGGAACCATACTATCCACCGACACCAACGAAACCCGGATAGCCGCAAACGGCGGCATCTTCATCATCAAAAAATTCGAACAGCTAAAGTAGCAAAAAACTTCAATTCTTACCCTTTTCATTTATTAAAAATTAATCTTTTTTTATTACGCTTTGTAAAAAAGAAAGATGTGCCATGTCCGAACAATCAAAAATTCACGGTTCAACGCAAACCCTTGATTCAATAAACAGCATCACCAAAGGGTTAAATGACCTTACAAATGGTGATATTATCGTCATTGGCCAAAAAGATATTCCCTCCCTTGAACAATTTCAAACAATACAGCAAGTGGAATCACGTCTCACTCTTGGCAAATATTACCTCTTAAACGCCTTCCAGAAGGCATACCCATCACTAACCCCTCAACAAGAAGAGTTTATAAATAAAAATGCCGAAGATATTCTGGAAGCCATCGTTGACAACTCGTCCGGCCTAATTGCCCTTCCCACCGAAAAGAATACCTCTGATACAAAGAGTATAGGCATCCTCATTGCACCGACAGGTGCTCCAATTAGCCACAAATCCCCCATATGGGAACTGCCCAATATCCGGCTGAAGAACTTCCCCACGTACCATCAAGAAACAGACCGCCCTGAGACAATAAATCTTAGTTTCAACAAGGCGGCAACAACCTTTGAAGACCTTAATCCAGAAGTATCAGAAGCCCTGCGCAGCATAAGATCCTGGGAGAGAGCAGCCCGGCTCTTTGACGGACGCAGCATGGAAATACCTAAAACAATAACGGATAAACCAGAAGCAGCTACAGAAGCCGTCTACCAAAAGGTCTTTGCGCGTATAAAAGAAAATCTTGATTTGGAAACAGATATAGCAAAAAAACTTACAAGCCAATCTTACCAATCCTCACTCAACATTGTCCAACAGAACCCTCGCCTATACGCTGAAACCGTCAGACAACTTCAAAAAGAGAGAGCGTTTGATAATGATCCATCGGCGAAACAAGAAGCCGAACTCCTGCTAAAAGCCGCTGATAAATACATGGAATTCACTGACGGCTCAACCAATAACTCCTTGGGAATCACTTTCCCAAGCCTGTCGAAATAGTACCAACGCGTTCTAAGCCGCCGTCCACCCGCCATCAATAGGAAGAGCCGCGCCCGTAATATTCTGCGCCGCATCCGAACAGAGGAAAACCGCCAATGCCCCGATCTGCTCAACCGTCACGAATTTTTTCGTCCACTGCGCGGCCAACAAAACATTCTTAACGACCTCCTCCTCGCTGATCCCCCGTGCCTTCGCGGTATCGGCGATCTGTCCCTCGACCAGCTTCGTATGCACATAACCGGGGCAAATCGCATTACAGGTAATCCCGCTCTGCGCCAGTTCAACCCCCATCACCTTGGTAAACCCAAGCAAGCCATGCTTGGCCGCGACATAGGCCGACTTATACGGCGACGCCACCAGCGCATGCGCCGACGCCAGATTGATAATCCGCCCCCACCCTTTTTTCTTCATCCCCGGCACGGCGGCGCGGGTCGTATGAAAAGAAGAAGAAAGAATAACGGCAATCATCGCATCCCATTTCTCGGGCGGAAATTCCTCAATCGGCGCCACATGCTGAAATCCGGCGTTATTAACCAGAATATCCACACCACCAAAATCCCGCGCAACCCTTTCCACCATCGCCACGATCTGCAGGGGCTTCGTCATATCCGCCTCGTCATAGACGCACCGTACCCCCATCGCCTCAATGCTGTGACGCGCCTTCTCAATCTCCCCGGCATCGCCAAGCCCGTTCATAACGACATGAACCCCCTGCGCGGCCATCGCCTGTGCCATACCGAACCCGATTCCGCTCGTGGAACCTGTAATCAACGCTGTCTTGCCTTTAAGCATCTGAAATCTCCCAATATCTTTCTTGGTTTTTTCTACCAGATTCACCCTTCACCGTCACCCCCGCCCGCATTATAGTCCCCCCATGTTTAAACAGGCTGGAAAACTGCTGAACTGGATGACGCGGGCGGATATGGCGTTTTACCTCCTGCCGCCCCTCATGCTGCTGCTTACGATTGGAACCATCGCGCAAAAACCGATGGGCCTCTACGCGGCGCAAAAAATGTTTTTCGCCTCCTTCATAGTTTGGGCAGGGCCGCTTCCCTTACCCGGCGGCTATACCCTGATCGGCCTGCTATCGTTAAGCCTCCTTGCCAAATTCCTCCTCCGCAGCGACTGGTCATGGCGGCGCGCCGGGGTAAACCTGACACATCTGGGAATATTGATCCTCCTGTTCGGCGGCCTGTCCGCCGCCCTTCAATCCCGTGAAAGCTTTATGATTATCCCGGAAGGGGTAGAAACGGCCTATACCTACGATTACCACCAGCGCATACTGTATATTTTCGAGAATGACACCCTCAAACAATCAATCCCCTTTAAAAAACTGCACGGCAAAATATCGGGGCTTCCTTTCGAGATAGAAATCCTAAACACATGCAAAAATTGCAATATCACCAAACGCACCGCCGACGGCGAATGGCGCGGCATGGCACAATTCATGGCACTCGAAACCAAAACCCCGGACAAGGAACCCGAAGCCGACATCCCCGGCCTCACCTTCACCATCAACGGCCTAACCCCGGAAGAAAACGGAACCTACATTGCGTTCGAGGGCATGCCAAAACCCGTTATCCTGCAGGCGGGAAAACGCGAATATAAAATCATCTTCGGCAAGCAACAGGATCAACTGCCTTTCTCCATCCGTCTCGACGATTTCAAAAAAGAATCCTACCCCGGCACGGACAAAGCCCGTGCCTACAGCTCCGACATCGTCATTCTGGATGGCGGCGTTGAATGGCCGGCGCGCATAGAGATGAACGCCCCCTTACGTTACAAGGGCTACACTTTTTACCAATCCTCCTTTGGCCAAAGCGATTCCCT
>JBASFN010000182.1:0-1709 GCA_049653045.1 Alphaproteobacteria bacterium
GCCAATATCCTTGTGGAAACGAGCCTCGACAATCAGGATATGAACGGGGGACGACATGAATAGCCCTTAATCAACGGTCAGCGGTTTGTGGCCGGATATATACAACCCATACCCCTCAAGGCCAACAACATTCTTTGGGTTATCGGTCAGAAGGATCATATTCTTCACGCCTTGATCCAGTAAAATCTGTGCGCCGATGCCGTAATCCTTGAGGGATCCCTGCCTGCCTTCGCCATGAAGTTTCAAGCGATGCGACAAACCGTCCGGATTGGGATCGCGCAAAATAACGACAATGCCCTGCCCCTCTTCACCGATGATTTCCATCGACCGTTTCAGGACAGGATTTTTATTACCCCCAAGAATATCCCCAAAGAAGTCCACAGTATGCATCCGCACCAACACCGGATCATCGGACTCTCGCGGATTTCCTTTCACCAGCACGACATGCTCCGCATATTGCACCGTGGTTGCATAGAGCATGAATTTAAAAGTTCCGCCGTAAGTGCTTGTAATATCTTTCTCGAAAATTTTGTGAACCAGACTCTCGGTGCGGCGACGATAGGCGATCAAATCGGCAATCGTCCCAATTTTGAGTTTATGTTTTTCGGCAAAGGGAACAAGATCGGGTAGCCGTGCCATCGAACCGTTCTTGTTCATAATCTCGCAGATCACACCCGCCGGACGAAGTCCCGCAAGCCTGGCAAGATCAACCGCGGCCTCCGTATGACCCGCCCGCACCAGCACGCCGCCATCCCGCGCCCGGAGCGGAAAAACATGCCCCGGCGTTGAAATATCGGCGGGTTTTGCGTTCGCCATTGTCGCAGCGCGGATCGTCGTTGCGCGGTCTTCGGCGGAAACCCCGGTGCTGACCCCTTCGCTCGCTTCAATCGACACCGTGAACCGCGCCTGATTGTCTGTGACGTTCTGACGGGGTTGCAGAGGAAGGCCAATTTGATCCACCATAGCGCCATCCATCGGCAAACACACGAAACCGCCACATTCCTGGATCATAAAATTGATGGCTGCTGGCGTCGCAAACTCGGCGGCGAGAACAATGTCCCCTTCATTTTCGCGGTTTTCATCATCGACGATGACCACCATCTTCCCTTTGCGAATATCAGCGATGATGTCTTCGACAGACGCAAACGGCATGGACATTCCGGACATCTTTAAAACCGTACTCATGCGGCCTCCCGGCGCAAGGCCTGCGCCACATAACGCGCCAGCATATCGAATTCCAGATTGACCCGGTCACCGGGCTTTAAAAACTGCATCGTTGTTTTTTCCCATGTGTGCGGAATGATATTTACTGTAAACACATCGCCCTGAACCTCGTTTACTGTCAAAGACACCCCGTCGAGCGCAATCGACCCCTTTGCCGCGATCAAACCATTTGCCTCCGCCTTTATCCTGAAAATGCGGGATGCGCCCTCTTCCTTGACCTCCAGTATTTGAGCCTGCCCATCCACATGCCCGAAAACAAAATGACCGCCGAGTTCATCACCAAGACGCAAGGATGGTTCAAGATTGATCCGCGCTCCTATTGTCCACAGGCCAATCCCTGTCTTACTCAGGGTTTCTGATGAAACATCCACAGCAAACCAGTTTGCGCCCTTTTGAACCACGGTGAGACACGCACCCGAGCAGCAAATCGAGCACCCAAGCGGCATTGCAGAGAGGTCAAGCGCGGTTTCGATTTCAATGCGGGT
>JBASFN010000183.1:0-1778 GCA_049653045.1 Alphaproteobacteria bacterium
GATTCCCGCTTTCCGTCGCTGCGCTAGGAAAGACAAGAATCTTTCGCCGATTTTTCAGACACGCCCTTCTGCGAAGGGTTCCGGCCTTGACCCCCTCCCCCCGCTTTATAGGCCGCTTTGCGGCGCTCTTTAGGAAAAGAAGCGCAACCCCATTTTTAAAGGAGCAAAGACCATGAAAGACCGCGCAGATATTTATAAAATCGTCACTGACACCATCATCGAGGCCATTGAAAACGGTATTTCCGGCAAGGTTGAAATGCCTTGGCATCAAATCAACCGCATCCCTGAAAATGCCAAAACAGGAAATAGCTATCAGGGCATCAATGTCCCCCTGCTTTGGGTTTATCAAATCAAGAAAAATTATGCCCTGCCTGTATGGGCGACATACAAGCAATGGACGGAACTTGGCGCACAAGTCAAGAAGGGCGAGAAAGGCGCACCGATCGTTTTTTACAAGACGTTTGAAGTTGAAGCCGAAAGCGAAGGCGACGATCCGCAAACACGCCGTTTTGCCCGTCATTCCACTGTTTTCAATGCCGAGCAGGTGGAAGGGTATGACGCTCCCGCCGCGCTTGAAGCCCCCTGCCCTGCCTTGATCGAGAATATTGGCGCGGCTGATATGTTGGTCAGTCAAACACGCGCAGACATTCGGCATGGCGGCAGCCAAGCCTTTTATATCCCGTCCATGGATTATATTGCCATGCCCGTGCGCGAAATGTTCAAGGACACTTCGACCAGCACCGCCACGGAAAACTATTACAGCACCCTATTCCATGAGCTTACTCACTGGACGGGCGCGAAGCATCGCCTTGACCGCCTGAACAGCGATAAATTCGGCGGCAAGGATTACGCCTTCGAGGAATTGATCGCAGAACTGGGCGCGGCCATGTGCTGCGCGTCAACAGGGGTTACATCTTCGCCCCGCGAAGATCATGCGCGGTACATCCAAAACTGGCTGGCCGCGCTGAAAAGTGACAAGCGGTTTATTTTTGCCGCTGCCTCACAGGCGCAAAAGGCCGTTGATTTCCTTTTTTCCCAACAACAGGCGGCAGCACTCGCTGCCTAGCCCATCACAATAGCAAGGAGATTATATCATGCAAAACACAACAGCCGCCGCCTCTGCCCCAAAAACCACTTACAGCCTGCTTTGGGATGAGTTTGCCATCATTGACGACAAGGCCCAAGACTTGCTGGAATCCGGCATCGCGGAAACGGAAAGCGAAGCCTTTGAAATGGCTTCGCTTGACTATGATTTTATCGAATGGGAATTCGATGATTTTCTGGAAGAATTCGGGCGCATCTTGTGCCGGATTTCTTCCAAAGGGCAATATTTTGTCGAGGGCAAAAATATGGGCTGGAGGCATTTGTCTGGCTGGGCGATTGTTGAAGCCGAGAACGCCCGCAGCTTCATGGCCAGAGCCTTCCCGAAAACGTCAGACTGGACATTGCGCGGGCAGTTTGACCGCAAGCGCCGCATCCTGACCTATACCCTATCCCACCATGACGCCCCGACCGGCGAGTTTTACACGGTACGGGCTTGTCGTGCAGAAGATCGGCGGCGGACAAATTTTAAAATCTCTTGAGAATGCCTGCCTGCATTCTGGGGTTTACGGTTTTTGATTTTATAAACTGCAATACAATATATTGCCGCAATCCAGCCGCTTTATTTTTTCTAAATACCTGCAATATATTTTATTGCAGTTTATAAAATCAAAAACCGTAAACCCCAGAATGCAGGCAGGCATTCTCAAGATATTTTAAAATTTGTACGCCGCCGA
>JBASFN010000184.1:0-17629 GCA_049653045.1 Alphaproteobacteria bacterium
CGTCAAAATCGCCGAAAATACTGATGTTTTTCTTTTCGATGATCGCATCAGCTACTGCGTCCGCCATCGCCGCCATCCCCATCATCGACAAGGGGTCAGGAAAGTCATTTTTTAACGTCGGTTTCAAGAAGGACTCGATACGATCCTCCGGAACTTGCCGTGCACAAAGCAAGCGCGCCACACTTTCCGGCAGATCAAATCGCCGTGCCACGCGCTCAATAACGTCCATCGCCACATCCGGCATCACCCAGCGCGATTTCAAAAACGATTGCTCTACATTAAAAAGTGAATCAGGCATAGGGGAAGTTTATAGCGGTAAGTGGCAAGTGATAAGTGGTAAGTGTTAGGTTTTCAGCCAATTATCACTTATAAGTTCACACTGACTTCAGCCAGTTTTTACGGGTGAAATTATGCGTGGCCTCGACCCGGCGCACGGTTCCAGAGCGTGAGCGCATGATGATCGACGATGTTTTTGCTCCACCGGGAAAACGGCGCACCCCGCGAAGCATTGCGCCGTCGGTGACGCCCGTTGCGGCGAACATGACATTGCCGGGCTTGGCAAGATCATCTGTTTTATAGACCTTATTTAAATCCTTGATCCCCCAACGCTCGGCGCGTGCAATTTCATCGTTGTTGCGGAAGATCAAACGACCCAACATTGACCCGCCGATGCATTGAAGTGCCGCCGCTGCCAGAACGCCCTCCGGTGCGCCGCCCGATCCCATATAAACATCAATTCCTGTTTCGGGATCGGTTGTCGCAATCACGGCGGAAACGTCACCATCCTGAATGAGTGTAATCCGCGCACCGGCCTCGCGCACATCGCGGATCAAGCCTTCGTGACGCGGCCGATCGAGAATGCACACCATCAAATCTTCAACGCTTGCGCCCTTTGCCTTGGCTATCTTTTTCAGGAGTTCAGCCTTCGGTGCGTCCAAATCCAAAACGGACGGATCAACCATCGGCCCCACCGCCATTTTATCCATATAGACATCCGGCGCATTCAAAAATCCGCCCTCGTCCGTCATCGCCAAAACGGCCAGCGCGTTCGGCCCACCATGAGCCGTAATATCGGTTCCCTCTAACGGGTCAAGCGCAATATCAATGCGCGGGCCGCCGCGTCCGACTTCTTCGCCGATATAGAGCATCGGTGCTTCGTCGCGCTCGCCCTCGCCGATCACAACCCGGCCTGAAATCTGGAGCGTATTCAACGCATCGCGCATCGCATCAACCGCCGCCTGATCCGCGCCGTCCTTATCGCCGCGCCCGATCAGGCGGGAGGCGGCAAGCGCGGCGGCTTCGGTCACGCGGATAGCCTCCAGCGCAAAATTACGATCCATCAGGCTTTGCTTGTCTTGCATCGGGTTTTTCTTTGGTTCGGGGGTCATGGAGTAATCCTAGGCTTTCATAGTCTATAATTCAACCACCGGCATCAGGCACGGCGCAGAGACAGTACAATCCAGAGCGGTAATCCGGCGGCACGATTCTTTCATGTCCTCGTAAATGGCCTCATGCGTGGTCATCACGAGATCGACCGGAAGGTCAGGGGCGCGCCCATGTTGGAGAACACTTTCCATCGAGATTTTCTGATCCCGCAGGATGGCCGCAATGTCGGCGATCACGCCAGGGCGATCCAAAACCGTCATCCGTAGATAAAACCGGCTTTTCGTTGCGCCTCTGTCCATCACCTTCATCGTATAAAGATTGGGAGCCGGAACGCCGAACGTCGGAACCTTTACGCCGCGCGCCAGATCGACAATATCGGCCACCACTGCCGAGGCCGTCGGCCCCGCGCCCGCGCCGCGCCCGGTCAAAAGCTGCTTGTCGGAAAAATCGCCGACGACATAAACGGCATTAAAGGCATTTTCAACCGCGCCAATCTGGCTGGATGCAGGAACAAGGCACGGCTCCACGCTCTGCATAATTCTGCCGTCATAATTCCGTGCAATGCCGAGTAACTTAATTTTATACCCGAGTTCGCTCGCAAACTTTATATCCGTTGCGGTTAAATGCCGTATCCCGGTTAAGGGCATCGATTTAAATTCCGGCTTCACGCCATAGGCCACCGCACTCAATATGCTGAGTTTATGCCCGGCATCGATACCATCGACATCGAATGTCGGGTCGGCCTCGGCATAACCCTTGTCTTGCGCCTCCGTCAAGACATCGCCAAAGCTCCGCCCCGTTTCCCGCATCTGGGTCAGGATATAATTGCATGTGCCATTCAGAATTCCGTAAACAGCCTCAATCCGGTTGGCCGCATATCCCTCGCGCAACGCCTTGATAATAGGAATTCCCCCCGCCACGGCCGCCTCAAACATCAGGCTGGCGTTGTTTTTTTCCGCCAACATGGCCAACTCATGCCCGTGATGCGCGAGCAAGGCCTTGTTTGCCGTAACGACATGCCGCCCGTTTTTCAGCGCGCGGGTTACCAAAGACCGCGCCGCTCCTTCAGATCCCCCCATCAATTCAACCACGGCATCCAGAGATTTATCGTCGGCTATAACCTCCGGCATATCCGTCCATTCATAGGCCGATATATCAACGGGACGTTTTTTCTTGCTCTGGGCGGACACCTTGACGATCTCGATCCGCCGTCCGGCGCGGGCGGTCAAAAGATCGCCGTTTTTCTGGATAACCTCTATAACGCCCGATCCGACCGTCCCCAGACCCGCTATACCAATACGAAAGGCTCTACCCATGACACTGACCCATGCTCAAAATTTCCATGAAAATAGCGGATTATGTCGTTGAGATAAAGGGGGATTCCGTAAAAATAAATTACTGAACAGAAACGCCGTAGACCTCAACCCGGCGGCTGGCAACCTCAAGAGGCTGATCCGAGGCCACCGGTGGGCGGGTTTCGCCATAGGCTCTGGTTTCAACACGCTCGGGCGGAACGCCGCTCTCTATCAACGCCCGCGCCACGGAAAAAGCCCGATCCATCGAAATCTTGAGATTGATGATTTTACTCTGGACAGGATCGGCAACAGACGACTGAACGCTGGCATGGCCGACAACCGATATATCGCCCTGCCCCATGCTGGCATTATAAGAACCAGCCATATTTTTCAAAACAATCCTGTCTTCCGGGCGGATCGCAACGGCGTCGTGCTCGAAAAAAATCATGGCGGGAGAGCCATCCGGCCTGCTGATCGCCACAAAATCTGGTTTTCTCTCCGGGGTCGGAAGCGGCGTCAAGGTAGATGGCACAAGCCGGGGATTCACAAGGCTTGCCATATCGCCATCAAGGGGAAATACCTCCACCCCCGGATAGGCATTCAACGGCGGTGCATAGGTCGGCGCGCCAAGAGACAAAGGGCCTGATAACGGCACGGCCTGAACAGGTTCAACGACAATATCCCCTGGGGACGTGGTGGCAATCGGCATTTCATCTTCAAACGGGAAAATCTGAACGCTGCCTTCTGTTGAACTGTGAATTGCATCCGCGACGTCTTTGTACTCAATCGGAGCCAAGGGCTGGGCGGTCATCTCCTCCCCCGTTGCCAGATCAACCACCTGCGGTCCTTGCGCTGTGGACAAATCAACATCCTCTCCCGTATCAAAATAAGAACAGGCCGAAAGCAAAGCGGCGCTCAAGAGGATACAGGTCAGGCTTGCTATTTTGTTCATGGGGTTTACTCTTCAAAAAAGACTCAAAAAGATACGCCCGCAAATGATAGGCGACAAACCAAAGCCCTTACAAGGCCAAAGGCCGATTTACCCCCAATCGGGCATTCCCGGCTCAATAAGCCTTGCCTTTTTCACCGACATCAGCCAGATTCCTTTCTCTTTCCTGCGTTTATTCTAAAAACAGAAGAAATACGTTTAAGTCATGTCGATGGCCTCCAAGAAAGAAAACACAGATAAAAATCAGGAAGCCTCTGCCCTGCCCGATCCGGTGGCATTGGGGCAAGCCCTTTACAAGGTTTACGAACGCGCCGCACCGATTTTTGAAAAATCGCTGGAGCGGATGGGTGGTGACCTCGCCCGCCAGAATTACGACCCATTCCAGATCAAGGAAACCTATGTCAAATACATGGAACAAATGCTGGCCGACCCGGAAAAATTCTGGGAAATGCAGCGGGGATTCTGGAGCGAGTGGCTGAAAATCTGGCAGGGAAGCACCCTGAAATTTATGGGCGAGACGGGTTACGCCCCGGTGATCGAACCCGACAAAGGCGACCGCCGCTTCAAGGCCGCCGAATGGCAGGAAAGCGCGTTATTCGATTTCATCAAGCAATCCTATCTCCTCACCTGTCACTGGATGGATAAATCCGTCCGAGAGGCACAAGGGCTGGAAAAGGACAAAAAAGACAAACTGATCTTTGCGACTAAATTATTTGCTGAGGCTCTCTCGCCGACGAATTTTATGATGACTAATCCTGAGGTGCTGAAGGAAACCCTTAAAACCGGTGGGGAAAATCTCGTGAAGGGTCTTGAAAATCTTGTCGAAGATCTGGAGCGCGGCGGCGGCGAACTCAAAATCAGCACCACGGATTACAAAGCCTTTGAACTCGGCAAAAACATCGCCACCACACCGGGGAAAGTCGTCTATCAAAATGACCTGCTCCAGTTGATCCAGTATGAACCGCAAACGGAGCAGGTTTTCAAACGCCCGCTTCTGATTATTCCACCATGGATCAATAAATATTACATCCTTGACCTGCGCGAGGATAACTCCTTCGTTCGCTGGGCTGCCCAACAGGGACACACCGTCTTTGTCATTTCATGGGTCAACCCCGGTGCAAAACTGGCGCAAAAACGGTTCGAGGATTATATGCACGAGGGCATCCTCGACTCGCTGAACCAGATCGAAAAAATAACCGGCGAGCCGGATTGCAACGTCATCGGCTATTGCCTCGGCGGAACATTGCTGGCGGTGACACTGGCGTATCTCGCTGTGAAAAAACAGGATAAAAAAGTCGCCTCGCTTACCTTCCTGACAACCCTGCTCGATTTTGAGCATGCCGGGGATTTGAAATTATTCATGGATGATGAACAACTCGAGATGATGGATCGGGACATGGCCGAAAAAGGCGTGTTGGAAGCCAAACAACTCCAGCGCACCTTTAGCCTCCTTCGTGCCAATGATTTAATCTGGTCATTCGTCGTCAATAATTACCTGATGGGAAAGGAACCGTTTCCCTTCGATTTACTATACTGGAACGACGATTCCACCAACATGCCTGCCGCGATGCACAGTTTTTACCTCCGCAAGATGTACCGCGACAATGAACTGACACGCGTCGGCGGTATCGAGATGGAAGACACGCCGATTGACCTGAAAAAAATAAAAACACCTGTTTATTTCCTCTCCACCCGCGAAGATCACATCGCGCCGTGGAAGGCGACCTATGACGGCATGAAACTGCTGGGCAGCACCGATATTACATTTACGCTGGCGGCTTCGGGTCATATCGCGGGCGTGGTTAATGCTCCGGAGAAAAAGAAATACTGCCACTGGACAGGCGCGACCTCCCCAGGGCAAGCCCCCGACGACTGGATGAACGCCGCCGAGCAACAGGATGGCTCATGGTGGCCAAGCTGGCAAAAATGGATCGAAAAATTCAGCAACGGAAAAATCGATCCCCGCCCTATCGGCAAAAGCCTCGAACCCGCGCCGGGGAGTTACGTGAAGAAGAAGAGTTCGTAAACCCGATAACCCGATAAAAATTCCATTCAGTGTCCTATTGAGCGCAGCGAAACATCCCGTCGGGATCCTTCGCTGACGCTCAGGATGACAAGGAACAAAAAAACGCCCCGTCTCCGGGGCGATTTGTATTCTGTATGAAGCGGTAATAATTAACGCTTCGCCCACTGTTTCGTGCGGCGGGCGCCGTGTTTGCCGACTTTTTTCCGCTCGACGATACGGGAGTCGCGGGTGAGCATCCCGGCTTTTTTCAGCGCGGGGCGGTAGTTCGGGTCGAAGTTTTCCAATGCGCGGGAAATGCCGTGACGAACCGCGCCAGCCTGACCGGACAATCCGCCGCCCTTCACCGTGCAGACAACATCGAAATGGCCAACGCTGTTCACAATCAGGAACGGCTGGTTCAAAATCAAACGCTGGGTCTGACGGGCGAAGTAAACCGCCTGATCACGGCCATTCACCGTTACGCGGCCTGAACCGCGCTTCAGCCAGACACGAGCAACCGCATCCTTACGGCGACCTGTACCAACCGAACGACCTTTTTCGTCGATTTTTGACACACGTACCTTCGGCTCCTCGACCTTTTTCGAGAAAAGATCCATTCTGGCCGCTTGCGTGGTTTCGGTCATTCCGGTTGCCGCGCCAAGCGCCGCCATATCAGAAGCCGTTTCGACCTTCTTGCGGGATTTCTTAACCTCGACCTTGGGGGCTTCGGCCTGCTTGTTTTTGTCGTCTCTCTTTGCCATGGCGATTAGACTCTCTTATTCTTGGGGTTCATGGATGCAACGTCGAGTATCTCGGGCTGTTGCGCCTCGTGCGGGTGGTTCGGGCCGACATAAACATGCAGGTTACCAAACACCTTGCGCGACAAGGGGCCGGGGTGCGGCAACATGCGCTGCACGGCCTTCTCGACCACCATCTCGGGGCGTTTTCCGGCCAGCAACTGATTGCGGCTGCGACCCTTGATCCCGCCGGGATGTCCGGTGTGCCAGTAGAAAATTTCATCGTCGGCTTTTTTGCCGGTGATTTTTACCTTGTCGGCGTTAATCACGATCACGTTATCGCCACCATCGACATGGGGCGTAAATGTGGGCTTGTGCTTGCCGCGCAAACGCATGGCAATGATGCTGGCCAGACGACCAAGAACCACGTCCTCGGCATCGATCAGTATCCATTTCTTTACAACTTCCGCAGGTTTCTGCGATTTTGTCATCGGGGTTGTCATTGTTTGTACTTTCCTGTTTTCAAGAATGCGGGTGTTATGCCCCATCCGCTACCTCTGTGTCAACAAAAAAGCATTTATTTTAAGGGGTTAGGAACGCGGTATTATAATACCTTACTTTTGTGTTTCCGCCTGAATCCACTGCAAAAACGGCTCATGCCCCTTTTCGATCGGCAGGGCAACAATGCAGGGTGTTTCATAACTATGGAGCTTCAAGATGGCCGATTTGATATGATCGAACAGATCGGCGCGGGTTTTAAAAATCACCGCCACCTCGTCCGCCCGTTCGATTTTTCCCTGCCATTGATAGATGGATTCATGCGCCGCCATGATATTGGCGCAGGCCACAAGACGCTGTTCTACGAGTGCCTCCGCAATTTTACGGGCTTCGTCGCGGGAGGGACAGGTGATGTAGAGAAAAAGCGGTTTCATCGACTTACCAAAACCGTTTGCTTGCAAACGCCTTTCCTGATCCTGTTTTCAGGTAACACTCAAATTCCTGAGCTTTTCTCTTGTCTGCAAAACCATGGTAGGAAATGAGTTCCCATGGCATAAATTTGGCGGTGTGCTTCGATTCACCTGCATTATGCGCTCCCATACGGGCTTTCAGATCTTCGGTAAAGCCGATGTAACGCTGATCGGGAAAATTAATGCTTCTGAGCAGATAGACATAGTACATAGGTTATGTTCTAGCCCTCCTACGCTTGCTACGCAAGCTACGAAGGGCACTCCTCCGCCTAAGATCGCCTTCGTGCAGCTTACTGGCGTAAGCCACCCGAAGCCGAAGGCGAAGGGTGGTCGGAACGAGAGGATTTGAACCTCCGACCCCTTGCACCCCATGCAAGTGCGCTACCAGGCTGCGCCACGTTCCGATTTTCAAGTCTTTCAGACTAGGCAGTTAGGTATTAGGAACCGGGACAAGTGTCAAGGTTTAAAACCCGGACAGAGCCTATTTCCCTTCAGAAACCATCGCCCTGAGTTCGCGCAATTCCGCCGCAAGCGACTGTAATTCGGCACGGTGTCTGTCCGACAACCCGGCCACTACCTTCTGCGCGGGCGGCGCGTTGTTATTGCGCGGCTCAAGCGGCGTTTTTTCAACAAGACCTTTTTTGCCCTGTTCGCGGAATAATTTCTGGACACCCTTAATCGTATAACCTTGGGTATAGAGCAGGTTATAAATCGTCCGCAGAACCTCGACATCTTCCGGGCGGTAATACCGACGCCCACCGCCGCGCTTGAGTGGTCTGATCTGTGAAAATTTGGTTTCCCAAAACCGCAGGACATGCTGCTGGACGTTCAAATCATCGGCCACTTCGCTGATGGTGCGAAACGCCGAGGCTGATTTACGCGTTTTTTCTGACGGTTCCGCCGCCGCTACAGAAACCTCCGCATCAGGCAGCGCGGCAAACTCTTCCTTTGGCACAGGGGCTGGTTGTGAATTCATTTTTTCTTCTCCCTAATTCCGGAATTTTAAAACAGACAACTCAGCGACCTTTATTGATTCGATCTTTCAAAACATGCGATGCACGGAACACCAAAACCTTGCGCGGCATAATGGGAACCTCGACACCAGTCTTCGGGTTGCGGCCAATGCGCTCACCCTTTTTACGAACGGAAAAACTGCCGAACGAGGAAATCTTGACACTGTCGCCGCCGACGAGGGCATTTGACACCTCCTCCAGCAATGTTTCGACGAGATCGGACGACTCGTTGCGCGACAGGCCAACCTGTTCATAGACGGCCTCGGCCAAGTCTGCCCTGGTGATGGTTTTGCTTTCCATGACTGCTCCCATTTTGTATATGGGAATCAGGTTAGCGATTTAAGATCACCCCGTCAAATCAAATGGTTCAGAGGCGGTATCGAAGTTATTTTATATCGATTATGCGTGATTTTTTAACTGATATGATCCCGTATCACTCATAAAGGAAGGATATCCGGTATTCGCCCTCTTTCAATGCAGAAGCCTGATGCACAAGACTGTCGCCGCCCATATTGCCGGGATAACGATCCTCCTTCATCACCAGAATATCCCCCGGCTCAAGCTGCTCCCACGAACAATGATCCGGAAGGCGCTGATGCCTGATAATCTCCCGTGCCTCGTCTGCCGATGCCACCCCGGTAATATACCGCGCCCCTTTATTGATAATAGGCGCAAGTAGCACCACTTCTCTATTGTCCGTATGCAGCCTGTCTATCAACCGATATTCATAAGATGCCTCAGAGCCGAAACGGGAATGAACCGAAAAATCCGGCGTTTGCGTGTGTATCTTGCTTTTCAGCAAGTCATTCCACACCCCTTTCAGCGCATGATGATATTGACGCGCCCCAATAAGAGCATCGCGGACATCGGATTTTTCCTGAAACAAGCGACGGTAAAACTGAGGGGCGGATAATTCCAGAACATCTTCGTTTATCTTATCAAAGGCATCCCCCTCGGTTGCAGGCGATACTGCCGCAAAAACCGGGCTTATCTTTCCTTTGTAGTGAACGCCCTTCACTCCGGGCGTGTGAATGAGAGAAAGATCAAGAATGTTTTTGGTCAGAAGGATCGTGCTGTCGTTCGGATGGGGAACATAATCCGTACTTCTTCCCCGCGCCGCGCCCAAGCAACGCAGTGCCATGCCCGCCTTCAGGGCAAAAATATTAGGTAGTTTTTCTTTATCGAGAATTGACGATTGCACCAGAAACTCTCCGTTAAGGCCGGAAATATAGCAAGGCAATTAAAGTTATGTCAATATTTTTTAGGCGCGTACCAACACCGCGCCCCATGTAAAGCCGCCGCCCATGCCTTCCAGCAACAGGAGATCGCCTTTTTTAACGCGCCCTCCGATATAGGCCTCGTGCAGAGCCAGAGGGATCGATGCGGCGGAGGTATTCCCGTGACGATCCACCGTCGTCACCACCTTGTCCATCGGCATATCAAGTTTCTTGGCGGTCGCCTCAATAATGCGGATATTGGCCTGATGCGGGATCAGCAGATCAATATCCTCCGGCTTCAGGTTATTCTCCTCCAGCACTTCCTCCACCACATTGGCCATGTACTGAACGGCGTATTTGAAAACATCGCGCCCCTGCATGATGATATTTGGATCGGCATAGAGCATGTCCTGCTGCCGCCCGTCCGCATAAAGATGCGTGGAAATAATACCGCGCCCGTCTTTTTCTTCGCTTGCCTCGACGATGACGGCGCCCGCGCCGTCGGCAAATAAAACGCATGTTGTCCGGTCGCTCCAATCGACAATCGACGACATTTTTTCCGCGCCGATCACAAGCACGCGTTTTGATGTTCCCGTTTTGATAAAACTATCGGCCACGGTGAGCGCGTAAATAAACCCGGTGCAGACGGCCTGAACATCGAAGGCCGGGCCGGGCGGAATGCCAAGAGCCTGCTGGACATTCACGGCCACGGCTGGAAATTTTTTATCCGGGGTGGTGGTCGCCACAATGACCGTATCAATATCCGCGCCTTGCAGACCCGCGCGCTCCAACGCCTGCTGTCCGGCGCGAATGGCCATTGATCCTGTTGTCTCGTCCGCCTTGGCAATCCGCCGCTCACGGATTCCGGTGCGCTGAACGATCCATTCATCGTTCGTATCGACCCTTTTTTCAAGATCGGCGTTCGTGACGATTGTTTCGGGAAGATACGCGCCCGTGGCGCGAATGATGGTTTTAATACTCAAAGCCCTATACCTCGTATGCGCCCTGCGCCAGGAAAGAATCCTGACTCATCAGGCGGTTGATTTCATCCGCGACTTTTTTCACGTAGCCCTGCCGCGCTAGTTGCGACGACAAGCGAATCGCGCTGGAAAAGCCGAGTGCATCCGTGCCGCCATGGCTTTTGATACAAAGCCCGTTTAGCCCGACAAAAACCGCGCCGTTATAAATACGCGGGTCAACCTTGCGCTTAAAGCGGCGCATGGCAAAAAAGGCTAATGCCCCGCCAAGAATCGCAAGCGGGTCGGAGGTAATCGCCTCCTTGAAATAATGCCCGGTCAATTTGCCAACGCCCTCGCCCGTCTTGAGCGCGATATTCCCAGCATAGCCGTCGCAGACAATGACATCCACCGTGCCCTTGGTAATATCGTCGCCCTCAACAAACCCCTTATAAACGCCGGAGAATTCAACCTTGGACAAAATTTCCGATGCGCTGCGGACATGATCCGGCCCTTTCATTTCCTCGGAGCCGATATTCAGCAAACCCACCGTAGGCGCAGGGATATTCTTGTGCGCCTTGGCAAACACAGATCCCAGCACGGCAAACTGTACCAGCGTTTCCGCATCAACCAAAACATTCGCGCCAAGATCGAGCATAATCGTGCTGCCCTTAAGGCCAGGAAAAATACTAGCCAGCGCGGGGCGGTGAATACCTGGCAGCATCCGCAATACAACCTTGGCCATTGCCATCAATGCGCCCGTGTTTCCCGCGGAAACAACCGCCTGCGCCCGGCCATCGGCCACGGCCTCGATCGCCATCCGCATACTGGTTCCCTTGCTCGCCCGCAACGCGGCGGAGGGTTTATCATCCCCGCTGACCTTTTTATCGGTATGCACGACGCGGGATGAATTTCTCAGGGACTCATATTTATTCAGGTATGGGTTGATCCGGCTTTCATCGCCGAAAAAGATGAAGCGAATATCCCGATTTTCCTCATGGATGATATTCGCACCGGGCACGGTGATCTCCGGCCCGAAATCGCCGCCCATGGCGTCGATGGCAACGGTAACAGCTTGCGGCTGTGCATCAGTATCGCTTGTGAAAGTCTGCAAAAAGAAACTCCGCGTGGGGTTAAGACCTAGGAATATAGAACATCCCGCGCCCGTACCCAAGCCCCTCTATGCGAGAGAAAAGAATTAGTCCCGAGACTTGATAACCTGTTTGCCTTTATACATGCCGGTTTTCAGATCGACATGGTGGCGGCGCACGGGTTCGCCTGTGTGGGAATCTTCAACCCAGTTTTCTGCCGTAAGGCCGTCGTGGGAGCGGCGCATATTGCGTCTGGACTTCGATGTTTTTCGCTTTGGAACGGCCATAGCACTTAATCCTTGTTCGTGGTTCAGGGGCACTTGATAGCGAAAACCGCTTCGCCTTGCAAGAAAAACCTCGTAAATACCTTAAAATTCCTCTTTTTCCTGCTTCCGCTTCCAGTTTTTCAGGGCGGCGAATGGGTTTTCATAAACATGAGAACCGTCTTTCCCTGTGACTTTCTCGTCCCCGGACGCAAAATTTTCCCCCTCCAGTTGCGGATACGGATCAATGGCAAGGCATAAATATTGAGCCACCAGCTCGCCCACGTCGATTTTTCCATCCAGAATCGGCTCAGGATCTTCGTTTTCGTCGAGGATCGGCGTTTCACCCGCCTGCCCTTCTCGTGCCAGCCTTTCTTGCTTGGCTCGGACAAAAGACACCGCCTGGTTCGGATCGGCGTACCATGCCTCGAAACTGTCGGTTACGGTCGATTTTACGGGCTTATTGCTGATGACGCTATGCTGCACCACATCGGCGGTCAGCGTGCCGGAAATAAAAATTACATTGCTCCCGGTATCGCGGCTCATGGTCAGGTCGGCCTCAAGACTTTTCAGGTCAGAAACCCCGGCGCGGCGGGCAAGACGCTTGCGCTCCTCCACCCCCGGCGCAAGCGCCAGCTTTGTCGGGATGCCGCCGATTTTATCCGCCACCACAAAATGCGACCACTCGGGAACCGCGCTCTCTTTTTTCTTTTTTGTCATTTATTACTCCGGCAAATCAAAGGAAACAGATCCGCCCGCAATATCGGCGAATGAAAATCTGGCGATTTTATCCATGCTCTGCGTCATATAACGCACCATAATTTTAACATCGGGGATTTCACTGTCCTCCAGCGTTCCGTACAGATTACGCCGCACCGCCACGGCCAATGCCCCCTCGCCCTGCTCCGCCGCCTCAGTATAAGCGTGGATCCGGCCATTAAAGGCCTTCATCATCCGGCGCATATGTTTTGGAATGCCCATGTCGCCAATTCCCATCTCGCGCAAAGTCTGATCCATATCGGCAAAGGTGGCATCGAACAGGGCTTGATTAAAATCCTGTCCGGCTTTTCCCTCGCCTGTCATGCGGGTGACGACAATAAAGATATGGAGGAGGAGCAAATCAAACCGTCCGTCAAAATTATCCGGCACGCCATAATTGCTGAAAAATTCCTTCCGGCGCGAGGCCGCTAAAAGCCCCGCGTAAACGTCCCGCGCCGCCTGTTCGTATGGGTTTTTCTTTTTCAAAAATGCTAGCATGCTTTTGTTTACTGTCATCCTGAGCGGAGGACAAGTTTAAAAAATCTATCCAAGGCCAAAGGGTTCTTGCCTTATAATCGTTTTAAGATCACTCGACTCCATCCGGAATGACCTGTAAATTATCCATGAACCTAAGCGTTTGAGCGGACATATGAATTTGAAAAAAACAACACTTCTTCTGGCTTCTGCGGGTTTTCTTGGGCTTGTCCTGCCCGCCTGCACCCCGACGGTATCCCAGCACGGTAATATGCTGGAGGATCACCAAATTAAAACGGTTATTCCTGGAATTCATACCCGGTCGGACGTTCTCCGGATTTTGGGGTCGCCCACGACGCAGGCGCCGTTTAATGAAAATCTCTGGTATTATATCGGTCAGGAAACCGAGAAAAGCGGCATCCTTGACCCCGAGGTCACCAAGGAACGTATCGTCCTTGTTCTCTTTAACGAGGCCGGAACCGTGGAACAGGTCAGGGAAATGCCCAAGGGATCGCGCCTTGACGTGCCGATTGAGCGCGGGAAAACCCCCACCCACGGCAATGATGTCACCATCATGCAACAATTCCTTGGCAATCTTGGCCGCTTTAACACGGCATCGGAGCCGAAGGGGCGGTAAAAAAATCTTCCCTTCTCAAAAGACAAAAAACCCCGCCAAAGCGGGGTTTTTTAATTCGAGTTTAGAGGGCTGGAATTAACCGCCTACGGCCACAACTGCTGCCGGGAATACCTTCGCGGCCAGTGCCACCAGAAGAATTGCCACGATATTGGCAATCTTGATGAGCGGGTTGACGGCAGGGCCGGCGGTGTCCTTGTAGGGGTCGCCGACAGTGTCGCCCGTGACGGCGGCCTTGTGGGCATCAGATCCCTTGCCACCATGATGGCCTTCCTCGATGTATTTTTTGGCGTTGTCCCAGCAGCCGCCGCCCGAGGTCATCGAGATAGCGACAAACAGGCCGGTCACAATTGTTCCCACCAGCATCGCGCCGACAGCCTGGAACGCGGGCAGAAGATCGCCCGTCAGCTTGTAAACGGCAATGAACAAGGCCACAGGAGCCACAACCGGCAGAAGCGAGGGAACAACCATTTCCTTGATCGCGGCTTGAGTCAGGATGTCAACGGCACGGCCATATTCGGGCTTTGCCGTTCCATCCATGATGCCCTTGATCTCGCGGAACTGGCGACGCACCTCGATTACGACGCTGGATGCGGCGCGGCCAACAGCCGTCATCGACATCGCACCGAACAGGTACGGCAACATACCACCGATAAAGAGGCCGATGATTACGAACGGCTCCTGTAGCGGGAAGGTAATGTCCGCGTATTGCGGGAAGTAGTGCTTGATCTCCTCGGTGTAACTGGCGAACAGAACGAGCGCGGCAAGACCGGCGGAACCAATCGCGTAGCCTTTCGTCACGGCCTTCGTCGTGTTGCCAACGGCATCAAGCGCATCAGTCGTCACACGGACTTCCTTCGGCAGGTCGGACATCTCGGCGATACCGCCGGCATTGTCCGTTACCGGGCCATACGCATCGAGTGCTACAACCATTCCGGCCAGAGACAACATCGCCGTCGCGGCGATGGCAATCCCGTAGAGACCCGCGATCGTCACGGCGACATAAATACCGCCGCAGATCACAAGAACCGGCAAGGCCGTCGATTCCATGGAAATCGCAAGACCCTGAATGACGTTCGTACCATGACCCGTTTCCGAAGCCTTCGCCACCATATGCACAGGGCGGAACTTCGTCGAGGTATAGTACTCGGTGATCCAGATCAAAAGACCCGTCACGCCAAGACCCGTCAGAACGCAATAGAACAAGTCCATCAGGGTAATGATACGCCCGCCGACCATCTGGATTTGCTGATCGAAGCCGATGTTTGAAAATACAACGGCAATCAGGATAGCGGCAAAAATGGCACTGGCCAGAAAGCCCTTATACAGAGCATTCATAATGTTCTGGGTTTTGCCAAGACGCACAAAGAACGTACCCGCAACCGAGGCCAAAATCGAAAGCCCGCCGATAAAGAGCGGCAGAACCATCATTTTCTCAACCACTTCGGGGCCGAACGAACTGAACGCGATCAACATCGTCGCAACGATTGTTACGGCGTAAGTCTCGAACAGGTCGGCGGCCATACCGGCACAGTCGCCCACGTTATCACCGACGTTATCGGCGATAACAGCCGCGTTACGGGGGTCATCTTCCGGAATGTTCGCTTCAACCTTACCAACAAGGTCCGCACCCACGTCTGCGCCCTTGGTAAAGATACCGCCGCCCAGACGTGCAAAGATCGAAATGAGCGATGCGCCGAAACCAAGGCCGACAAGACCTTCGATAATCAGGCGCAGTACATGCGTGCGCTCATCGCCGACCATCGTATCAAGATGGAAGTGATGTTGAAGTGCTACGTAATAAAGTGTCACACCAAGAAGACCCAGACCAACCACCAGCATTCCGGTAATTGCGCCCGCCTTGAAGGCAACACCCAAGGCCTGCTTCAAGCCTTCGGTTGCGGCCTGCGTCGTCCGCACGTTAGCGCGCACGGACACCAGCATCCCGGCATATCCGGCGACGCCCGACAAAACCGCACCGACAACGAAACCAACCGCGACGTGATTGCCCAGCGTCATACCGAGCAGCACCGCCACCAGCGCACCCACAATTCCGATTGTCCGGTACTGGCGGTTCAAGTAAGCGGAAGCACCCTCCTGAATGGCGGCGGCAATTTCCTGCATACGCGGATTGCCCGCGCTCTTGTTCATAATCTGCCGTGCGGCGGCGGCGGCATAAATCAAAGCCAGCATCCCGCAGCAGGTAATAATCAGGTATAGGTCGGTCATAGTCGAATTCCTCGGTTGGTAATATTCAAAACTGAGGGAGACTATCCATTATTTCTCTGGAGGAAAAGCCCCTTTTTGAGGCTATAAGCAATTTTTTCTTAGGGTTACAACGAAAAGCCCGGACTTGAAAGACCGGGCCGAATAGAAAGAACGGGAAATTTTACGGTAAAACCTATATAGGACGCTGGGAAACGACCTGTAACAGCACATCATGCACCATGTCTTCGCCCAAGACTTCGGTGGTCACCTTGTTCAGACGGGTTTTGATCGTAGAGACCTGAAGCACGCCGCCCTTCATGGCCGCATGTTTGTTCAAAATTCCATACATGTCCTGAATATAGGCGTCTTTCAGCCTTGGCGTCAGATCCTTGACCTCTTTTGCGCGATCCTCGCTTTCAACCTCAAGGGCTATCACGAGGCTCACCGTCTGCGTCACTCCCGTATTATCAATGATCGGTAAAATTAACGGGTCAAGTTCAACAAAGACCGCGCCGGCTGCGCCATGCCCGCCCTTTTTCTTTTCTTCCTTGTTCTTTTCGTGGGCATCGGCCACTTCTGAGCCAGCGGATGCCTCCGCAGGCTTTGAAAAATAGAAATAGGCTCCCGCCCCGCCACCGCCGAGAACCAAAAGAGCAACCGCTGCCATCATAAGCATACGCATCAAAAAATCCTAACCGTGAACCCTACGGGTCAAACCCGGAACAACCCTAATTCTCTAATATTGTACCGCACCAATAGTTAACGTCCCCTTACAACCACAAAGGGCATACAAGGGCAGTCAAAATATTATCTGTTTGATATTATTGTGCTTTACGGCCTGACAGCCTTGGCAATGGCATCGAGAATGCCGTTAATCAACCCTTTTTCGCCGGAATCAAAGAAACTTTCGGCGACATTGAGGTAATCATTGATGATAACGGGCGGGTCACTTTCAGGGTTCGCCAGGAGTTCAGCTGCGGCGCATGTCAGCAAAGAGCGAAGCAAAATTCCTAAATCCTTGTTCTCTCTCTTGATGTTGGAGTCGATCAATACTGCGAGGTCATCGCCGCGCTCCTGAACCGATTCCAGTATCTTTTTGAATAGCACGCCATCGGGCTTTACGATGGTCTCGCCGTCGATTTCCATCTCAACCCGCGTCGAAAGAAATTCATCTGTTACGCTTTTCAAGCCCTGCTTGTTATGCACGGACTGGTAAAGTGCCTGCACCGCCATCAAACGTGCCGAGAGGGTCTTTGCCTTCGCCGATGGTTTCCTGATTTTTGCGTCTGTCGACATCGTCTATGCGCCCCACTTGCGTTTAAGTTCCAAAACCGCCAACGCCGCGTTGACCGCATCCGCGCCTCGATTCTTTTTATTTGGATCGGCGCGATCGATCGCCTGCTCCTTGTTCTCAACCGTCAAAATCCCGTTGCCGATGGCCAGATTATTTTTAATGGCCAACTCGCCCAGCCCGCGCGCGCTTTCATTGCACACGACCTCGAAATGGTAATTATTACTCCGGATCACACAGCCGAGCGCGACAAAGGCGTCATATTTTCCCGTCCCCGCCGCCATCGCTACAACCGCCGGAATTTCAAGTGCGCCGGGAACCGTGACATGGTCATAAGTCGCCCCGACTTTCTGAACGGCCTCTGATGCGCCACGCACCAGCAT
>JBASFN010000185.1:0-47157 GCA_049653045.1 Alphaproteobacteria bacterium
GTGTGCCATTATTGTCTTATACTGTACGTCTAACCTATCGGGATGACTTTCATCGTCGTCGTCAAAAATAGCTATAAATTCCCCTCGCGCATGATTGATTACCGTATTTAAGGCTCCAGGAAATCTCTTGTTTTTTTCATGAATAATCAGGCGAGCATTCGCGTAGCCTTCGATTTTTCTTCTAATGATAGTGACTGTATTATCACTTGACCCGTCATCAACAATGACAATTTCAAAATTTCTCCATGTCTGCGCCAAGGCACTGTCAATCGCCCTTCCGACTGTGTCTTCGGAATTGTAACAACACATGCCAATCGTAATTAATGTAATATTCAAAAGTTTATTTCCTATTCAGTTTTTGTGCGTGCCATTTTTTAAAATCTCGCCTTGTTGCACTGGCGGGGACAGCCCAAAATATTTTCAATGATAGTTTCATAGGATGGCGAACTGCCAATGCTGCCAATGCAACTGCCATCTTCCATTTTTGATTGCCAAAATTCATGTAACGAATCTCCAGCCATTCCTTACAAAACTCATACCAACCTATTTTCTCAAGATAAGATTGATGTTTTTCAAGAAGCAATAATTCCGCAGATCGCTCTACTGCGAGGGTTTTTTCTTGCCCCATCGTCATGGTCTGCATGACTAAAGGCTCGGCGATTCCTACGAAATGCCCTCCGGCTAGCGCCAGCCTGATATTGAAATCTGTATCTTCGCCGCGACGTAGGTTTATATCATATCCGCTCATTTTTTTGAATAATTCCGTTCGTGCCATACGCGAACAATTAGCACAAGACCCCACAACACCTCTGCTTAATTTTCCAATCAGTATGCGATCGGCGACATCCGTCCCATGAGGCACCACCCCATCGCCCGTGCCCATTGTCGGCTCGTAACGCTCATAGCCGTTAAAAAACTTTTGCATTCGCGCCGCATGACAAATGACAAGCCCAGCTTTATGTTCTTTTTCGTATTCTGTTATTCGTTTGTATTGGCATCGAATCCGTTCGGGCAGGCTTTTATCGTCGTCATCGAAGATTGCGATAAATTCACCTCTTGCCTCATGGATAATCGTATTCAATGCTCCGGCAAACCCCTTATTCGTTTCGTGAACGATTAACTTGGCATTATCATGCCCCTTTATAGAAGTTCGGATCACATCTGCCGTTTCCGTGCAGGGACCATCATCAATCAAAATAATTTCTATGTTTGGCCAATCTTGCTCAAGCGCACTTTTAATAGCTATCTCTACGGTATCTGCCGACTTATAGCAGGCGATGCCAATCGTGATTAACGGAAGTGATTTCTCAAGCATGTGCGTTTACTTCCAGCACAATAAAACCGGCTTCGAATCCGTCCCATATTTTATGTTTTCTATTTTTTTAAAGTTACGCTGCAATACATCCATTACACGCTCTGCATTGCAATAAGAAGGGTGCAATTCCATTAGCAGGCTTTTTATATTGCCAAAATCAGCATCAGGTGCGGTTAAAAACGATTCTTCCGCACCCTCAATGTCTATTTTTAAAACATCCACCTCCCTGCCCTGCGCCAGATCGGCCAAGGTAACGGTCGGAATTTCTATACTGCCGTCTTCACTTACTCTATGGCTCATGGTGCTGCTCGATTCATCGGCGAATTTTATAGAGCCGTTCGATCCCCATGCGGCGCAGTTAATTGCCGTCCACGATAGATTTTTTTTTGCCGCATTCGCTGCCAATATTTTATAGGTGGACGGGCTGGCCTCCACAGACAGTACTTCTGCGCCCGGTTTTAGCGAATAAACCCACGTTGCAAATAGGCCAATGTGTGCGCCTACATCGAGAATGAAAGGACGATCACTTCCCCCAACCAGATGCTTCTGAAGCTCTCTATACTCTTGCTTAAAAAATATTTCCCTGATCGCCGAAAGATCATCACGGCGGAATTTAAAAGGAATGCCCCTATAGCACCCTTCATACAGAAAGTTTCCCTTTCCTTTTGAGCGAACGAGATAACTTGCAGCGTTTAAAGTTCCTCCCAATAACGGCGAGAGTGTGCGCGTGTTACAAGAAAAGCTTTGCGCTCTGGAATATAAATTCAGCATATCAGTTCCCCTGATTTTTGATTTTTAAAAAACCAAATCCGTTAAAATATGTCTCGCCTTGCACAAATTTACGTGTCCAATTGCGGCAAGGATCTTCAATTACTCTGTAGGATAGATACGAAATAGCTATAACTACCAGAAGATAAAAAATCTCCCAGAAGGTTCCCGTTACAACATCTGTACCGAAAACAGGCGCGTTGTTAACAGTATCCGCAATATGGACGCCAAAACTATTTTCTAGAATCCTTGCAGGAAGGGCGAAAAACTTTCCTGAAATAAACATGTGGTTCATATATACAGAATATGACAAAGTTCCAAGAAGAATAAACGGCTTTAATTTCAGGATATTTGAAATCAAACCTGCCTCAAACGCAAACACCAAAATAACCGCACCAAAGACGACGGGAGCCATCATGGACAACACCCCTGATGAGAAAAATGTAATATAAATCAAAGCGCATATAAATGCTGCTGCTTCTGCCGCTGCGAATAGTCTAGGGATTTTGGTAAGGGGGGCTATCTTTTCCCTTACATCACTAAATACTTCATACGTTAACGCGCCGCAAGCGAAGCCGAATATGCACCTGAACACCCCGTAATCGAGTTTTGCATATAGTTCGCCACTTAAATTATACAATAAAATTGCACTGGTTGCCGCCGTAACAACGATAACCTTCCTGTAATATTTTCCTGTATAGGCAAGGATCAATGCAAACAGGATGTATGTATAAAATTCAACGCTAATACTCCAACTTGGGCCGTTAAAAGCAAGATATGTGGACACATGCAAGGAATGAACTAGGAACAGGTTGGCGAGAATATCCCAGATACCTTCACCTGGTGCCGAAAAGGGCTTGTAAACTGCCATGCCTCCAAACGGCAGCAGCATCTGAAGCAAATCAATCCCGACAAATGCGGCCAGAACACAAAAATGCAAAGGATATAATCGGCCTAGCCTTAAAAGCGTAAATTTTCCAATACTGTACCCTGAGCGGAGCTTTTCCCCGTAATTGGCAAATATTACAAACCCGCTCAATACAAAAAAGAAATCAACGTAAATCTCTCCCCTATCAAAAAAAGGGAGATTGGAAAGAACGCTATTAGCGTTAAAATGCGATAACGCTACTAGGCAGGCGCAAATACCCCGGAATGAATCCAGTACAAGATAATGTGTCTTTGCCATATATTCCTTCGCTTTACTTCCCCCAAAATCAATATAATGGCCGCTCTAAGAAAGCAACCGCATGGGTCTTGCCTTTGGAGCAAGACCCTATATAAAATCTTCCTGTTTTTATCTCATTAGCATTGAACAGGAAAAATCATGCTTTTCAAGGCCGTTAATAAGGCACTCAAAACTATTGGCTATAAAATTGTACTGGACAATGATTTTGGTGTTTTTGCCCAAGGATCCCCCGTTATAGACGGCAATTATGCTCTGTTCTCCTATACAAAGGCAGACGGTAGCTTTGATTACGATCGGTATCGCTCAATACAGGAGGAAGGTAATAAAAGAAAACTCGATAATGTCTGGGCATTGGAAGACAACATTGGGTTCCTTTCACAATATCTTCACAAGACAATTGGACAAGCTCATTTTGGTCTTTGCCATGGGACGCGTCGAGGCAAAGAACAGGAATGGTTTAAAAAACATATTGGCGGCAACGTGCGCGTTATTGGAACTGAAATTTCCGAAACGGCGAGTCAATTTCCTGACACGATTCAATGGGATTTTCATGAGGTAAAGCCTGAGTGGATTAATCAAATTGACTTCATTTACAGCAATTCCTTCGATCACAGTTATGATCCTGAAAAATGCCTCAACGCATGGATAAGCTGTTTGAAACCTGGTGGACTATGTATTCTGGAACACACAGATGCTCATTCCCAGAAAGGTGCTAATGAACTCGACCCGTTTGGAGCACATATTATCCAGATGCCCTATCTCGTTGCTAAATGGGGGAAAGGACGGTACAGCGTCCGCGAAATTCTGAAAGCACCCACGAAAAATGCAAACGTCGATTATGTGGCCTTTATCGTTATTCAGAAACATCTACCGTGATTTTTCGGTAGTCTTTCCTGATTACTAAATTTGTTGTGAAACTTAAAACTGCCCTATAGAGAACAGAAGAGAGAACTGCACCACTGATCCCCATTGCAGGAATTAGGATCACTGATAGAAGAATTCGAAATATTGAGGTCACCACCATAATATTACGAAAATTATTTGTGTCCAACTTGGATCGTATGTAACGAAATTGAAGGCTTGCCAGATTGCCCATGGCCACAGAGAATACCAGTGCCTGTGCGTAGGGAACTGCCTTCCCGTACTCCTCTCCGTATATTGCCTCAATCAGGAACGGTAGAAAAGTGAACGCAAACACCATCAAAGCCAGTCCAAAGACCACAGAAGATAATTTAAAGATCTTATCCAGCCTATCTGAATAGTGGGTGGTTTTTGCAAAACGTGGCGCCAACGCCGTTGCCGCATCCTGAACTGCTGAACGCAAAAGCTCGGCCATCCGGTCTGCCGCTACATACAATGCAACGGCTGAGGGACTTAAAAAGAAGAACAATAAAATCTTGTCCGCATATGTCGAGGCCGTTGGAAAGGAGGCATATAGAGAAGATCGCACGCCATGAGGAATTATACCTTCTTCAAATGCGCTGCCCACGGGAACTCTTTTCAGAATTTTCAATATGATAAAAATATTCATCAAAGCGGGGATCGCAATAAACCCAACAAAAGGCGCGAAATAATTACCTCTGAAAAAATAAACAGACAAAAGAGTTAACGCGTTCGTCAGGACAATTCCGATGATCTCCAGCCTTGTGTACGATAAAAAATTTTCTTCGCCTATCTTAAACCCTCTCCAGATTGTCAAGCCGTACATGAATGGGAAAAACAGTGCCGCCGTTATAAAACTTGCCATCAGAAGGAGATTTTCTTCTTTTAACCCGTACCACAGAGAAAATAGAGTCAGGATTAAAGAGCCTCCAATGCTAGAAAAGAAAGTGTATGGCAGTATTTTTCTAAAACTTCCTCTATAGCCACGCGCTACAGACTGCATCACTGTATTGCTGAATTCTGTAAGACTAAAAAGTGATAAAATTCCCAAAACATTAAGGGCAAACTGATATTCCCCGTATTGATCGACCGACAGGCTGTGGGCAAGAAAGTATGTTGAAATCAAGCCAAGAACAATTTGAGTGCCCCGCACGCCGCTTAGTTGCAGAAAACCCTTGAGCGCACCCATATTATTCAAACAAAGGTCTTTGAAGTTGTTTATGATTTGTGTGACAAACATCTGGCTTGATGGGGTTCCATTTTTATAGTTCAACACTGCAACAAAGGCTCTTAGAAGTAAACATGATTGCAATCTGGGGCGCGAATGGGTTTATCGGACGGCATCTTACTCACCATCTGGTGCAAGCGGGGGAGCGCGTGGCGTTATTTTCCCGTAACTATGATGGCTTTCCCTTCCCCCTACCCCCTTCAGTGGAAACCCATTCCTGCGATTTCCTTCGGCCAGATACTTATGTTGAAGAGCTAAAAAGATGTCATACCGTTGCCTTGCTGGTCAGTTCGTCCATGACACGTACTTTTTCCGGTGATCCGGAACAAGAAATCCTTTTGAATGTGCAGCCTTACAGACAGTTTTTTGATCGGCTTGGCAATAAAAATGCCCTCCCCTCCCGGATTATCTATATTTCTTCCGGTGGGGGGGTGTACGGCATGACCGAACAAATTTCCATTCCCGAAAGCCACCCTTTAAACCCGATCAGCCCCTATGGTCGAGGCAAGCTTGAAATTGAAGCCCTCGTCCGCCAAGCCTCCCCATCCTATACAATCCTGCGACCCGCAAACCCGGTCGGGATTTGGAATAAAAGAAAGTCCTTGCTTGATTATGCCATTAAAGCCATAAAAACGGGGATGCCACTTGAGGTTTTTGGCGATGGTGAAGCCGTGAGAGATTATTTTGATGTCGCCGAACTGGCCAGTGCCATTACCCTCGCTGCTGATAATCCGGCGGCAAAAAATGAAATATTCAACGTAGGCAGCGAAAAAGGAACGACAATAAATCAGGTCATAAAAATTCTGGAAGATGTTCATGGCATCCCTCTGCCGCGACGGAATGTCCCGCTGACAGGCTTGGATGTTCCCTTTAATGTTCTTGATTGCGGAAAGATACGCCGTGCCCTTGGTTGGAGTGCCCAAAGGAATTTACAGGACATCCTCCATGAAATGTGGAGCGCGACATGAAAATACTTGTTACAGGCGGCGCCGGGTTTATTGGCTCATGCGTCTGCCGTTACCTGATACAGGAAACTAATGACGAGGTTATCAATCTCGATTCCCTGACCTATGCCGCCAATCTGGATTCGCTAAAAGAAATCTCAAACAATTCGCGTTATTCGTTTGAACATGCGGACATCAGAAATCCCGATGCCCTTGAGCGCATCTTTAATGCCCACCGACCTGATGCCGTCATGCACCTTGCGGCGGAGTCCCATGTTGACCGATCAATTGATGGCCCCGGCATCTTCATAGAAACCAATATAACTGGAACCTATAACCTGCTTCAAGCCGCACGGAAATACTGGCTGAACCTGTCCGGTGACAAGAAAAAACAATTTCGTTTTCACCATGTGTCCACCGACGAAGTATACGGCTCCCTTGGTGAACACGGGGCCTTTACCGAAGAAACTTCCTACGCGCCAAACTCTCCCTACTCGGCTAGCAAGGCCTCGGCAGACCACCTTGTGCGTGCATGGCATGAAACTTTTGGGCTTCCTATACTGATTTCTAATTGTTCAAATAATTACGGACCTCATCAGTTTCCTGAAAAAATGATCCCGGTTTTAATTTTGAATGCGCTGGAAGGACGAGCACTTCCTATCTATGGCACAGGCGAGAATATCCGGGATTGGCTCTATGTTGAGGATCATGCACGTGCTCTTTACTTGATCCTGACCAAGGGGAAAATTGGAGAGAAATACAACGTTGGAGGCAATGCCGAGAGAAAAAATATAGATTTAGCACACACTGTGTGCAAAATATTGGACGAGCTTCTTCCTACCTCTCCGCATGTTCCATACAAAAACCTTATAAAGTTTGTAACAGACAGGCCTGGGCATGACCTGCGTTACGCAATAGATTTCGGCAAAATAAAACACGAACTGGGCTGGAAACCTACCGAAACATTTGAGACAGGGCTTCGTAAAACCGTGCAATGGTATCTCGACAATAAAGACTGGAGTAATACCATCTCAGTTGACGCCCACACCAAACGGCTTGGCAACACAACATAGGTTAAAATCTAATGGCAACAACAAAAGGAATTATTCTGGCAGGCGGCTCGGGTACACGCCTTTATCCAGCAACGAAGGCTGTCAGCAAACAACTTCTTCCCGTCTACGACAAGCCGATGATCTATTACCCGCTCAGCACGCTGATGATTGCGGGGATAAGAGACATCCTCATTATCACGACACCAGAGGATCAGGCGCAATTTAAAAACCTTCTTGGGGATGGATCGAAATGGGGGATTTCCCTATCTTACGTAGCACAACCTTCGCCCGATGGCTTGGCTCAAGCATTCATTCTCGGTGAAAAATTTATTGGCAATGATAACTGCGCACTTATATTAGGCGACAATATTTTCTATGGAAACGATCTTGGAAACTATCTGAAACGTGCCATAGAGAAAAAAGATGGGGCTACCATTTTTGCCTGTCAGGTTTCGCAACCGGAACATTTTGGCGTTGTCACCCTTGACAACAACAATGTCGCAATTGATCTTCAAGAAAAACCACAAAAACCTCAATCAAACTGGGCTGTGACGGGGCTCTATTTTTACGATAAAGATGTCGTCAGAATTGCCAAGAGCATTAAACCTTCTTCACGGGGTGAATTGGAAATCACCGACGTAAACAAAGTCTATCTCACAGCCAAAAAACTTCATGTTGAAAGACTGGGGCGTGGCTATGCATGGATAGATACGGGAACACACGACTCATTGCTTGAGGCCGGAGAGTTTGTGCGGATTGTTGAAAAACGCCAAGGCTTGAAAATCGCATGCGTTGAGGAAATTGCTTTCCTTAAAAGATTCATCAATGAATCTCAGCTTGAAGTCTTGGCGAAAGAACAAGGCAAGAGCGGATATGGCTTATATCTCCTGTCTGTGCTTGAGCGCGGCAGGTAAAATTAAACCTTATAATAATCCCGATACCATTCAACCAATTTGGGCACGCCTTCTTTGATAGTAGTTTTAGGATTAAATCCGCTAACAGCGGTTGTTTCCGATACGTCGGCATAGGTTTCCTTTACATCTCCTGCCTGCATATTTTTAAATTCTATCTGTGCCTTCCGACCTACTTCGTTTTCGATCACAGTTATAAAATCCATCAGACTTTCGCTGCGCGTATTACCAATATTCAACACGCGGTGCGGCGGCTTTCCTTCTTCAACAATCGGCGGCTTATCCAGTGTTGCCAGAACGCCCTCAACGATGTCGTCTATGTAGGTGAAGTCACGTTTCATATCACCCTTATTGAAGACTTCTATGGGTTTTCCTTCGATAATTGAGCGTGTAAAAATGAATGGTGCCATATCGGGACGCCCCCACGGGCCGTAGACGGTGAAAAACCTGAGACCCGTCTGTGGAATATTATAGAGATGCGCGTAAGCTTGGCTCATCAATTCATCAGCCCGTTTTGTGGCAGCATAGAGAGAAATTGGCAAATCTACAGGATCCTTAACCGAAAAAGGCAATTTTTTATTGCCCCCGTAAACCGATGACGAACTGGCATAAACGAGATGCGTAAAATTTTCTGTATGGCGGCACATCTCCATGACCGTTAAATGTCCCATGCAATTGCTGGTTATATAAGCGTAGGGATTTTTCAGCGAGTAACGCACGCCGGCTTGCGCCGCCAGATGTACAACGCGGCGGAAGGATCCGCGCTCCTGCCATAATTTTTCCATGCCTTCCTTATCAGCGATGTCCTGCTTAACGAAAGTGAAGTGTTTAAAATTGGCAAGTTGCTTAAGCCGCGCCTCTTTCAGGGTTACATCGTAATAGTCATTCAAGTTATCAATGCCAACGACCGTTTCACCGCGCCGGAGCAAGCGCGTGGCCGTATGAAAACCAATAAACCCGGCAGCACCGGTGACGAGAACGGGGTCTTTCCCAACAAAATCATAAGTCATTGTTTTTGAAACCTTATTTTTCTATCTTTCTATACCGCACACCGATCATAAAAACAAATCTTCTCTTTTTTGCCGGGTTTATGCTATAGAAACCCCGCCTGTAATAACGCAAGCCCGGTCGCAGCCTACCCGGTTAAAAACAAGGAAACCAAGAGTGAAAACTATCGTCGTTTGTTCCGGCGGACTTGATTCCGTTACCCTCGCCTATAAATGCGCGCGGGAGGGTGGGCTATCCTGCCTTATCTCCTTTGATTACGGCCAACGCCATAAAAAAGAGCTTGATTTTGCAACACTGGCGGCTCAAAGGCTTAACATCCCCCACAGCACTATAGACATTGCCTCAATAGGGGCGCAGCTTTCGGGGTCGGCCCTCACGGATGCCGTTGAGGTCCCCGACGGGCATTATGCCGAGGAGTCTATGAAAGTTACCGTCGTTCCCAACCGCAACGCCATTATGCTCTCCATCGCCTATGGTATCGCCTCGGCGCAGAAGGCGGACAGGGTGGCGGCGGCGTTTCACGGGGGGGATCATTTCATCTATCCCGATTGCCGCCCGCCCTTTGTCGCCGCGTTCGAGACCATGCAGCGTCATGCCCTCGAAGGATTATCGGACATCTCCCTTTATACGCCGTTTTTGACCGTGACGAAGGCGCAGATTGTGGCCGAGGGCGCGGCTCTTGGCGTTCCCTTTAGCAAAACATGGTCGTGTTATAAGGGCGGCACACAACACTGTGGGCGATGCGGGACTTGCGTCGAACGACGTGAAGCCTTTCACCTTGCAAAAGTCAATGACCCCACGACCTATGCCGATCCCGATTTCTGGGCGGGGGCTATCAAAAAATCAACCACAGGAGTTTAATATGTACCGCATTGCCAAGAGCTATCATTTTTCCGCGTCGCATATCCTGAAAGGGTTGCCTGCTGACCATCCCTGCTCCCGGATGCATGGGCATAACTATGTCGTCGAGGTGGAATTGCAATCCCCAACGCTCGATAAAAATAACTTTGTGCGCGATTATCGGGAACTTGATGAACTGAAAAATTATATCGACGAAACGCTGGATCACCGCCATTTGAATGATGTTCTGGGCGACGACTTCACCACTGCCGAATGCGTGGCAAAGTTTTTTTATGACTGGTGCAAGGCGCGTTGGGCGGAGGTGTCCGCCGTGCGTGTGTCTGAAACACCGCGTAGCTGGGCAGAATACAGGCCATGATCCGTATCAGCGAAATATTCGGCCCCACCATCCAGGGCGAAGGCGCATTGATCGGCCAGCCAACCGTGTTCGTTCGGACGGGCGGGTGCGATTATCGTTGCTCGTGGTGCGATACGCTGCATGCGGTTGATTCTGAATACCGCCATGGTTGGAAGCCGATGAACGCGGAGGGAATTTTTGCGCAGGTTGAAAAACTCTCCGGCGGCCAGCCAATCATGGTTTCCCTGTCGGGCGGAAACCCGGCTATCCAGCCTTTGAAACCCCTCTTGGATCTCGGTCATGCACATGGCTATTCCTTCGCGCTGGAAACACAAGGCTCTATCGCGCAGGACTGGTTTTCCGATCTCGATGTCCTAACCTTAAGCCCCAAGCCACCTTCAAGCGGGATGACAACCGATTGGAAAAAGTTTGAGGATTGCCTGAAGGCGGCAAGGGAAAAACCTAAAGCCGCCCTTAAAATTGTCGTGTTTGACGATGCTGATTTCGACTATGCGAAAGAGGCGTCGGCGCGGTATCAGCACTTGCCCTTATACTTACAACCCGGCAACTCCGCCCTGCCGCCTGCTCAAATCAACAATGAAACACTGGCGGGACGGATGCGCTGGCTGACGGATAAAACTTTGAACGCTGGTTTATTTCATGCAACCATTCTCCCGCAGCTTCACGTGATGCTATGGGGCAACAAAAGAGGTGTTTAGATGACCGACAAGACAATTTACGATGGCCTGACGCAATTGGGCGCAAAAATAGATCTGCCGCAATCGCCAGAAGATGCGACATTAGAGCGTGTGCCCAACCCGCAGAAGGGCACGAATTATCTCGTGCGGTTTACAGCGCCGGAGTTTACGTCGCTCTGCCCCATCACGGGAGCACCGGATTTCGCGCATTTGATGATTGATTATGTGCCGCGTCATTTCCTGATCGAAAGCAAATCGCTGAAGCTGTTTTTGGGATCGTTCCGCAATCACGGGGCATTCCATGAAGATTGCACCGTGTCCATCGCCAAGCGGCTGGTCGAGTGCACCGAGCCGGTGTGGCTCAGAATCGGCGGATACTGGTATCCTAGAGGAGGCATTCCTATTGATGTCTTTTTCCAGACTGGACCGATTCCAGAAGATGTCTGGGTTCCGGATCAAGGTGTGCCGCCATACCGGGGGCGAGGCTAGACAATCACCCGCCACGGCACCATCGCCGCTTTTCCTTCGTCGGCCATGCCGACGGGAAGGGGGACAATGCGCTCGTCGCCTACCTGTAAGGATTTTACTTCCGTTTCGATTTTCTGGAGGACGAATGTTTCTTTTGCAACGGGCAGGCCGTAAAATTCAGGGCCGTTGGTGCAAAGGAATTTTTTGAACATCGCAAGCCCCGCCTCGCTACCCAGATTGATTCCGGCTTTCTCAAAAGCAATCGCATATAATTGCGGGGCGATGCCGCCCGTGTAGCATCCGGCGGCGCAACCGCAATCGGTGGCTTTTTTCGTGTGCGGGGCGCTGTCGGTTCCGGCGAAGAATTTTTTATTGTCTGGCGCAGTAACCGCCGCCCACAAGGCCAGCCTGTCTTCCTCAAATTTGAGCAAGGGCAAGCAATAGAGATGGTATTTTAGCCCTCGCAGCAAATGCCCGACCGTATAAATCAAATGTTGCGGCGTGACGGTGGCCGCGACCGTACCCGGCGCGCTTTCGATGAATTCCGCCGCAACCTTGGTCGTCACATGCTCGCCGACGATTTTCAGGTTGGGGAATTTCTCGACGGCGCGGGGCAGACGTTCACGGTAAAATATTTCCTCGGCGTTCATGCCACGCCCGAAATATTTCACCGCGTCCAGCCCGTGTTCCTCGCCGTGGATATTCATGATAACCCCTGCCCGCTCCATCGCCGAGAAAACCCCGTTATCGATGAAGGTCTGGAAGGGTGCGCCGAACTCGGCTCCGGTTGTGCCGTGTGGGGGATAGTATTTGCAGGCCTTTAAAACCCCGATCCTTGCCCCCTCCTCGATCATGGCAGGCGTGGTGGCGGCGGTCAGGTAGAGCGGCACGATTACGCTCCCAAACCTGTCCCCTCCGGCGTTTTTCAGCATTTCCGCGTATTCCTCGATGCTCCAGCACTCGGCGGGGTCTTTTTTAAAGACCTTGGCGACAGGGGGCTTTGTATTGGGCATAGCAAGGATCCCCGCGCAGCCCATGGCCAGATGATCGGCAATCAAGGGCTTTATAAGCTCCGCCTGCCGGAAATGGGCGTGGAGATCATACCATTTTGGGAGTTCAAGGTGCTGGATCATGGGTCTTTTATAGGCGTGAAATCGGTTATTTTCAACTGCGAGAGTTTTTGCGCCTCTCCGCTTCTTAACAAGGCCTTAAGCTCCTTTGAAAATTTTCTCGGATAATTGTAAAATTTCTTATTGCTTTCCTGAAAAAATGTTATATTAACAGCAGACGCACGTGCCGAGGGCCCCCTCTGGTTTTTACCAGGCATGGTTATGCAACGGCGTAGACATTTTTGAACTGGGGCGAATGGATCCCCGAGGCTTTGAAAGGGTTTACGTGATGAAGAAAGTTGTTGCAGCGAAGCGGGGCCGCTTAATGTCCTCCATTCTATCTGTCTATTCTCCTTCAACCGTACTGGAAACCATCCGGTAACCGCTGTTCCCTGCTCCCTTTCGCAAAGGAGCGGGTGACCTCTTATTGGGCTAGCGACAGCCCGGTACAGACTATTTTTTCCGGTTTTAAGATTTTGAAGGATTTTTAAGAGATGACCAAGATTTATTCATTGAACAATGCGGCGCTGTCCCGCTCAGACGTTACCGAGGGTTATAACTCGGTTGATGAGCTTGTCGCGGCTGTGCGCCCAAGCCGCCCTCTCTATGTCCTGTGGCCGGAAAGAATTGCCGACGCAGCCAAGGATTTTCTTGATAACTTCCCCGGCGAGGCCATGTTTGCCGTTAAAACCAACCCGGAAGAGGCGGTTCTTCGCGCCCTATACCAGAACGGGATCAAAAGCTTTGATGCTGCCTCGATCGAGGAGGTTCGTCTTGTTCGCAAAATCTCCCGCAAGGCGCGCATTTACTTCATGCACCCGGTCAAATCGCCCGAGGCCATCCGAGAGGCCTACACCCAATACGGCGTGCGCGACTTCGTTCTCGATTCCGAGGACGAGTTGTTCAAAATCGTCCGCGAAACAGAGTTGGCCTCCGACCTCAATCTTTATGTGCGCCTTGCCCTGCCCCGCAACGGCAAGTCGGCCATCGACTTTTCCTCGAAATTCGGTGCCAGCCCGGACGAGGCCATGAAACTGCTGAAATCCTCGCGGCCTGTAGCCCAGCGTCTCGGTTTGTCCTTCCATGTTGGAACGCAAACCATAGACCCGGCTGCCTATGCCCGCGCCGTAGACAAAGCTGCCGCCGTGATCCGCAGAAGCGGCGTCACGGTCGATGTTCTGGACGTTGGCGGCGGTTTCCCCGTCCGTTATGACGACAGCGTGCCCTCGGTAGCGTCTTGCGTTACTGCCCTTAAAGGTGCGCTGGCGAAAAACCGCCTTGAATCCATGCCCCTAATTGCCGAACCTGGGCGCGTTCTTGTGGCTGAAAGCGGCTCTCTGATTGCCCGCGTGGAACTCCGCAAGGGCAATACGTTATACCTGAACGATGGCACGTATGGCGGCCTGTTCGATGCTGGGCCCCTGCTCAAAACCCGTTTCCCGGTGCGCGCCTTGCGCGTAGGCGGGGCATTCGAACAGCCCGAATTGGCTCCGTTCCGCTTCGCAGGCCCAACCTGCGACTCCCTCGATGTGATGGAGGGGCCATTTATGCTGCCCCTTGATACCGAGATGGGTGACTGGATCGAGATTTCTAATCTTGGAGCTTACAGCCGTTCACTCCGTACGAATTTTAATGGATTCGGCGGCTCGGACTTGCTATGTCTTTACAGCGAAGGCAAAGTGCCCTCGAAAAGAAGAATTGTAAAAAGCGCATAATTACCTTGTATGTGATTGATCCGTCTCTCCCGCACAGGCGGGAAGGGTGTGAATTGGAGAAAAAGACCATGACCAAAGCCACTAAAAAAGTTACCAGCAACCGGAAGGCGGAACTGCTATCCAAAACGGTTGAACACATCGACATCAAATCGTTCGATGCGCGCCCGATTGTTGAATCCATGGGCAAGATGTCCTTTACGTCCCGGGATCTTGCGCGTGCGACCGACATTTACAACATGATGCTGGAGGACAAAGACTGCTCCATCATCCTGACCGTGGCGGGTTCCACGTCTGCGGGCGGCTGCATGAATTTGTACGCCGACCTGCTGGAGAACAACATGATCGACTGCATCGTCGCCACAGGCGCGACGATCGTTGATATGGATTTCTTTGAAGGTCTTGGCTTTAAACATTATCAAGCCTCTGACACGGTGGATGACCGCGAATTGCGCGACCTCTACATCGACCGGATTTACGACACCTATATCGACGAGGAAGACCTCCAGAACTGCGACCACACGATTCTTGAGATTGCCAACTCCCTTGAACCCCGCGCCTATTCCAGCCGCGAGTTCATCAAGGAGATGGGGAAATATCTTGTAAAACACGGCAAGAAAAACAACTCGCTGGTGAAGCTGGCCTATGAGAAAAACGTGCCGATCTTCTGCCCAGCTTTTACGGATTCGTCGGCGGGCTTTGGCCTTGTGAAGCATCAGGTCGATAATCCGAAGAAACACATGACCATCGATTCCATTGCCGATTTCCGCGAACTGACGGATCTTAAGATCCATGCGGGGACCACTGGCCTGATGATGATCGGCGGCGGCGTGCCGAAGAACTTCACGCAGGACACGGTTGTTTGCGCTGAAATTTTGGGACATGAAGATGTCGCCATGCACAAATACGCCGTACAGATTACCGTCGCCGATGTGCGCGATGGGGCTTGCTCGTCATCCACGCTGAAAGAGGCGTGCTCGTGGGGCAAGGTTGATGTCACCTATGAACAAATGGTGTTCGCCGAGGCGGGCAGCGTTCTGCCCCTCATCGCGTCCTCCGCCTATCACAAGGGCGCATGGAAAAAACGCAAAAAATGGGAACTGGCGAAGGTTTTTGAGAGTTAATACACATTCGTCATGCCCGCGAAGGCGGGCATCCGGCTTTTGCCAGACCCCCGCCTTCGCGGGGGTGACGTTTTGAGGGGGTCACAAGATGACAGCATTAAAAACAAAACCACAAACATCCATCACCACCCCTCCCGAATGGGCGGCGCATAAGGTTATGTGGGTGGGATTTCCGTCTGACCCGGAACTTTGGCTGGAAGACCTCGCCCCCGCGCAGGAGGAAGCCGCCGCCATGGCCAACCTGATTGCGGAGGGGGAACTTGTGCGCGTTCTGGCTTGCGGTGATGCCGCCGTTGCCAGCGCAAAAAAGCTGCTCGGGAAAAACACCGAAGTCATTCCTGCCGAGTTCGGCGATATCTGGCTGCGCGATACGGGGCCGATCTGGGCGGCGAATGCAGAGGGGCCTGTGGCGCTTCGTTTCCGCGTGAATGGTTGGGGCGGGAAGTACGATTTCCCGGCGGACCGCGTGATTGGCGATTTCGTGGCCAAAAAATCGGGGACGCCGATTAAATCGTTTGACCTCGTGCTTGAGGGCGGATCGCTGGAGAATGACGGTGAAGGCACGATTATGACGACACGGGAATGTTTGCTCAACCCCAACCGCAACCCCGGCCTTAATCAAACGCAAATCGAGGCAATTTTGAAGGAAGCGTTCGGCGCTGGAAAGATCCTCTGGCTGGAGGATGGATTGCTCAACGATCACACTGACGGGCATATCGACAATATCGCCCGTTTTGTCGCGCCCGGAAAAGTTCTCTGCCAGTCGCCCGCAGGTAAAGACGATCCCAATACGGACGTTCTCAATAAAATCGCAGCGGACTTAGAGAAAATGACGGATGCGCGGGGGCGTAAGTTGACCGTGATCCGCGCCCCCTCCCCCGGTCTTGTGATGGGGTTTGAGGACGAGCCTTTGGCCGCAAGCCATATGAATTTTATCATCGGCAATAAAACCATCGCCGTGCCCACCTATGGCACGGACAGCGCCGATGCGGCGGTTGCAGTGATCCAGAAAATCTATCCAAACCATAAGGTTGTCGGCCTGCCCTCTTATTCCATCCTTGCCAATGGCGGCGGATCGTTTCACTGCATGACGCAACAGGAGCCGCTTTAATGTCCCGCACCGTTACCGTCGCCGCGATCCAAACCTCCTACGGCCTAGACATGCGCGCAAATATTGAAAAGACCGCCAAATATGTGCGCGAGGCGGCGAAACGGGGGGCGCAGATTATTCTCCCCTCCGAACTCTTCCAGAATATTTATTTCTGCACGTCACAAGACCCTAGCTGGTTTGCGGAGGCGTTTCCTGTTTCCGAGCACCCATGCGTCATCTCCATGCAAAAGCTGGCGAAAGAACTCGGCGTCGTCATTCCGGTTTCCATTTTTGAAAAGGCAGGCCCCCATTATTACAACAGCGTGGCCATCGTCGATCACACGGGCGCGATCATGGGCGTCTACCGCAAGACCCACATCCCGGACGGGCCGGGTTACAGCGAGAAATATTATTTCCGCCCCGGCGATTTGGGGTTCAAGGTCTGGGATACGAAATTTGGCAAAATCGGTGTCGGCATCTGTTGGGACCAGTGGTATCCGGAGGTAGCACGGGCGATGGTTTTACAGGGCGCGGAAATCCTGTTCTATCCCACCGCCATCGGGTTCGAGCCGTCCACGCCCGATCTCGACACGTCCCGCCCGTGGCAGCGCGCTATGCAGGGGCACGCCGTTTCCAACTATATCCCTGTCGTTGCGGCCAACCGCATCGGGCTGGAGAAAAACCCGGCGGACGGCGGACAGCAAGGCTATTACGGTTCCTCCTTCATCGCCGACCCGTCCGGAACGCTCGTGCAGGAGGCCAACCGAGATCAGGACGCCGTGCTCGTCCATACGTTCGACCTTGATGCCATTGCAGCAGAACGCCCTATGTGGGGATTTTTCCGCGACCGCCGCACCGACCTGTACGGCTCCTTGGTCATTCCCACATAAATTTCTAATTAAACTCATGGTTGCCATTTATTTCCTAAAAGGAAATAAATGATACAAAATTTCTGTTTTAGAAATTTTTTTCTATTTTAAGCTGTGACATAATATCTTTATGGATTCTCAATGGCTTAAGATGCAGTTTCAATTCAACCCGGGCAAGACCAAGGCTGAACTGGCAACTGCCCTTGGGCTGGAGCCGCCCGCCGTCAGTAAAATCCTCAATGGAACACGCCAGATCAAGGCACAGGAATATTTCCTGATGCGAAAATTCTTTGGCCTGCCTGTCGATGGTGAGTCTGCAACCTCCTCGCATTTGAAAGTCAGACGCAATGAAACATCTAATCCTTCCTCATTCGAAGATCGAGACTCAACTGAATGGATGACCTCGGAATCACTGGTCTGCAGTGAGACCGAAAAAACTCGCGCTTTTCAGGTCAATGAAAATTGTATGCGTCCGCACTATTGCCGGGGCGACCGGGTTTTGGTTGACCTCACCGACCGAAAACCAAATCCTCCAGGCATTTTTATGGTGTCTGACGGTTTTGGGAATATGCTGCGCCATTGCGAATACACACCCAAATCCGCCATGACCAAAATAAAAATCTCTGCGCCCGCGCCGGGGTTCCAACCACAAGTCCTGAATGTAACTGATTTTCTTATTTTAGGCCGCGTGATCGCCAAACTGCAGATGGTTTAGGCTTCTTCGCCCATGTCCCGCCACTCAAAAGCAGAAGCTACAAAATGCGGGTTAATGAATTTTTTTCCCACGCCACCATAGCTGAGAGGTTCTCCTTCGAGGTTAGTTAAAATTCCTCCCGCTGCCCGTAACACCGCCTCGCCCGCCGCCGTGTCCCATTCGCAGGTCGTTCCCAAGCGCGGGTGCATATCGGCCTTTCCTTCCGCGACAAGGCAAAGCTTGATCGAACTGGCACGCTTCAGGATTTTTTCGACTTTAAATGCCTGAAGAAATTTATCCATACGCGTGTCATCGGCGTTGTAAAAACTCGACATCACCGTCAGCCCTGCGGCTGGTGTTTTTCGGACAGTGATGGATTTATCCTTGCCGGTGTCCTCGCTCCAGCGCACCGCGGTTCCTTCGCCGTGGCCAGCATAGAGAACGCCCAGCGCGGGGGCATAGACCACGCCAAGGACAGGAACGCCCTTGCAGATCAAACCTATATTGACCGTATAATTTTTTCCGCCCGCGATAAATTCCCGCGTTGCGTCCAATGGATCGACCAGCCAAAAATAATCATGCTGCGACAAATCCGGGATGTTTCCGGCGTCGGCGGATTCTTCAGCGATCACCGGGATTTCTGGGATAATGTCTTTCAGAGCTGCGACGATGAAGTCTTCTGCGGCTCGATCAGCTTCGGTGACGGGCGAGCCATTGCTTTTACGCTCAACCTGTTCAGGCCGAACCATCTCAAAATAATCAAGTGTGATGCGTCCGGCATCAATAGCCACGCGCCGCACCATGTTGCACAATGCGCCGGGATGGGCGAGGAGTTTTTCAGCTGAGGACATAAACCCTTTTACCTTGCCTTCCGCGCCGCCGCAACAGGGGCGGGCAGGATTGCGGGGCGGCCAACAGATACATAATGAAACCCGGCCTCGCGCATGTCCTTAACCTTGTAAATATTCCGCAGGTCGATGATACGCTTTGCTTTCATGGTTTCAGCGAGGCGGTCAAGATCAAGGGCGCGAAATTCGTTCCACTCCGTCAGGATCACCAGCGCGTCTGCGCCTTCCGCCACCTCGTAGGAATCCTTGCACCATTGGATGTCGTCCAGATGTTTTGCGGCCTCTTCCATTGCCGCCGGGTCGAAGGCGGCTATTTTCGCGCCCTCCTCCTGCAACAAGGGAATAATCGCAAGACTTGGCGCGTCGCGCACGTCATCGGTGTTGGGCTTGAACGATACGCCGAGAATGCCGATTCTTAATCCTTCGAGGTTGTCGCCGCAGGCTTCGATCACGCGGTTCGCCATGCTGCGCTGGCGTTCGGCGTTGACCCAAACGACCGTCTCGACGATGTTTTGGGGTGCACCGTATTTCTGGCCGATCTGCGTTAAGGCCAGCGTGTCCTTAGGAAAGCATGATCCTCCGTAACCGGGGCCGGCGTGCAGGAATTTCTTACCGATGCGTCCATCCAAACCGATGCCTTTTGCGACCTCTTGAACATTCGCGCCCGTCAGTTCGCACAAATTGGCGATCTCGTTGATGAAGGTGATCTTCGTCGCCAGAAACGCGTTGGCCGCATATTTGATGATCTCCGCCGTTTCGGGCGTGGTGACTACCATCGGTGTTTCGTTAAGGTATAGAGGGCGGTACAACTCGCGCATCATCTCTACGGCGCGTTCGGATTCCGTTCCGATCACCACGCGGTCGGGACGCATAAAATCGTTGATCGCCGCGCCTTCACGCAGGAATTCCGGGTTGGAGCACACATCAAAATCGGCTTTTGGGTTTTCGGCGCGGATGATTTTTTCCACTTCCCGCGCCGTGCCGACCGGAACCGTCGATTTGGTGACGATTAGGGTATAGCCCTCCAGCGCCCCCGCAATCTCTTTTGCTGCGGCATAGACATAGGACATATCCGCGTGGCCGTCGTCGTGGCGGGCGGGTGTGCCGACGGCGATAAAGACCGCGTCCGCATCCTTAACCGCCTCTTTCAGGTCGGTTGTAAAGGACAGGCGTCCTGCCTTAACCTGTTTTTCGACCAAATCTTCGAGGCCGGGTTCGTAAATCGGGATTTCCCCCTTTTTCAGACGATCGATCTTGCCCTTGTCCTTATCGACACAGGTCACATCAATCCCGAATTCGGCAAAGCACGTCCCGGATACAAGCCCTACATATCCCGTACCGACCATTCCTATCCGCATGGAAAAACCCTCTTAATTCATTGAAATTTGGCCTAAAACTAGACGATTTCATGGGGGTAAGGAAGCATTTTATTCAACCTTCCCTTAACGAAATGTCCTGTATGATGGAAAAGAGCCAAGGGCGTTGCCATGGCCGGGTTGTTTCGCATACACTTCCTGCACTGTAAACACACTTACCCAGAGGTTCACGATGGCTAAAAACGATGCCAAATCTGATGTAAAATCAAAAGAAAACGGAGCCGGCACATCGGCTCAGAAGCAATCGGGCGCGATGCCGATCTTTTACAAAAATCCGCTTCCCTTGGATGCCAAGGCGCACGCGCATATGTCTCTTCGCAAGAATTTCGGTTTTGGCTTTACCAAGGATACCAACGCCATTCCAATTAACCTGATCGAGATGCCGCAAATTTGCCATTCGTACCCGATCGCATTCGGGCCAGACGAGAATGCCACGCCGGTTGCCGTTTTGGGTCTGCGCGACAATGAAAATCTCTTTTATGACGCCAAAACCGGACTGTGGGAAGAAGCAACCTATATCCCCGCCTATATCCGCCGCTATCCATTTATCCTGTCCGAGATGCCGGGGAACGATCAATTGGCGCTGTGCATCGATGCCGACGACTCGATTATCGAGAAGGGCGATTCCCAACCGTTCTTTGGTGCCGACGGCAAACCTTCGGCACTTTGCAGCAACGCGCTTGAATTCTGCAAGTCCTACCATGCGGCGGCGAAACAGACTCAGGCCTTTGGAAAAATGCTCGCGCAGAGCGGCCTCCTTGTGCAGCGTGAAGCACAGATCACCGTTGCCGGGAACAAGCGCATCAAGTTTTCGGGTTTCCGCATCATCGACGAACAGAAGCTTGCAAAGATGGATGACAAGACATTCCTTGAATGGCGCACACGCGGCTGGTTGCCCTATCTTTACGCCCATCTGTTCTCCGGAGCACAGTGGCAACGCCTCACTTGGCTGCTGAACCAGAGGCTGGAGAAAGAAGCGGCGTAAATAACCCTTATTTTACCGTTAGTTGTATGGAGCTGGAATAGATTCTTGATTCTAGCCCTCAACTTGTGATACCTGTGACGCTTCGATCAGCAACAGAACCCGAGGTCACACAATGGCAAAAGTAGGCGCACAGCGCGCTGCCGAGCTTACAGGCAGGTCTAAGTCCACCATCCAGCGTGCCATGAATAACGGCAAGCTTTCCTATGAAGTCGATCCGAATGGTCGCCGTATCGTAGATGTGTCCGAACTTGACCGCGCTTTTGGCCTTTTGCAGGAAGACGGATCGACCGGAAACGCCTCGGTGGAACAAGAGCTTGAAAAAGCCTCGTCCATGCTTGAGATGGAACGCCTCAAAATGCGTATCCGCATGCTAGAAGAGCAGTTTGAAATGGCGCAGGATCAAATCGCCGACCTCAAAGACCAGCGCGACCTGTGGCAGAAACAAGCCTCGCAGGTTCTTATCACCAGCCAGTTCAGTCAGAAACAGGCCGAAGATCTCAAGGCCGAATTGAAAGAGCGCGAGCGCAGAGCCAAGGAACGCCGCGATATGATGGAAAAGCAGATGCAGGAAAAACAGGCTCAGCAGGCGCAGCAAAAAATGCAAAAACTCAAGCCTGCTGGCAATGAAAATGACCAAAAGCCTGAGGCCGAAGACGCTGCGGATGATAATTCCCGGTTTAAAGGCCTGTGGAAGCGCGTTAAACAGGCGGCCTCCTAGTTCACTTTTACCCTTTTAAAATGCTATAATGGGGCATGGTTTTGAAGAACATCCCCCTTAGCGCCCTGATTCTGGCTTTTATTTTCCTTGTGCTTGGCGCGTTTTCCGCCCTTGCCGAGGAGGCCGTGGCCACAGAAACGACCGCACCGCCACCAACTCAGGAACTTCAATCCGTCCTTGGAAATTCTCCGGCGCAGCAAAAAAATGTTGCGCCCAATCCCTACCCCGACATCCCCGATGAATATATCCAAGAAGCGCAAAAATTCTTTACCAAGTGCGAAAATACCGCGGGGATGTATCAATATTACGATTGCAAATGCCTGTCTCTGAAATATCTCGACAAACGCATTGAGAAAGGGCCGGATGCGCAGACACAGAATATTGCACTGGCCATCAGCCACGAGTGCCCCGATGCGACAATCGCCGCTGGTTACGAGTACCAAAAATGCCTTGAACATCAAACGCTGATGCCCAAGGACATCACACCGGAAAAATATTGCACCTGCTACGCCAACACCTATGCCAAACTCTATGAGAGCAGCAAAGCGTCGCCGGGATCCAAGACCTTCGTTCCTTTAAGGGCGCGTGCCTATATCACCTGTCAGGATGAACATCTGGCGCAAAAACTTTATCCAACCAAGATCGTTGCGCCGTCAAAACTCCCCTGACCCCTTCATGGCTATTTTAATGTAAGCCTCGGCGAGAGGTAGAATATTGCCGTTGAAAAATTTTGATAGTGCGAATTTTTCCTGTGCAAATGCCTTGTCTCCTAGTTCTTCTGCCCTTGCCGCCGCACGCGACAACAGCGCCCCACCCGTTACAATACCAAGCGCCTTTAAGTAGGGCGTTGACGCGGCAGCGACAGTGTCATTCTCTTTCTGTGCGCCGATTGCTGCGATAAAATCTGTCGCCTGTCGCAGCAATTCAAAAAATGTTGCGAAATATTCCCTGTCGCTAGGAGCCGTGTTTTTCTTAAGTTCCGCAATATAGTCCCTTGCCGATGCGCCGCCATCACGGATGACTTTTCTGAATGCCAGATCGGCGGCTTGTATGCCGTTTGTGCCCTCATAAATCGGAAGAATACGTGCGTCCCTGATATATTGCGCCGCGCCGGTTTCCTCGATGAAGCCCATGCCTCCATGCACCTGTACGCCGAGCGAAGCAACCTCGCACGCCATGTCCGTACACCACGCCTTAACGATGGGCGTCAAAACTTCAACTTTCGGCACATCTTTTTTGTCGAGGGCAATCGCGGCCTCGTATGCCATTGCCCGGCCTGCCGCAACACTAGCCTTCATGGTCATCAGCATCCGCCGCACATCGGCATGTGCTGAGATTACAACACGCTCTCCGGTTTTAAATGACTTCCCCTGCGTGCGTTCGTTTGCAAAATTTTCGGCCTTTTGCAGGGCGCGTTCGGCGATTGCCACGCCCTGCAAACCCACGGACAAGCGCGCATTGTTCATCATCGTGAACATATATTTTAGACCTTCGTTTTCCTTGCCGACGAGAAACCCCTTTGCTGCCGCGAACTCCATCGTGCAGGTGGGCGAGGCATGAATGCCGAGCTTATGTTCAAGACCAATGCATTGCACCGTATTGTGCGTTCCGTCTTCTAAAAATTTTGGAACAATGAACAGGGAAATGCCCTTTACATCTTCTGGCGCGTCCGGCATGCGCGCCAGAACCAAATGGATGATATTATCCGTGTAATCATGCTCACCATAAGTGATGAAAATTTTCTGCCCGGAAATTTTATAGGTTCCATCTCCCTGTTTTTCCGCCTTTGTGCGGATAAGACCGAGATCCGATCCTGCCTGCGGTTCCGTCAGATTCATTGTCCCCGTCCATTCGCCGGAAATCAGTTTCGGGAGATATTTTTTCTTCTGTTCGGTTGAGCCATGATGGGAAATTGCCTCAACCGCGCCCTGATTGAGTAAGGGACAAAGGCCGAACGCCATATTCGCGCCCTGCCACATTTCCTGAACCGGGAACGCAACCGCATAGGGCAACCCCTGACCGCCGAATTCTTCCGGAAAAGGCACGGCATTCCAGCCGCCCTCGCAATATTGTTTATAGGCCTCCTTAAACCCAGGCGCGGTGGTGACAACACCGTTTAAGAGCTTTGCGCCCGCCTTGTCCCCCGTGTGGTTCAAGGGAGCCAAGACTTCTGAGGCTAGCTTTGCTGCCTCGCCAAGGATGGCCTCCATCGTCTCCCGATCTACGGTTCCGCTTTCAAAACCCAGAACGTCGTTTATCAGAAACATCATATCGCGGACGGGGGGCGTATACTGGGTCATGTTTATTCCTTAAAATCTGGCACGGCGGTTGCAGATTAGACTCATAGAGTTATTCAACCTTAGAAGTCATTATTCATGGACAACGCGTCAAATACAATACAGAGCAAGATGTTAGGGGGACTTTTGGCCTCGGCTCCGCACGGGGTGGCCAATGCCATAAAAACCGCCAGTGCCCGCACGGGGGTTAATTTTGCCTACCTCGTACAGCAGGCCAAGGTGGAGAGCAGCTTTAATCCCGGAATCAAGGCCAAAACCAGCTCCGCGTCCGGGCTTTACCAATTCATCGAGAGTACGTGGCTCAGCATGGTTAAAAAGCACGGTGATAAATACGGCATGGGGGATCTGGCCGATAAAATCGGCGATAATGGCAGGGTAGCAAACAAGGCTCTGAAACAGCAGATACTGTCGCTCCGCAACGATCCTGAAAAAGCCTCTGCCATGGCGGCAGAATTTGCCCGCGAGAATGAAAAATCCCTCAATGAAGACTGGGGCGGGAAAATCGGGGCGACCGAGTTGTATTTCGCGCATTTCATGGGGGCGCGGCAGGCAGCAGCCTTTCTCAAGGCGCGGGATGAGAACCCGATGCAACAAGCCGCGCTTATCTTCCCCGCCGCCGCAAAGGCCAACCGCACCGTTTTTTATGACACCAAAACAGGCCGTCCAAAAACAATGGATGAGGTTTACGCCTTCTTTGACAAAAAATTTGAGATCCACGATTTAAAGATAGAAACACCCACGCAAGACATGCCGCAAGTGGCCGAAAGAATCGCCAGTTCTGTTTTCATCGGCGGCGTTAATCCCAATTACAATTCGGGGTATGCGAATAATACGGCGCGAAACTATAACCCGGCCTATAATTCACTGGCGGCGCAAAGCCTCGTCAGCAACCCGTTGGAAATCCTCCTCCTCGCCCAGCTTGACGTTCCGGGCGCGGAAAAGGCTAAATCCGGCTTTAGATTGAACGATTGAATTAGCCCATACCGCACAGAACTAGGTCTGCGTGCTCGCCGTAATTTTCTGCGTCCTGTCTATTGCTATTCCCTGTCTTGATAACCGGGCGGCTGGCTGGCTGAATGGCTGGCTGTTGTGACACGCTACCGTTTTGCGTATTACCTTCAAAAATTTCTTGCAAAAGATTTGCATCATACATTTTTAATTCTCCCTGTTTCTTTGTTTTTTTTATAGCCTGCCTTGTGGTTCGGCATTTGTATGGTAACAATCTGTAGCAGATTATACCGGCGAAAGTCAAATTTTCATAATTATGAGAGCGGAAACCGAAGAAATTCATGTCCTTGGCCACCGCGTGCGGCTGCTCCAGCCCACACAAGGGTTTCGCACATCTCTCGATTCCGTGATGCTGGCCGCCGCCTGTCCGGCGAAAGCGGGGGATAACATCCTTGACCTCGGCTGCGGGGTTGGCGGGGCGGGGTTTTGCGTTCTCGCCAGAGTGCCGGGAACGATTTTGACGGGGGTGGAGATACAAGGCGATCATGCCGCGCTGGCCGTGCAAAATATCGCGCTGAATAAAATGGAAGGCCGCGCCGCGTTTGTTTGCGGGGATATGCGGGGCTATACGGGCGGCGGACAATTCGACCATATCATCTGCAACCCGCCCTATTTAGACGCCGGAACGCATACACCTTCGCCGTCCTTGCCTAAGGCGACCGCGCTTTATCACAGCGATGAAAATATTTCCGTGAAAGACTGGATTGACGCGGGGTTCCGGAATTTAAAAAACGGCGGGAGTTTTACGATCATCCATCGCGCCGATCATCTGGATAAAATCATTCAGGGATTTGGTAAGCGGTTCGGCGCAATTGAAATCATCCCCCTCTGGCCGCGTGTGGGCGTGGCGGCCAAGCGCGTGATTATCCGCGCCCTCAAGAACCGTAAGACTCCCGCCCTTCTCCATCCTGGCCTTGTGCTGCATGAGGCGGATGGATCTTATACGCCAGCCGCCGATGCGGTGCTGCGGGATATGGCGGCGATACCCTGATTGTTATCCCCTCCTCTTGTCATCCCCGGCAGCGAGGCAACGCCGAGTGTGAACGGGGACCCAGCATAAAATGTGCGTAGCGAAGCTACGCGCCTTGCTTTTACTGGATCCCCGCCTTCGCGGGGATGACAAAAGGGTCGTTTAAACCGCCCTTTTAATCCGCTCGCGCAGATAACTTGCCACGCTCGCCATCGGGATGCGTTCCTGTGCCATTGTGTTGCGGTCGCGGACCGTCACTGTTCCATCCGCAACCGTGTCGTTGTCGATGGTGAAGCAGTACGGTGTGCCGATTTCATCCTGCCTTGCGTAGCGTTTGCCGATGTTTTGTTTCACATCGAGATCGACGGCGAATTCCTCGCGCAGTTCCAGATAGAGTTTTGTTGCTAATGGGACGTGTTCTTCCTTGGCAGTTAAGGGAAGGATCGCCGCCTTTTTCGGAGCCACCGCCGGGTGGAAGTTTAAATACACGCCGGACGGGCGGTTCGGATCGACCGTGTAGGCTTCGCAGATCAAGGCCAGAACGCCCCGCGTCAGACCCGCCGCCGGTTCGATGACGTGCGGGATGAAGCGTTTCGTGTTGTCCACCGGGTCCATATATTCCAGCTTCGTGCCGGAGAATTTCTGGTGCTGCGTCAGGTCGAAATCACAACGGTGGGCGATGCCCTCCAGCTCGCCGAATCCCGGCGCGGTGAAGGGGAATTTATATTCGATGTCCGCTGTGCCATAGCCCTCCTTAGCGTAGTGCGACAATTCGTCCTTGTCGTGATCGCGGAGCTGGATGTTCTCGCCGGACAGGCCGATCGACTTCCAGAATTTTTGTCTTTCCGCGAACCAGAAATCGCGCCACATTTTTGCCTCTTCGGGCGCGCAGAACCATTCCATTTCCATCTGCTCGAATTCGCGGGAGCGGAAGATGAAATTCCTCGGCGTGACCTCGTTCCTGAACGCCTTGCCGATTTGCGCGATGCCGAAGGGGACGCGGACGCGGGAGGAATCCAATACGTTCTTGAAGTTCAGGAAAATACCCTGCGCCGTTTCGGGGCGCAAATACGCCTTGTTGTCTTCGCTCGCCGTTGCACCGACGAAGGTGTGGAACATGAGGTTGAATTGTTTGGGTTCGGTGAGGGTTCCGGCTTTGGAAGCGTCGGGGCCAATAACATCAACCCAATATGTTGGGTCAAAGTCTAAAAGTTTCTTTTTGATAAACTCGCCTTTAACTCCAAACTTTTTAAGCTTTTTCTGAATTTCATCTTCTGACACTCCATCATTAAAAGCTAACCATTGTTTAGAGTCTATATTGTTGGGCACGACGACAATCAAATGATCCGCCCGATACCGTAACTTCGTCTCCTTGCAATCCACCATTGGGTCAGAGAAACCACCGACATGGCCGCTCGCTTCCCACGCTTTGGGGTTCTGGATGATGGCGGAGTCTAAGCCGACGATTTCCACGGGTTGGCCGTCGGGGCCGATGGGGGGGCAGGTGACCATGGCCTTCCACCACAGATCGCGCAGGTTGTTTTTCAGTTCCACGCCGAGCGGGCCGAAGTCCCAGAAGCCGTTGATGCCGCCGTAAATATCCGAGGCCGGGAATACAAAACCCCTGCGCTTGCACAGCGCGACGATGTCTTTCATGTCGATCATAATTTTTTATCCTTACTTTTTAGAAGCGCGACTATACCACAATCGTCATTCCCGCGTAGGCGGGAATCATCCTGCCGATTGCGCGGAACCCTCCATGGATCCCCGCCTTCGCGGGGATGACGATGGGGTGAACATGCCCTTCTTCTCATGCGAAAACAAGAGGTTATCCATGGGAAATGCCGGATTTTCTTGACTTTTTATGGGGTATGCCCTATGGTGGGGGCAGGGAAAACGAACACGAACATTTGAATGAAAATACGTCTGCTTATTCGCTTGGCGTCGCGGAAGCGAGCGGTTGGGCGTTGAATGACAAAAAGAACGCCTTGAAGGCGTGGTGGCTGAATCTGCGTGCGCGCCTGATGATCCATCACAATGAGGAGCTTGGGGATGACCAGAAGGATTGGTCTTTTCGTCTGGCGGAAACTCGCGATAATTTCCTTGCGTCCTTCGAGCAGGGATACCAGCCGGACCCGAACGGGGCTATGGCGTAAGGGTTGTGCATTAAATGAATGGAACGGGCGCTGATGATTTCAGCGCCTTTTTTGTTTTTCCTTTTTTATAGTCGTTCCAATTTACAATTTCCTCGAGTTTTATTCCCTCTCCCATGGGGAGAGGGTTTAGAACGGTTACTACCGCACCACGATCTGCCGCAGTCGCCCATTGTTGCGGGCAACGAGGGCGATGCCTCGGGGTTCTTTGGACAGCGCCTTTTCGACCTGTCCGGTTTTTTCGATTTTCACGCCGTTGATTTCCACCAGCGTATCGCCGGGGGCAAGAATGCGACTTGCGCTTGACCCTTCCTCTATTTTTAACACCACGATGCCCTCCTCCTCCTTGCCGAAGATACCGAGTTCTACGGCCACTGCCGGGTTCATGCGGGCAATCGTTGCGCCATTCAGCATATGGCGGCCTGCGAGGATGATTTCTTCCCTCGGCGGACTATCGGGCGGAGCGATGGCCTCGACATTGAAATTTTTGCGTACGCCATCGCGGATCACTTCTATTTCGGCGCTGCCGCCGAGGGCAGTCGTTGCCATGCGGAATTTCATTTCGGAGGGGTCATGGATGTCCTTACCGTTCATTTTAACGACCACATCGCCGACCTCGATCCCGGCCTTTTTGAGCGGGCTGGCCTCGTGCAGTTCCGTGACCAACGCCCCCCTCGGGGTTTCGAGTTTCATGGATTCCGCAATGTCGCTGGTGACGCGCTGCGCCGTGATGCCAAGCCACGGGCGGACGATGCCGTTTCCGGCGGCTTTTTTTCCGGATTTTTCCGCCGCCACGACGCTGGCCACCATTTCGGAAGGGACCGCAAAACCGATCCCGAGAGAGCCGCCGTCCCGCGAATAAATCGCCGAGTTGATCCCGACCACGCCGCCATCCAGCGCTACCAAAGGCCCGCCGGAGTTGCCGGGGTTGATGGCTGCGTCGGTCTGGATGAAGAAATTAAAATCGCTGATGTCGAGGGATGATCTGGCCAACGCCGATACGATCCCGCTCGTTACTGTCTGGCCAACACCAAACGGATTGCCTATAGCCAGCACCAGATCGCCCACCTCCAGCGATTCACTGGGCTTCAAAGACGCGTGAGGGAGTTGCTCCCCTTTCGCATTAATCCGCAGAAGCGATAAGTCCGAGGCATCATCCTGAAGGGATAATTTAGCATCAAATTCCCGCCCGTCACTGAGGACAACCGTAATTTCATCCGCGCCCCGGATCACATGCGAGTTCGTGACAATAAGACCGTCCGGCTCGATAATCACGCCGGAGCCGAGCGCTCCCTCCACCTGTTTTCTCATGCGCGAGCCAAAACGCTGATCTTGAAAGAACGGCGCGAACAAGGGATCGTCAAGGAACGGGTTGCCCACAGTCCGCGATACGGTGCGTTTCGTGTAAATATTAACGACAGCAGGAGACACTTTTTTAACCAGAGGAGAAAAGGAAAGCTGCACCTGTTCCCGGCTTTGGGGCACAATCGTTTCCACCCCCTGCGCCATCGCACAAAGGGGAAAGGTTGCGGCTAGCAAAATAAGGATTGTTCTGCTAATCATGGGATAGGAATTTAGGTTCTTTGCCCGGCAATTTCAAGTGGTGCTATGGAAACGAAAAACACCCGCATGACACTCCCGGAAATCCGAGCTTTCAAGGGCGCGGCAACTCCCATCGTCTGTTTGACCGCCTATACCGCGCCGATGGCTCGTCTTCTCGACCCGCATGTCGATATTTTGCTCGTGGGGGATTCTCTTTCCAATGTGATCTACGGGTTTGAAAATACATTAAAAGTTGATTTGGACACGATGATCCGGCATGGGCGTGCCGTTACCGCCGCGTCCTCCCGTGCGTTTGTTGTCGTCGATATGCCCTTTGGCAGCTATGAGGAAAGCCCGGAGCAAGCCTATCGCAACGCCATGCGCGTGATGAAAGAAACAGGCTGTAACGCCGTCAAGCTAGAAGGCGGGCAGGATATGGCCGATACAATCACCTATCTCACCGCCCGCAATATTCCGGTCATGGCGCATATTGGCCTGCAGCCGCAATCTGTTCTGAAAGATGGGGGCTATAAAATAAAAGGGCGCACCGATGAGGAAGAAACCCGACTGTTGCAGGATGCCACTGCCGTTGAAAAAGCCGGAGCGTTTGCCGTGGTGATTGAGGGAACGGTTGAGGATGTTTCGGTAAAGATTACGCAAGCTGTCTCTATTCCCACCATCGGTATCGGTGCGTCCAATTTGTGCGACGGTCAGGTTCTCGTGATCGACGATATGCTGGGCTTGACTGATCATGTGCCGAAATTCGTCAAAAAATATGCGACCCTCGCCACCGAGATTGACCGTGCCGCCGGACAATACGCGTTGGAGGTACGCTCCCGCGCCTTCCCCGATTCGGGGCATGTCTATACACGGCCTCGACCCGCCATTGTAAAAAAGGACAATGCCTGATGACCTTGCTTGTTGCCCGCTCCTTTCTTGAGCTTGACGCCATTATCAGCCAATGGAAAAAGGAGAAACGGCGCATTGCCTTTGTTCCCACCATGGGTGCGCTGCATGAGGGGCATTTATCACTCGTCACCATCGCCCGCGACAACGCCAACAAGGTCGTGGCCAGCGTGTATGTGAACCCGACGCAGTTCGCACCGACCGAAGATTTCGCCAGTTACCCCCGCAATGTCGATTCCGATCTTGAGAAACTTGGTGCTGCCGGGGTTGATCTTGTTTACCTGCCGCAGGAAAAAGACATTTATCCCGGCGGACCGATTGCGGATTTAAAAGCGGGCGGGGCGGCGGCGGGACTTGAATCCGACTTCCGCCCAACCCATTTTGACGGCGTGGTCAGTGTCGTGGCACGACTGTTTGACCAGGTGCGGCCTGATGTCGCGGTCTTTGGTGAAAAGGACTACCAGCAGCTTTGCGTTCTGCGCGGGATGGTCAAAGACCTCAATATGGCGGTCGAGTTGATCCCTGCGCCAATTGTGCGCGATGCAGAAGGGCTTGCGTTATCATCGCGCAATGCCTACCTGTCGGAGACGGAATTAAAGATTGCGCGGCGGCTGAATGCTGTTTTGTTTTCTCTGGCGGAGACACTGCGGCAATCACCGGGGGAGGCCTATGATCTCGTGCCATCCGGCGTAAAGCGCTTGATGGAAGCGGGTTTCGATAGGGTGGACTATGTGGAACTGCGCGAGGCAGAGACTTTAAAACCCATCACAAAACTCACCGCCCCGGCGCGATTGCTCGCGGCTGTGCGTATCGGAAAGACGCGGTTGATTGATAATGTTGAAGTTTAGCTATTTCTTGCTCATCGCAGGTCAATAAAAAAGGCGACCTGTGAGTCGCCTTTTTAAAACCTAATTCCTAATACCCAAACTTAACCGCCCACTTTACGGACTTTGGATTTCTTTTTCTCGGCGGATTTGCTGGAGCCCTTGACGTCGGCCTTCAGGGACTTGTCTTCGGATTTCGGCGCCTTCGGCGCTTTTTCCTTGGATTTTTTGTCGTGCTCGGAGGATACGATTTCAATCGTGCCGCTGTCCTTGCCCTTGGCGTCTTCGTCGCGGTCGACCAGTTCGATTACGGCCATCGGCGCGGCGTCACCGTAGCGAAAGCCAGCCTTGATAACGCGGGTGTAGCCACCCTTGCGGTCGGCGTAACGCTCGGCCAGTACGTCGAACAATTTCCGCACTTGCGTTTCGTCGCGCAGCGTGGCGATTGCCTTCCGGCGGTTTGCGAGGCCGCCTTTTTTACCGAGGGTAATCAGTTTGTCGGTGTAGGGTTTCAGTTCCTTTGCCTTAGGCACGGTCGTCACGATCTGTTCGTGCTTAATGAGCGCAGCCGCCATGTTCGCCAGCATCGCCTTACGGTGGCTGGTATCGCGACCGAGTTTACGGTGTTTAATACGGTGTTTCATTTTAGTCTTCTTTCTCGCCACCAATGGCGCTTGCGGCTCCGGAAGGCCGGAAACCATGGAACAACCCTTTGTCACTCATCCCAAAAATTGGATCGTCAACGAAGGGGGCGGGCAACATGCCCAAACTCATTTAGAACTGCTGTTCGTCCACCTTTTTAATCAGGTCTTCGATGTTCTCAGGCGGCCAACCGTCCACCTGCATCCCCAGATGCAGACCCATAACGGTCAGCACTTCCTTGATCTCGTTCAGAGATTTACGGCCGAAGTTCGGCGTGCGGAGCATGTCGCCTTCGGATTTCTGAACCAGGTCGCCGATGTAAACGATGTTGTCGTTCTTGAGGCAGTTTGCGGAACGGACGGACAATTCCAGTTCGTCCACCTTGCGCAGCAGGTTGCGGTTGAAGGGGAGTTCTTCCGCTTCGTCGCGGCTTCCTGCCATTTCCGGTTCGTCAAAATTGATGAATACCTGCAACTGGTCTTGCAGGATGCGCGCCGCATATGCAACGGAATCCTCGGGCGTAATCACGCCGTTGGTTTCAACCTGCAGGGTCAGCTTGTCGTAGTCCGTGATCTGGCCGACGCGGGTGTCTTCGACTTCGTAGGTCACTTTACGCACGGGCGAAAACACGCTGTCCACGGGGATGAGGCCGACAGGCGCTTCTTCCGGGCGGTTCTGGCTGGCGGGGCGGTAGCCCTTGCCGGTGTTGACGGTCATTTCCATGTTCAGCTTCGCGCCCTTGTCAAGCGTGCAGATGACGAGGTCGGGGTTCATAATTTCAATGTCAGCACCCGCTTCGATCTGAGCAGCCGTTACTTCGCAGGGACCAACAGCCGACAGGCGCATCTTCTTTGGGCCTTCGGCGTGCATCCGCACGGCCAAAGCCTTGACGTTTAAGATGATATCCGTGACATCTTCGCGCACACCCTCGATGGAGGAGAATTCATGCAGAACGCCGTCGATCTGGACTGCCGTAACGGCCGCGCCCTGAAGCGAGGACAAAAGAATGCGGCGCAGGGCGTTGCCCAACGTCAAGCCGAAGCCGCGTTCCAGCGGTTCAGCAACAACTTTACCCGTATTCGGCGCGCCGGATTTGTTGACTTCCAATTTGCCGGGTTTAATCAGTTCCTGCCAGTTTTTCTGTATCATGATGTTTTTCCTTATTGATATAGCGTTAAGTGATAAGTTTTAAGCGGCAAGAGACCCTGCCGCTTACTACGCTTATTGCTTTAAACTCTTCTGCGCTTGGGCGGGCGGCAGCCGTTGTGCGGGACAGGCGTGATGTCCTTGATTGTGCGGATCGTGAAGCCCGCGCTTTGCAAACCGCGCAAAGCCGATTCGCGGCCCGAACCGGGACCCTTTACCCAGACTTCCAGTTCCTTCATGCCATGTTCCTGTGCCTTGCGGCCGGCATCTTCGGCGGCGAGCTGAGCAGCATAGGGCGTTGATTTACGCGATCCCTTGAAGCCCATCAAACCGGCGGAAGACCACGACACGACATTGCCTTGCGCGTCGCTTATGGTGACCATGGTGTTGTTGAAAGTCGAATTAACGTGCGCCACGCCGGCAACGATGTTTTTACGTTCCTTGCGTTTAACGCGTGCGACGCCTGATTTTTCCTGTGACATTTTTTATCTCCTTGATGGCTGCGCGATTATTTCTTCGCGATCGGTTTTTTACCGGCGATTGCTTTTGCCGGGCCCTTGCGGGTGCGTGCGTTGGTTTGGGTGCGTTGGCCGCGAACGGGAAGACCCGCACGGTGACGCAAACCACGATAGCAGCGCATATCCTGCAAACGCTTAATGTTCAGGGAGACTTCGCGGCGCAGGTCGCCCTCAATCAGGTATCCGCCCTTTTCAATTTCAGAACGGATACGGTTGAGGATTTCCTCGGTCGCTTCACCCATACGCATGCTGAGATCGATTCCCAGTTTCTCGCAGAGCTTTAAAGCTGTCGGACGGCCAATGCCGTGAATATAAGAAAGCGCAATCGGAATACGCTTTTTGTCGGGTACGTTAACGCCGGCAATACGTGCCATGGTATTTTCCTTTCATATCTTTAACCAAACCGTCCACAGGTCTGCCCATTACGCTTCCCCTGCCCGGTTTGTAAACATTGTCTTCAAGTGCTGAAGATGGCGGAATATAGGGGGTTGGGTGCTGATGAGTCAATAGGTATTTTCACCCTAAAAACAGGCTTCTCAGACCACTTTGCGAGCCTCTAGGATGACGTCGATCTGCGCCGTTACGTCGTCAATTGTCGCCATGCCATCTATTTTCCGTAACAACGATTTTCCTTCGTAATAAGGCAGGATCGGGGCGGTCTGGGCGCGGTAGACGCCGAGGCGTTTTTTCAAGGTCTCCTCGTTGTCGTCGGTACGAGCACCGCCGGTTTCTGCGGCTCTGACCTTGATACGGTCGATCAGAATTTTCTCATCCACTTCAAGGGACAGAACATGATCGATCTTGCGGTTCATACCAGAGAGCATACCATCCAATGCCTCAGCCTGCGGTACGGTACGGGGGAAGCCATCAAGGATAAAGCCCTTTTCGCACTCCGACTGGGCGATGCAGTTGCCGATCAACTCAATGATAATACCATCGGAGACCAACTCTCCCGCGTCCAGCACGGATTGAATCCTGCGCCCGAGGGGGCTGTCGCTTGCCACTTCGGCGCGCAGCATGTCGCCGGTGGAAAGTTTTTTGATTTTATATTTGCTTTTTAGCCGATCGGCCTGCGTTCCCTTGCCTGCGCCCGGCGGGCCGAAAATAACGAGATTTAAAGACATTATCAATCCTTTGAAAAAATGGAGACCGGATTATTTCCCGCGTAACTTCGCCTTTTTAATCAGCCCTTCGTACTGGTGCGCGATCATGTGGGAATGGATTTGCGATACCGTGTCCATCGTCACCGATACGACGATGAGCAAACTTGTCCCGCCGAAGGCAAATTGTAGGCCGTATTTGGAAATCAGAAATTCAGGCAGAACGCAGATAAACACAAGATACAGAGAACCAATCGTCGTAATGCGGGTCAGAATGTAATCCAGATGGTCGGCGGTGTTTTTGCCGGGGCGGATGCCGGGAATAAAGCCTCCGTATTTCCGCAGCATCTCGGCATTTTCCTCGGGGTTAAACACAACCGCCGTATAGAAAAAACAGAAGAACATAATCAATGAACCATAGAGCAGCATAAATATTGGCTGACCGTGCGCGAGATACCGGGCGATGGCCGCCGTGAAATCACCGCCGTCCGCCCCGGCAAAACCAACGATCGTCAGGGGCAACAACAGGAGGGACGATGCAAAAATCGGCGGAATAACGCCTGCGGTGTTGAGCTTCAGCGGAATATGGTTGGTCGTGCCACCCTGCATCCGGTTGCCCATCTGGCGCTTGGGATATTGCACGATCACACGGCGTTGGGCGCGCTCCATAAAGACGATAAAAGCAATCACACCCACGATCATGGCGAAAAAGAGCAGTATTTCGGCAAAACCGAACTCTCCCTGGCGACCCATTTCGAGGACACTAACCAAGGCACGGGGGAGACCCGCAACGATTCCGGCGAAAATGATCAGCGACGTGCCGTTGCCGATGCCGCGTGCGGTGATCTGCTCGCCGAGCCAGAGCAGAAACATCGTGCCGCCGACAATGGTAATCACCGTTGAAACACGGAAATACATACCGGGATGAATGACGGCGGAGCCTGCCTGCCCGCTCCACCCTTCGAGACCGACCGCCACGCCATAGGCCTGAACGGTGGCAAGAATGACAGTGAGATAACGCGTGTACTGATTTATTTTCATGCGTCCGACTTCACCTTCCTTTTTCAGCGTTTCAAGCTGTTTGGATAAGGATGTTGCAAGCTGCATAATGATCGAAGCCGAGATATAAGGCATGATCCCAAGGACAAAAATCGTCATACGCTGGAGCGATCCGCCGGAGAACATATTGAACATATCGAGGATACCGCCGCCCTTTTGCGCGAAATTCTCGGCCCAGACATGCGGGTCGATGCCGGGAACGGGGATATACGTGCCGAGACGGAAAACGAGAAGTGCGCCCACCACAAACAGCAAACGCTGTTTCAATTCGGTTGCTTTGGCCAGCGTGCCCCAGTTTGCGCTACGGGCGAGTTGTTCGGCAGCAGATACCATAAGAAATTCCTCGTTTCCAATATTTTAAGACTGAAGAATAGATAAAGAAAACCCCGCCCTCCGGCAAGCCCCATGCATACAAAAAACACATAAAAAACCCCGCTAGGTGCGGGGTTTTTTAATTCTATTCCGTCTTTAGCCGCTTTATTGCGCCTTGTTGCGAACAGGGCGTTTTACGGGGGCGACTTCTTTTACGATCAATTCGATCTTGCCGCCTGCTTTTTCAACGGCTGCCGTTGCCGATTTGGAGGCTTTCGTGATTTTCAGATCAACCTTCGTTTTCAGCGTGCCGTTACCGAGCAGTTTCACGCCATCGCGCTTGCGGCTCAGGATGCCGGAGGCAACCAATGCGTCTTCATCGATCAGTTTCTTTGCATCGATTTTCTTCGCATCAATAGCGTCCTGAAGCTGGCCGAGATTGATTTCGACCAGATTGGTGCTGAACGCAGCGTTGCTGAAACCGAGCTTGGGCAGACGACGATAAAGGGGTGTCTGGCCGCCTTCAAAGCCGCGCATACCGGAAACGCCTGTGCGGGCTTTTTGACCCTTCACGCCGCGACCAGAGGTTTTTCCCTTGCCGGAGCCTATACCACGGCCGACATGCAAGCGTTTCTTTTTAGAACCCGGTTTGGGCGAGAGTTGATTAAGTTTCATCTTCAATATCCTTTACGATTTAAGCCGCGTCTTCAACTTTAACGAGGTGATGGACGCTATTAATCATGCCGCGCACAGCAGGTGTGTCTTCCAGTTCGCGCACACGACCCAGCTTGTTCAGGCCAAGACCAATCAAGGTCTGACGCTGATAGTCCTGACGGCCAATCGGCGATCCGGTTTGCGTTACACGCACCATCTTGCCCGATTTCTTTGCAGCCGGTTTTTTTGCCGGGGCTTTTTTCGCTGTTTCTTTTTTTTCAGTCATGGCCTTTTTCCTAAACCCTAATTTCTAAAGTTTATTCCTTGTCTTCTTTTTTATCTTCTGCATCGTCGCCCATTTTCGTATCGCGGTTGGATACGACCTCACCGACTTTTTTATTGCGGCGGTTGGCAACGTGACGGGGGCTTTGCATATTCTCCAGTGCGGCGAACGTGGCGTTCACCATGCTGTAGGGATTGCTCGAGCCGAGTGCTTTCGCAACGACGTCCTGAATGCCAAGAGCTTCGAATACAGCGCGCATCGGGCCTCCGGCGATGATTCCCGTTCCTTTCGGAGCGGTACGCAGAACAACCTTACCAGCACCATGGCGACCTTTTACGTCGTGGTGGATCGTGCGCCCTTCGCGCAGGGGAACGCGGATCATTTTGCGTTTTGCTTGTTCGGTGGCCTTTTTGATTGCCTCGGGAACTTCACGGGATTTCGCGTGGCCGTGACCAACGCGGCCTTTGCCGTCACCGACAACCACGAGAGCGGCAAACGCAAAGCGGCGTCCGCCTTTTACGGTTTTGGAAACGCGGTTGATACCAACCAGACGTTCAACCAATTCCGGCTGTTCGTCCCGTTCTCCACGTTCGCGGCGTTGTTCTCCGCCTTCTCTTCCACGAGCCATTTTATAGTCCTTCCTTAGCGATTAAAAATTCAGGCCGCCTTCGCGTGCCCCGTCAGCCAACGCTTTCACGCGGCCATGATACAAATAACTTCCACGGTCGAAGACTACCTTGTCGATTCCAGCCTTTTTCGCACGTTCGGCGACGAGTTTGCCGACAGCCGTGGCCGCGTCTTTCGTTGCGCCAGATTTCACTTTTCCCTTTACATCTGCATCCAACGTGGACGCAGCGGCGAGGGTTATGCCACGAATATCGTCGATCACTTGCGCGTAAATCTGACGACCGGAGCGGAATACCGACAGGCGTGCGCGGGTTTCGCGATTTTTCACCTGATTGATGTTGACCTTGCGGATTTTGTTCCGTGTGCGGAACGTCCTGCGTTGTACTGCGTTCAAAGCTGCCATTGTACTGTTCCTTACTTCTTCTTACCTTCTTTACGCAGGATATACTCATCCGTGTAGCGGATGCCTTTGCCCTTGTACGGCTCGGGCGGCTTGTAGCCACGGATGTTGGCGGCCACCTGGCCGACCAGCTGCTTATCGATTCCTGTTACAGTCAGAGCGGTTTGCTCATGGACGGCAACTTTAATCCCGGCGGGGATTTTGTAGCGAATTTCATGCGAAAAACCAAGAGACATCACTAGGTCTGTGCCCTGGAGATTGGCGCGGTAACCGACGCCCTTGATTTCCATTTTCTTGGTATAGCCTTCAGCGACACCTTCAATCATATTTTTAACCAAAACGCGCATCGTTGGCCAGATTTTCAGCGCCATACCGCTTTTGTTGCGCGGCAGAAGGCGAACTGCTTTCTTACCATCGACTTCCTCGATTGCGACCGAGACATCCTCGTGGATCTCCATCGATTGCTCGCCGAGTTTGCCTTTAACCTTGACGGTCTGACCGTTGACTTGGACTTCAACCCCTGCAGGGATGACGACCGGATTTTTTCCTACGCGTGACATGGCTGTTTCTTTCCTTAAATCAGAATACCTGGCAGAGAATTTCACCGCCGACATTCGCGGCGCGCGCCTTGCTGTCCGCCATCACGCCGCGAGGCGTGGAGACGACCAGGATTCCCAAACCGTTATAAAAACGTGGCAAGTCCTTGACGTTCGAGTAAACGCGGCGACCGGGCTTTGATACGCGATCAATGATACGGATCACGCCTTTGCCTTCGGCATATTTCAACTCGATAATCAAAACTTTTTTGTTCCCATCACGTTGCTCGATCCGGTATTCGCGGATAAAGCCTTCGTCTTTCAGAACGGCGCAAACATTCTCGTGCAGGCGTGAGTGTGGGCACTCAATCACCGGCTTTGCGGCTTGCTGGCCGTTCCGGATGCGGGAGAGCATATCGCTCAAAGGGTCATTCATTGACATCGTTGGCTCTCCTTACCAGCTTGATTTCGTGACGCCCGGAAGCTCGCCGCGCGAGGCAAGCTGACGCAGGGCAATACGGGACAGGTTCAATTTACGATAGTACGCACGCGGACGGCCGGTCAGGGCGCAGCGGTTGCGGATACGGATTTTCGAGCCGTTACGCGGCATTTCGGCAAGTTTCAGCACGGCCGCAAAACGCTCCTCCGGCGAGATGGTCTTGCTCTTGATGATCGCCTTAAGCTTGGCGCGCTTGTTGGCGTCGCGCTTGACCATACGGCGGCGTTTTGCGTTGCGTTCCAGTGAGCAGGTCTTTGCCATTTATAGTTTCCTTCTTCCTAAAAATTATTTTCTGAACGGCATTTTGAAATGCGTCAGTAATTCTTTTGCTTCTGCATCGGTCTTGGCACTTGTGCAGATCACGATGTCCAGACCGCGAATTTTATCGACCTTGTCGTAGCTGATTTCCGGGAACACGATATGTTCCTTGATGCCAAGGGCATAGTTGCCGCGACCATCGAAGCTACGGCCGTTGATTCCGCGAAAGTCGCGGATACGCGGCAAAGCAATCGTCACTAAGCGGTCAAGAAATTCATACATACGGTCGCCGCGCAGCGTGACCTTGCAGCCGATTGCCATGTTATCGCGGATCTTGAACGAGGCGTTCGATTTACGAGCGCGCGTGACAAGAGCCTTCTGGCCAGCGATCAAAGTCAAATCATTCGACGCGTTCTCCATGAACGCCTTGTTTTGCGAGGCTTCGCCAACGCCCATATTCAGAACGATTTTCTTTAGAGTCGGAACCTCGTGCTTGTTTTTGTAGCCATACTTCTTCTGCATGGCCGGAGCGATTTCTTTTTCGTAGACTTCTTTATAGCGCGGTTTCATGTGCCTTATTCCTTATTCAATCGTTTCGCCGGATTTACGGGCGAAACGGACTTTTTTCCCGTCTTTCAGGAATTTGTATCCCACCCGCGTTGCCTTGCCGCCCTTGGGGTCAGCGATGGCCACGTTGGAAATATGGATCGGGGTTTCCATTTTCGTCTTGCCGCCTGGTGCGGTTTGCGATGGCTTCTGGTGTTTTGTGGCCATGTTAATGCCCTGAACCAGAACACGATTTTCTTCACGGAGAACCTGAAGGACTTCGCCCTTCTGACCCTTGTCGCGGCCGGTGATGACTACCACCTTGTCGCCTTTTTTGATTTTCAGTTTCGCCTTGCTCATGATCTTTTTCCTTAGAGAACTTCTGCCGCGAGCGACAAAATCTTTGCGTAGCCCTTACCGCGCAACTCACGGGTAACTGGGCCAAAAATACGCGTGCCGATCGGCTCGCCCTGCGGGTTAATCAGAACGCAGGCGTTCGAGTCAAAACGGATTTTTTCACCGTAAGAACGGTTAGTGCCACTGCGGCTGCGGACGATAACGGCCTTGTAAACGCCGCCCTTTTTTACCTTACCACGAGGAATGGCGTCTTTTACGGAGACAACCACAACATCACCAATGTTGGCAGTGCGGCGTTTCGATCCGCCCAGAACCTTCACGCACTGAACGAGGCGCGCTCCGCTGTTGTCGGCGACCTCCATTCTTGATTGCATCTGAATCATAACACTAATCCTTCTTAATCTTTTTCTCGGTTACTTCGTTTTCTTCTTTGTTTCTTTTTTCGCGGCGGGCTTTTCTGCCTTGGCTGCCGCCTTCGGGGCTTCTTTTTTGGCTTCGGCCTTACCAGGACGGGCAGCCAGCTTTTCAGCCTTGCTTTCGGTGATGACCGTCCAGCGCTTGCGCTTGGAGATCGGACGGCATTCTTGAATCTGAACCATGTCGCCAGCCTTAAACTGGTTATGCTCATCGTGCGCGGCGTATTTGTCCGTTTTGCGGATGTATTTTTTGTACACGGGGTGCATGTACTTACGCTCGACAAGAACCGTTACGGTCTTTTCTTGCTTGTCGCTAACGACTTCCCCTTCAAGTATGCGGCGTGGCATTCGTTCTTACTCCTCTTAAGCTTCGTCTTTTTTCGCCTTAGCCTTTTTCGCAGGCGCTGCTGCTTTTACGGCTTTGGGCTTTGCAGGTGTCGCGTCAACGCCACTCTGCTTCTGGTTGATGAATGTCTTGATGCGGGCGATGTCACGGCGCGTCTTGCGGATTTCTGAGGTTTTTTCCAATTGGCCACCGGTGCGCTGGAAACGCAGGTTCATCTGCGTCTTGCGGGCATCCAGCAGAGACTTTTGCAATTCGTCTACCGTCTTGGCCTTAAAATCTTCTGTCTTTTTTGCCTTGCTCATCGTCTTCTCTCTTACTTATGGCTGTCTTCGTGGCCGATACGGGCGACGAATTTTGTTTTGATCGGCAACTTCATTGCGGCGAGGCTCAAGGCTTCACTTGCAAGAGCGCGGGATACGCCATCCAATTCGAACAGGATACGACCGGGACGAACGCGGGCAGCCCAAAATTCAGGCGATCCCTTACCGGAACCCATCCGCACTTCCAAAGGCTTTTTAGAAACAGGGACATCCGGGAAAACTCGGATCCATACCTTGCCCTGACGTGACAGGTGACGCGAGATAGCGCGGCGCGCCGCTTCGATCTGGCGCGCGGTCAAGCGGTCAGGCTCCATCGCCTTCAGGCCATACGAGCCGTAGGTCAAGGTAAAGCCGCTTTTGGCGTTGCCATGGATGCGGCCTTTGTGCGCCTTGCGGTATTTTGTTTTCTTAGGACTTAGCATTGTTTTCTTGCCTTGTTATTAACTTAAAAAACTGCACAAAAAAAATCACGTTCACATGGGCTTTTGGTTCTTTTTGAACCCTAGTTCCCACATGGCCTTTAAAGCCACTTTTCAGTAAATTCGCGGGGACATTACCCCAGTTCAATCTTAAAATCCAGTACTATTTTAGTGGTAAGCGACAAATCGCCGCTTACCGCTAAAAACCTTAGTTTCTCGGTGCTCCGCCCTGGTTTTCGGCCTGGCGTTTATCACGTGCCATCGGGTCGTTTTCAAGGATTTCGCCTTTATAGAGCAAAACCTTAACGCCGATAATGCCGTAGGTCGTCAGGGCTTCCGCCGTTCCGTAATCAAGATCCGCGCGCAAGGTGTGCAGAGGCACACGGCCTTCGCGGTACCATTCCATACGGGCGATATCCGCGCCGCCGAGACGACCCGAAACGTTAATACGAATTCCCTGGCCACCGAGACGCAGCGCCGATTGAACGGCACGCTTCATGGCTCTGCGGAACGATACGCGGCGCTCGAGCTGCTGGGCAACACCCTCGGCAACGAGTTGTGCGTCCATTTCAGGCTTCCTGACCTCGACGATGTTCAACGACACGTCGCCGCCAGCATGTTTGGACAAATCAGAACGGAGTTTTTCAATGTCCGCGCCCTTTTTGCCGATAATAACGCCGGGGCGGGCTGTATGAACGGTCACGCGGGTGTTTTTCGAGGCGCGCTCGACAATCACCTTGCTGATTCCTGCGGGTTTCAGACGCTCCTGAACATATTCCCGAAGCTTCAGGTCTTCAACCAGTTTCTGGGCGTAATCACGGCCGGCGTACCAGCGCGAGTCCCATGTGCGGTTGATCCCTACTCTTAAACCTATTGGATTGACCTTCTGACCCATATTCTTTCCTTAGCTCCTATGCTGCTGCTTTGGCTTTTTTAGACTGTTTCGGTTTCGCGGCTGTTTTTTCCGCTCCACCCTTTTTAGATTCTTTTTTTACTTTCGGCTTTTTTGCGGTGGCGGCTTCGTCCGCTTCACGCACCGTAATTGTAATGTTGCTAAATTTCTTTTCAACAGCGGCGGCGCGTCCACGGCCACGGGCATGGAAACGCTTCAGTTTCAATGTTTTTCCGACGGTTGCTTCGGCGACGATCAGGCGATCGACATCGAGGCTGTGATTGTTTTCAGCGTTGGCAATCGCGGACTGGAGAACCTTACGGACATCCTGCGCGACGCGGCGTTTCGAGAACTGGAGATCAACCAGTGCCTTGCCCGCTTTTTTACCACGAATCATCTGCGCGAGCAGATTGAGTTTCTGCGCGCTGCCGGGGATGTATTTCCCGTAGGCTCTGGCCTCGTTGGCCTTCGTGCGTTTCTCGTTTACTTTCTGTCCCATAGTCTTCTTCCTTTAAAATCAGGCTTTTAAATTATTCCTATTTCTTCTCGTCCGTCGAGGCCTTCTTCTCGGCACTGTGCGCCTTGAACGTGCGGGTCGGGGCGAATTCGCCCAGCTTGTGACCGATCATCTGGTCGGTGACGAGAACGGGGATGAATTTGTTCCCGTTGTGTACGCCAAACGTCAGACCGATCATGTTCGGCAAAATCGTCGAACGGCGCGACCAGGTCTTGATTACGCCTTTTGCAGCGCCTGTGCGTGCTTCTTCGACCTTCTTGAGAAGGTGACGGTCAACAAACGGGCCTTTCCAAACTGAACGTGCCATTATTTCTTCTTCCTTCTGATAATGAATTTATCCGTTTTCTTGTTGTGACGGGTTTTCGCGCCCTTGGTCGGCTTGCCCCACGGAGTGACCGGGTGGCGTCCGCCCGAGGTGCGGCCTTCACCGCCGCCGTGTGGGTGGTCAATCGGGTTCATCACAACGCCGCGAACGTGCGGCTTGCGGCCTCTCCAACGGTTACGTCCGGCTTTACCCAAATTCTGGTTCATGTGGTCGGGGTTCGATACAGCTCCAACAGTCGCCATGCAATCTGCGGGAACGATACGGAGCTCACCGGAGGCCAGCTTTACCTGCGCATAGCCTTGATCGCGGCCAGCCAACTGGGCGTAGGTTCCAGCGGAACGCACCATCTGCGCGCCCTTGCCGGGTTTCATCTCGATATTGTGAATGATCGTGCCGACAGGCATCGAGCGCAATTTCATCGCGTTGCCGGGTTTAATGTCGGCGGCGTCTCCGGAAATGATCTTGTCGCCCGCCTTCATGCGTTGCGGCGCAAGAATGTAACGCTTCTCGCCGTCTTTGTATTCAACGAGGGCGATCCACGCGGTGCGGTTCGGATCGTATTCGAGGCGAAGGATCGTGCCTTCAACATCTTTCTTGTCGCGCTTCCAATCGATGATGCGGTAGCGTTTCTTGTGACCACCGCCTTTGTTGCCGGACGTAATGCGGCCATTATTGTTCCGTCCGCCGGTTTTTTTCTTCCCTTCGGTCAGTGTTTTTTCTGGCTCGCCCTTGTGCAACTGGCTGCGATCCACCTGGATCAATTGCCGCATGCCGGGCGAAGTCGGTCTGAATTCTCTTAGTGCCATTTTCTTTTCCTCATTTGTCCTTTATCGGCGGAACCACCATAGTTGTAAAACTTTTAAACTAAACTCCGCTCGCCGTGTCGATCGTCTGGCCATCTTCCAGCTTAATCACCGCTTTTTTCATGTCGCTGCGAAAGCCCTTCTGGCCTTTGAAACGCTTGGTCTTGCCCTTCTGGATCAGGGTGTTTACGCCCTTAACCTTCACGCCGAACAGGGTTTCAACAGCCAGCTTGATTTGCGGCTTGGTCGCGGTCATCGGCACTTTAAAGGTCACTTGGCCGTGTTCGGAGCCGCGTGTGCCTTTTTCCGTGACGTGCGGGGTGGAGATTATTTCATACATCCACTCGGCGACTTCCACTTTTTTAGCTTCTTTTGCTTTTGCCATGATCGTTATCCTTTAAGTTTTTCCGTGAGGTCATTCACGGCGTCTTTCGTCAGCACCAGAACGTCCCGGCGCATGATGTCATACACGTTTGCGCCCTGGCTTGGCAAAACATCAATACGCGGGATGTTTGCGGTTGCGCGGGCAAAATTCGCATCAATTTCTTTGCCGCCGACAATCAAAGCCGATTCAATGCCCATTTTCTCAAGTGCCTTGGCCATCGCCTTGGTCTTGTGATCTTTGGCTTTTGCCTCGTCGATGATAACCAGCTTGCCTTCTTTTACCTTGGAAGACAGGGCAATTTTCAGAGCTAACTTCCGAACTTTTTTCGGCATTTCTGTTGCGTGACTGCGTGGTACGGGGCCGTGGGCAACGCCGCCGCCGACCGTTTGGGGTCTGCGTTTCTGACCGGCACGGGCTTGACCCGTTCCTTTTTGGCTGTGCGGCTTTTTGCCGGTTCCGCTCACTTCGGAAACATCCTTGGTCTTGTGCGTTCCGGCGCGGCGTTTGTTCAACTGGTAACCGATCATGGAGTGAATGATGTCCTGGCGGATTTCTACGCCGAACACATCCTTATCCAGCGTTACTTCGCCGGCGTCCTTGTTGTCCAATGTTTTAACTGCGAGTTTCATGGCTCTTATTCCTTATTCTCGGTTGCAGCTTCGGCGGCCGGGGCTTCTTCTTTAGCGTCCGGTTTCGCGGCAGACTGTTTCAGGCCGGCTGGTTTGGGCACATCCTTGTGCAGGGGCTTTTTCACCGCGTCGCTAATCAGAACCCAGCCGTTCTTGTTGCCAGGGACGGAGCCGCAGACGAGGATCAAATTGTCTTCCAGATCAATGCCGACGACTTCAAGGTTTTGCGTGGTGATACGCTCCGCGCCGAGGTGACCCGCCATTTTCTTGCCGGGGAATACGCGGCCGGGGTCTTGTCTTTGTCCGGTCGAGCCGTGTGAACGGTGCGATACCGATACACCGTGCGTGGCGCGCAAACCGCCGAAATTGTGGCGTTTCATCGCACCGGCGAAGCCTTTACCGATCGATGTGCCGACGACATCGACGAACTGGCCGGGGACGAAGTGGTTTGCGCCCAGCTCTACGCCGACTTCCAGCATATTCTCGTTAGAAACGCGGAATTCGGCCAGCTTGCGCTTGGGTTCGACCTTTGCCTTCGCAAAGTGGCCGCGCTGGGCCTGGCTTGTGCGCTTCACTTTTGCTTTTCCTGCGCCGAGCTGAACGGCTACATAACCGTCTTTCTCAGCGTTCCGCACGGCGACAACCTGACATTCATCAACCTTCAGAACGGTGACGCAAACTTGCGTTCCGTCTTCCTTGAAGATGCGGGTCATCCCCTCTTTTCTTGCTATCAATCCAGTTCTCATTTTCTTACTGCTCCTATCCAGAGGTTGCTTTTGCAACATAGAGTCAAATTACTTTGTAAAATTACGCTGCCATCTGACCAATTTTAATCTGCACATCCACACCGGCGGGCAGGTCTAGCTTCATCAAAGCGTCGATTGTCTGCGGCGTCGGGTCGATGATGTCCAACAATCTTTTGTGCGTCCGCATCTCGAATTGCTCTTGCGAGCCTTTGTCGATGTGCGGCGAACGGATCACCGAAAATCTTTTAATACGGTTCGGCAATGGCACAGGGCCACAAACATTCGCGCCGGTGCGCTTGGCGGTATTCAAAATTTCCGCCGTCGCCGTGTCGAGAATGCGATGGTCAAATGCCTTAAGCGTAATTCGTATTGTTTGCGTATCCATTTTCAGTTTCCTTTGTTCTTACGCTCAACTACTCAACAATTTTGGAGACGACGCCGGCGCCGACGGTGCGGCCGCCTTCGCGGATCGCAAAACGCAGGCCTTCGTTCATCGCAATCGGCGTCAACAGCTCAACTTCCATGTTGTTAATGTTGTC
>JBASFN010000186.1:0-1912 GCA_049653045.1 Alphaproteobacteria bacterium
GCAGCTACGGCGGGCGAGTGCGCTCAATGCTAACACCAACAAAACTTGTCCGCCAGAGCTCCGAAGGAGCGAAGGCAGATGGCAGGGGCGACAGGGATCGAACCTGCGACCCCGGGTTTTGGAGACCCGTGCTCTACCGGCTGAGCTACACCCCTGCAGGTTAATGGGCAGTATTTACACTATTCCCTTACCCTTTGTCACCAAGACTCTTGAGGCTTGCCCCTTTTATTGATGGTTAATGAATTAAAGTTCTATTTCTAATACGTCCTGAACGAGACGGACATTGGCCACGTTCGTTTTCAAAATGTTCTCTGAATCGCCGTCGCTCAGGGAAATTACCTTTTTTGCCATCTTGGTAAAAGTCTTACTTTCCTCACCGAGCCAATAAATTCCTTCTGGGTAGGAACCTGATGTATCCAGTCTTGCCTTGCGGTTGTGGCGCCCATGAACTAGGTTACGGAAAATATCGATGGCATCCTGGCCGCTCCACAGGCGAGCCTCAACGCCCCCGTCCTGCCGCCGAATTTCCTCCCGATGGTCGTGGGCTTGCTCCCAATTCACCGGGGCTTTAGGCGCCATTTTTTGAGGTTCAAGCAGTTTTATACTGCCATTGCTGTTAAAATTGGCAATAATCCAGCCCTTCTGGAGGCCACGCGGCACTACATCACCGACCTGAAACGGATTTTTAGCCCCATTTTTTAAATCCACGCTGTCTGACGTGATGATTTCAATATCGCTTGCCGTCCATTCTGAAAGATCGACTATCAGTTTCCCGGAATCTGGAAGTATTTTTAAATGAACGCCTGAAAAATGCCCTGTCAGGGAAATTTTGGCGGGGAGGTCGCTTTTTTTTGCGTGGCGCGGCATACCCAGTCACTCTAATTCGTAAATAAATTAAGTTTTATGTGCCGGGCGTTTATACAAAAACAGTATCCAGTTTGTCAATTTTACTCTTTGACGCGCTTATTGTTTTTCGATTTTTAATTCGCCCATTTTTTGTGCTTTTTTCTGCTCTAGGGCGGCCATCGGCCTGCTGACATCGACGAACATCCAGTACGGCTCGGGGGATTTCGGCCCTTGAACCAGATGCGTATTATAATAAATATTCGCGCTGTTGGCTGATTCTGTCTTGAGGACTTTAAGGCCGAGAACATTCATCAGCATCGCCTCCTCGCCCAGCGTCATCGCATCATAGGCGCGGACGAGACTGCTGCCATCGCCCGATTTAACAAGGTTTCGCAACAATCCCTTTCTCATCCATTCAAAGAATTTCGGATCGCCGAATATTTTGTCTTCCTGCGCGAGGATATAGGCCTGCGACACCACATCAACATTGGCGAGGTGGGCGGTGACCAGCGCACCGTATTCATCGAATGCCTGCTTCCTGACTGCCGGATCGGGGTCGTTCTGAATGGTGTAGGCAAGCCCAACCACCTTCTGGCGCGTCGTTTCGCCAATGGGATCGTAATCATCTGTTCGGGTGTAATAGCTGCGAAAAACACCAAACTCGAAACTTTTTGGCCTGTCACGGATCGCGGTCATGGCCATCACGTGATACGCGGCGATGCTCCTTGCGTCCCTTGGCATTATGATTGGCGGGGGCTTTGTGTTTTCCCCATGCGAGGCATCAACCTGTGCAAAGGCCGACTGCACGGGGGAAAGGCACAACAGCAATAAAAAGAAGAATATTCTAAACGCCATAATTCATTTTAACACAAATCTGCCAGACAAAAAGGCCGGGAATAACCCGGCCTTTTTTAATTCCTAAATGCTTGTTGATTGAAGACTACTCAACAATTTTGGAGACGACGCCGGCGCCGACGGTGCGGCCGCCTTCGCGGATCGCAAAACGCAGGCCTTCGTTCATCGCAATCGGCGTCAACAGCTCAACTTCCATGTTGTTAATGTTGTC
>JBASFN010000187.1:0-4308 GCA_049653045.1 Alphaproteobacteria bacterium
CGTCCATATCGGTGGCGACGATGCGGCCTTTGCGCTCCATCGCGGCGGCCAATGCCAATGTTTTTCCACCGCCGCCGGCGCAGAAATCGAGCACCTGCATTCCGGCCCGAGCGCCACAAACATGGGCGATCATCTGGGAGCCTTCGTCCTGAATTTCGACGAGACCCTTGGCGAAGGCCTTGGATTTCGAGATGAATACTTTTCCCCTTGCGCGCAATCCCCACGGAGATAATTCAGTTTCATCCGTTTCAACGTCATCCTTTTTCAGGGATTCCATTATTTTTTCACGCGGAGCGAGGAAGGTGTTGACGCGAAGATCCAGCGTCGCAGATTTTTGCAACGCCTCCATTTCCGCAGCAAAATCGTCGCCGAAATATCCGCGCAGGGCGGATTCGTATTCAGGCGGGCATTCGACGCGCACGGCTTCCGGCATCGCCGGGTCGTTCAAATCCTTGCCTTTGATTTTCTCGAAAAATTCAATTTCTTCCGCGTTCAATTCCTCGGGCGAGAATTTAGACGCGTCGAATAATTCCTTCAGTTTTTTTTCATCGGCGCGTTCCGCCAAAACGGCATGGGCGATCATCAGATTGCGAGGCGTGGGATCGGCTCCGGCTTTTTCCAGCCACCAGGTGAGGCGACCCCAGAGACGCATAATCGCATAGACTTTTTCAGCGATAGCGGCGCGGTCCTTTGCGCCAATATAACGGCGGGTTCTCATATAATCACCGACGACATTATCCATGGGGATCTTCGCCGCGCCGATTTTCTCGTAGATTTCTATGCAGGCCTGTAGCCGGGATGAGTGTCTCATGGCGGCCTGTCTATCATGCGAGGGCGGTGCTTTCAAAGAAAAATCCCCGCCGCATGACACGAACGGGGATTTTTGCATATTTTATAAAGGTCTGCTGACCAGATTAGTGAGCAGCGCCTTCAGCAGCGGGAGCTTCTTCGCCAGCAGCAGGTGCTTCGGCAGGAGCTTCAGAAGGAACGACTTTGCCTTCAGCGGTGGTCAGCTTCGTGCCGTCTTCCAGCTCGTGCGTACCATCGGGAGCAGCCGTTTTCGTGCCGTCAGCAGCAACAACCGATACCATGTCGCCTTCAACAACGATTTTCGTGCCGTCTTTCAGGGTGTGCTCAACAGGAGCAACAGCTTCGGCAGCAGCAGCAGGAGCTGCAGCAGCATCAGCAGCTGGTTCTTCGTTAGCCATTGCGAAAGGCGTAGCGGCGATAACAGCAGCCGCGGTCAGTGCGAGTAAACGTTTCATAGTTTTTCTGTCCTTGAAATTGCGTGCAGCCCAATTGCCGCACAAGAAAGATTTTTATTTAATTCCCGGCCTTCCCGCAAGATCAAAATCGCAAAATATTCCACTATCTACAGATTTTTTGTTATGAAAAAATAACGGGGTTTACAAGACCAGGTAATTTGGGGAGACTGACCCCCATGAAAAAGAAAGCCAATTCCCCCCTTGCCGTTGTGATCCTTGCTGCCGGGCGCGGCACGCGGATGAAATCGACCCTGCCGAAGGTCATGCATACACTGGCAGGGCTACCGATGATTAACTGGCTGATTGCCACCGCCGAGGGTCTTAATCCCCGCAAAATCGTTGTTGTTGTAGGGCCGGATATGCCGGATTTGTTGCAGGCCGCCCAGCCCCATGACACCGCGATCCAGCAGGTGCGGGACGGAACGGCCGGAGCCTTGCGCGTCGCCCTGCCCGCCCTCAAGGGGTTTAAAGGCGATGTGCTGGTTTTACTGGGCGATGCGCCACTTGTGACGGAGGAGACACTCCGCAAGCTTATTGCTGCACGGCATGAAGGCAAAAAAACGGGGCTGGCTGTTCTTGGGGTGCATTTGACGAATGCCGACGGGTATGGACGCCTGATGACGGCCAAAAACGGCGTTTTGAAAAAAATCATCGAGCATAAGGATGCCAGCGCGAAAGAGCGTGCTGTGACGCTTGTGAATACGGGGGCGTTTTGCCTTGATGGAGCGCGGCTGGCCGGGTGGTTGAAACAGGTTAAAAAGAACAATGCCGCCGGGGAATATTACATTACCGACCTGCCTGCGATTGCTGCAAAAGACGGCGTGGAAACCAGGGTTCATATTGCCTGTTGTGCGGCGGAAGTTCAGGGCTGCAATTCCCGCGAGGATCTGGCGGGTATGGAAAAAACCATGCAGAAACGCCTGCGCTCCCGTGCCATGGCGGGCGGTGTGACGATGATTGATCCGGACAGCGTGACGCTGCACCATGATACCGCGCTGGAGGCGGATGTTGTGATCGAGCCGACTGTGTTTTTTGGCTCCGGCGTGCGGGTTAATTCCGGCGCAATTATCCGTGCCTTTTCGCATCTCGAGGGGGCGGTTATCGGCAAAAACGCCGTCATTGGTCCCTTTGCCCGGCTGCGCCCCGGAACCGATGTCGGCGAGAATGTCCGGATCGGCAATTTTGTTGAGATCAAAAAATCATCGCTCGGAAAAGGCAGCAAGATCAATCATCTTGCCTATGTCGGCGATTGCCGGATGGGTGCGGATGTTAATTTCGGCGCGGGTGCGATTACTGTGAATTATGACGGATTTGATAAACATGACACCATCATCGGCGATGGCGTGATGGTGGGATCGAATTCCAATCTTGTTGCGCCCGTGACCTTGCATGACGGGTCGTTTATTGCTGCGGGATCGACCATTACCGAGGATGTGCCACAAGACGCGTTGGCCATCGCCCGTGAGCCAGCGCAACTCCGGCAAGGATGGGCGAACGATTACCGTATCCGCAAAAAAAATTCAGATAAAAAACAGGGCATAAAAAAGAAATAAATTTCTTTGCGGGCTGGCGCGGCGGGATTGTTACTGCTATCTAGTCGCCTATGAGAAAAATTCTTGTTTTGCTTGCGTTGCTTGTTCCCTTTACGCCCGCCCTCGCCTGCGAGGGGTTTGAAGATAGTATGAGCGCATTGGAAGCGGCGGTTTATACCGCGCAGCCACCGTCCGCGCCGCTTCCCCAGACATCCGTTCGGCAGTTTCCCGCACTTACACGGATTGATCCCGCCCCGGCTGAGGAAAATACACAGCAAGGGAATGTGATTACCCCTCTTCCCGAAGAACAGCCTGTTCGGTAAAAACTTCTGTCATCCTGAGCGCCAGCGAAGGATCCCGACGGGATGTTTCGCTACACTCAACATGACACAGTAGGAAAATTTTATTTCAAACGCTCTAACGCGCCAGAAGCACTTGGTAAAAGTGATAGACGGGGCCGATGTCGCATTTGACGCAGGCCTGTAATGCGGGGCTGGCCGCCGTAGTATTCGGGTCTTGCCTGAAGGTGGTTTCGTCCATCGTATTCGGCGCAGCATAGAATTGTTGCGCGGCATCGAAGCGTCCGACCGCGCCGATACTCAAACAATCACCCGGATTGATGCCGCCCGCCACCGTTACTCCTGTGTCCTCGGGCGTTACGGCGGGCTGGTTGTTCATCTCGTTGACGGCGGCGCAGAATTGCCCGGTAACGTTGGGCAGAACGGCGATCAGGTCTGCCTTTCCGGTTCCAACGCCGGGGATTGCGGTTCCGGCATAGAATTCCCATGGGCTGCCGTCATTTATATCTTCGGGCGGGGGGCGGAAGCTTGCGCCGCCGCCTTGCGGGTGGAACACCTGCCTGTCCGGCTCGTCCGTCAGGGTTCCGTAATCGGCATGCGCCGCCGGATGGGCGAAGCGTATATCACTTTCGCTGCGGCCATTGCCGACAATAAACATCACGGCGCGCTCGAACTCCGCCGCCGTTCTTTGAGCTTCGGAAACGCGGATGACGAGGGTTTCCTTGTCGATATTTGCGCTTTCGGAATTGCTGGTGCTCATAATAACCGCCGTCAGAAGGCCGATCAGCACAACGGCAATTAAAATCATAAACAGCATATTGCCGCGTTCAGAATCGCGGGAGGTCTCAGAAGGACGGCGGGATGGCTGCATCAGTTGCTGCGCGGCGCGACCGGGATGCAGTCTTTAAGATAGCTGCATGCCTGATAGGCCTGTTCGCGGGTGTATCCGGCCAGACGAGCGCGGAACACCCATCCATCCTTCACCTTTAAGGGCGCGATGGCGGGGGTGGCCGATGCGAGACTGACGGGGAGTTTTTTAATGCTGGAATGAATTGCACTGTCGGTGGCGGCGCGGCTGGAATAGGCACCGATCTGCACCAGCCATGTATCGTCGGACGACGGACCAGTCAAAAGCCGAGGCGATGGCTTTACCACTTCGCCGCCTTTCACCGCAGAGACAGCAACAAGGCCGGTCTCGATGCGTTTTGATTC
>JBASFN010000188.1:0-12450 GCA_049653045.1 Alphaproteobacteria bacterium
ATGTTATGCATAATAAAGAAACACTGGATCTTATCCGCGCTTATTACTCGATTGAAAATCCGGAAATGCGTAAGGATATATTCAGATTCATCAAATCGATGGCCAACCGGATCGGTACGGACGAAACCGGGGAATAGATAAAGCATCTTGAAACGCTCTGCCGAAGTCATTAGGCTCCTGCTCTGATATACCGTAATTCAGAGAAAGCGAAAGAACCTTATGACTTCGACAGCAGAAAACAATTCAAAAAAACCAATCAAGATGCCGGCAACAGACCTGAAAGATTTTATCTTTACCAGCGAGTCTGTTTCCGAAGGCCACCCGGATAAAATTTGCGACCGCATATCAGATTCCGTTCTCGACCTCTTCCTTGCCCACGACCCGCAGGCTCGCGTTGGCTGTGAATGCTTTGCAACAACCGATTTTGTTCTGATCGGCGGCGAGGCGCGCAGTGCCAAGGAAATCACCGCGGCCATGTTGGAGCAAACGGCACGGGATGCGATTAAGAATATTGGCTATGAACAGGAAGGTTTTAACTGGCGCACTGTTAAGGTTGATGTGCGTCTTCACAAGCAATCCGCAGACATCGCCATGGGTGTCGATTCCGGCCACAACAAGGACGAGGGTGCGGGCGACCAGGGAATTATGTTTGGCTATGCCTGCAATGAGACCCCTGCCCTGATGCCAGCTCCCATTTATTATTCGCACGCAATCCTGCGTGCACTGGCCGAAGCGCGCCATTCTGGTGCGCTCCCTGAGTTGGAGCCAGACGCAAAGTCGCAGGTCACCTTGCAATACCGCGACTACAAACCCGTTGGGGCAACCTCTATTGTTGTCTCAACACAGCACAAAGACGGTTTAAGCCAATCCGACGTCAAAGAAATCATCCGTCCTTACGTGAAAAACATCCTGCCCGAGGGCTGGATGCCCAAGGAAGAGGAATTCTACGTCAACCCAACAGGCCGTTTCGTCATCGGCGGGCCGGTCGGCGATGCCGGATTGACGGGTCGCAAGATTATCGTTGATACCTATGGCGGCATGGCTCCGCACGGCGGCGGCGCGTTTTCGGGCAAAGACCCGACAAAAGTGGATCGCTCGGCGACTTATGCGGCGCGCTATCTGGCCAAGAACGTCGTTGCTGCCGGTTATGCCGAGGCCTGCACGATCCAGCTGTCTTATGCGATTGGAATCTCAAAGCCGATTTCCCTGTATCTCGACACGCATGGCACGGGCAAGGTTCACGAGAACATCATCATCAAGGCGATTAACGATCTGATGGATCTGACCCCCCGTGGCATCCGCGAGCACCTGAAACTGAACAGGCCGATCTATGCCCGGACAGCCGCTTACGGCCACTTTGGCCGCGATCCGGAGCCAGACGGCGGGTTCTCATGGGAAAAAACAGACCTAGTTGAAGGCCTGCGGAAAATCCTTGGATAAAGAGTCTCCTCTTTCTGACGATAATACTAAAAGACGCCTTTGGGGCCGCCGTATGGGGCGGCCTCTGAAGGGCGCACGGGCTGGTGCGCTCGAAAAATTATTGCCGATAATCGGCATTCCAGCCGGAAATCTTACGGTAGAAAAAAATATCTTGGCGGGATCGTTTTTTCAAAAATCCTACAAAGAATATTGGTTGGAAATTGGCTTTGGTAACGGTGAACACCTGATTGCCCTTAAAGAAAATTTCCCGGATGTTGCCTTCCTTGGCGCGGAACCCTTTATCAACGGCATGTCGAATTTCCTGAAGGAACTTGAAGGGAAAGAATGCGATAATGTGCGTGTGCTGATGGATGACGCGCTTTTGTTGTGCAATGCCCTCGCCGATCAATCCCTGAACAGGATTTATATTTTAAACCCCGACCCGTGGCCAAAAAAACGACACCATAAACGGCGCATTATTTCTCAAAAAAACCTGGATGAATTTTTCCGGATTTTAAAACCTGGCGGCAGGCTGGTGATGGCCACCGATGTTGATGATCTCGCCGAATGGATGGTCACGGAATGCATGAATCATCCGGGGTTTGAGTGGACGGCAACATCCTCGAAAGATTGGAAAACCCCGCCCGAAGAATGGATTGAAACCCGCTATGCCTTTAAGGGCAGAAAAAGCGGGCGGAATCAGACTTTTTTGGTCTTCAAAAGGCTTGCAAACACCTAAAAATCGGTTTATAAGACTGTCATCATCCCAATAAACTGTAAAATGATTTATGGGTGGGCTTCAACGAAAGCCCGCCCTTTTTAGTTGGAGTGAAGAGATAGAGTTTATGAAAGCGACGCCACTGGAAAACAAGATTTCTGACATTGTACGGCCAGCCGCCAAGGATATGGGGCTTGATCTCGTCTGCGTCAAAATTATCGGCGAGGCCGGTGGTACGAATGTTCAAATTATGGTTGAAAACGCCGAAACTAAAAATTTAAGCGTCGAGGAATGCACGGCATTGAGCCGCTCCGTTTCGGCCTTGCTTGATGTGGAAGATCCAATTTCCGGTTCTTACAGGCTGGAGATCAGCTCACCGGGCATCGACCGCCCCTTGGTAAAGCCCGAAGATTTTGAAACCTTCAAGGGGTTCGAGGCGAAGCTCGAAAGCGATGTGCCCCTCGTGACCGGGCAACGCCGCTTTAAAGGTATTCTTCGTGGTTTGAACGGCGATGCCGTTGTTATTGACACCGAGCAAGGTACGGCGGAAATTCCGTTTGATTCCCTAAGCAAGGCGAAACTGGTTCTCACTGAAAAACTGATTAAAAACACTGCACAACAACAAACGACAAGGACTTGATAAAAGAGGTGAATGATGGAACTGCTACAGGTTGCCGATAACGTTGCGAGAGAAAAAAACATTGACCGTGAGATTGTCATCACGGCGATGGAGGAAGCTATTCAAAAGGCGGGACGCTCGAAATACGGGCATGACCACGATATCCGCGCTCATATTGACCGTCGCTCCGGCGTCATCGAGTTGAAGCGTTACCGTCAGGTAATGGAACCCGATGCCGTGATTGAAAATGAAATCGCGCAGCTGACCCTGCCTCAGGCAAAACGGATCAAGGCCGATGTAACACCCGGCGACTTTATCGTCGATGAACTGCCGCCGCTTGATTTTGGCCGCATCGCCGCGCAAACCGCAAAGCAGGTCATCATGCAAAAAGTGCGTGAAGCCGAACGCTCGCGCCAATACGCCGAATTCAAGGACAAGGTCGGCGAAATTATCAATGGTGTTATCAAGCGTGTTGAATACGGCAATGCGACAATTGATATTCAAGGCCGTGCCGAAGCCCTGCTCCGCCGCGACGAAACGCTGCCCCGCGAACACCTGAAAAACGGCGACCGCGTTCGTGCCATTATTTACGAAGTGCGCGAAGAGGCTCGCGGCCCGCAGATTTTCCTATCCCGGACACACCCGGAATTCATGGCCAAATTATTCATGCAGGAAGTCCCGGAAATTTATGACGGCGTTATCACGATCAAGGGCGTAGCCCGCGATCCGGGAAGCCGCGCTAAAATTGCTGTTATTTCCCGCGACAATTCCATTGATCCGGTTGGGGCTTGCGTCGGTATGCGCGGAAGCCGCGTTCAGGCGGTTGTTGCCGAACTTGGCGGTGAAAAAATCGATATTATTCCATGGACGGACGATCTGGGGGCTTTTGTTGTCAGTGCCTTGCAGCCGGCCGCCGTGACCAAGGTTGTTCTTGATGAAGATAAAAAACGCATGGATGTCGTTGTTCCCGATGAGCAACTCAGCCTTGCCATCGGACGGCGCGGACAGAATGTGCGTCTGGCCTCGATGCTGACGGGTTGGGATATTGATATTATGACGGAAGCCGAGGAATCAACGCGCCGCGCCGAAGAATTCAAGACCCGTTCTGCACTCTTTATCGAAGCACTGGATGTTGACGATGTTATCGCTCACCTCCTTGTTGCCGAGGGCTTTGCCACGGTTGAGGAACTGGCGGATACGTCGGTTGATGAACTGAACCGCATTCAGGGATTTGAAGAAGAAATCTCGAACGAGTTGGTCACACGTGCCCAGAGCTATCTTGAAAAACAAAGAAAAGAACTTGAAGTGAAGCAGAAAGAACTTGGCATGAAAGATGATCTGGTTGCAATTGAGGGGCTGTCCCCCGCGCAGATGATTAAGCTGGGCGAAGCCGGAGTTAAATCCCGCGACGATCTGGCCGATCTGGCGGCTGATGAATTGATTGAAATTCTCGGCAGTGACCAAATGACCGAAAAGAATGCCAATACCGTGATTATGAATGCTCGGGCGCACTGGTTTGAATCGGAGGAATCCGCAAAAACCCCGTCTTCCGAAGAGGCATAAATCGGTTGGTATTTTGTATCCGCACCGGAATTGATGTATAACCCTAGCTGGCAAGAAAAATGACTGAAACCAAGGATAAAAATGGCGGCAATAAATTAAGTCTCGGCGCGAAAGGTACGCTGAGCCTTAAGGGCAATGTCGGTCAGGTTCGTCAAAATACGGGATCCGGCGGCGGGTTTTCTGTCGAAGTCCGGCGTCGGCGCGCTCCGACACAAAAAGATGGTGATCTACATTCTTCGGAACGGCCAGATACCATTCTAACGTCGGAAGAACGTGAATCGCGTGCCCGCGCTTTACAAAAAGCCATGGAGGAAGGGGCAAAACCGAAAAGCGCCCTTCCGAAGCGGAGAACAATCGAGGACGTTAAGAAAGAAGAAATTCTGGCCAACGAACCGCCCATGGATGCGGCGGCTCTCGAACTAGAAGAATTGCGCCGTATTGAGCGTGAGGAGCGCGGCGAAAAAGCCGACCCCGCCAGCAGCCCGTCAAAAACAACAGACAGCCCATACCGCGCCAAGATTATCGACGACGACGAAAGCGGTAGCGGTGGTTTCCGTGATCGCTTTAAAAAAGCACCGCCGAAACCTCCCGTTAAAAAAGATGTCCCGGATCGCCGGGGCGGACGCTTAACCGTAGCGCAAGCCCTGAACGAAGATTATGAGCGCGATCAGCGTGGTAAAAGCCTCGCCGCGCAAAAACGCGCAAGGGAAAAAGCCCGTCTGGCAGCCCTCGGTCCGCGTGAGCCGAATGTTAAAGTCGTCAGAGAAGTCACCATTCCTGAAACATTAACCGTTCAGGAACTGTCCAACCGGATGGCGGAGTCGGGCGGCGAAGTCGTCAAAAAACTGATGAAGCTTGGCGTTATGGCCACAATCACGGAAACCATCGACGCCGATACGGCGGAACTTGTCGCCGCAGAATTCGGTCACAAAATTAAGCGCGTGACCGAGGCCGACGTTGAAATCGGCATGGAAGGAACGCTGGATACTGAAGAAAATCTTGTGCCGCGTCCGCCTGTCGTAACGATTATGGGTCACGTTGACCACGGGAAAACCTCTCTCCTCGACGCACTCCGCAAGACGGATGTTGTCTCGGGCGAGGCCGGCGGCATCACCCAGCATATCGGCGCATATCAGGTTACGCTTCCGTCTGGTGCAAAAATTACCTTCCTTGATACGCCCGGTCACTCGGCCTTTACCGAGATGCGCGCACGCGGAGCAAACGTCACGGATATTGTCGTTGTCGTGGTTTCCGCCGAAGACAGCATCATGCCCCAGACAATTGAATCGATTAACCACGCGAGAGCGGCGAAAGTTCCAATTATCATTGCCATCAACAAAATCGATCTTCCCGATGCCAACCCCGCCAAGGTCAAGCAAGACTTGCTCCAGCATGAAGTGGTCATCGAAGACATGGGCGGCGATGTTCTTTGCCTTGAAATTTCCGCAAAGAAAAGAATCAATCTCGATAAACTTGAGGAAACCATTCTTCTTCAGGCTGAAATTCTTGAGCTGCGCGCCAACCCCAATCGTGAGGCGCATGGTTATGTGATCGAGTCCAAACTTGAAAAAGGACGCGGTTCGGTTGCAACTGTTCTCATTCAAAAGGGCACTCTGAAAATCGGCGATATTTTTGTTGCCGGCAGTGAACAAGGCCGCGTACGCGCCATCATCAACGACCACGGGAAGAACATCCAGCAGGCCATCCCCGGCCAGCCGGTTGAAATTCTCGGGTTTGGCGGCCCGCCGGATGCAGGCGATACATTTACGGTCGTGGGCGACGAGAACAAAGCCCGCGAAATCACCGACTACCGCAAGCGCAAGAAACGCGAAACACAAGCGGCAAAAGCGGTCAAAGGCCGCGCTACGATGGAAGACCTGCTTCAGATCAAGGAAGAAGGCGAAAAAACCACCCTGCCCGTCGTTATCAAGGGCGACGTACACGGTTCCGTCGAAGCCATTGCCGGATCTTTGCAAAAAATGGTCGAGGAAAACAAAGGCATCGCCGTGCATGTCCTGCATAGCGGCGTCGGCGGCATTACCGAATCCGATGTTACCCTCGCCCGCGCTTCGGGCGGCGTTATCATCGGCTTTAACGTCCGCGCCAACGCGCAAGCCCGCGATCTCGCGCAACGCGATAACGTACAAATCCGTTACTACAACATTATTTACAATGTGATTGACGACGCGAAAGCCATCCTGACCGGAATGCTATCCCCCACCAAGCGGGAAGAATATATCGGTCAAGCGGCGATCAAGCAGGTGTTCAATATCACCAAGGTCGGAAAAATCGGCGGCTGTATCGTTACGACAGGCAACGTCATGCGCGGCGCAAAAGTACGTTTGCTTCGCAACGACGTGGTTATTCACGAAGGAACTCTCAAAACCCTCAAACGCTTTAAGGACGAAGTCAAAGAAGTTAAAGAGGGAATTGAATGCGGTATGGCCTTTGAAAACTACGATGATATTAAAGAAGGCGATATTATCGAGTGCTATCAAATCGTCGAGGAAGCCAGAACGGTTACTTGATTATGCGGAATCACAGGACGAACGAACCGTCACAGCGCCAGTTACGCGTCGGAGAGCAGATACGCCATATCCTGGCCGAAACCATGCAGCGTGGCCATTTTAACGAGGTCGCCCTGCTCGATTGCAATCTGGTCAGCATCTCCGAAGTCCGCATTAGCCCCGATCTCAAGCACGCCACCGCCTATGTTATGTCGCTCGGCGGGGCGAATATGGAGGCAATTCTTCCCGCCCTCAACCGGGACAAGAATGTTTTTAAAAAGGAAATCGCTCGCAGCGCCCGCCTTCGGTTTACGCCGACCATCCGCTTCATCGCCGATAATTCCTTCGACGAAGCCGAAAAAATCGAAAATATCCTGCGCGACATTCACGCCGATCAAAAAGACTGAACCCCATGGCCAGACGGAAAAAAGGTAATAAGGTCGATGGCTGGATCAATCTTGATAAGCCGCTTGGCCTGAGTTCGACGCAAGCCATGGCCAAGGTTCGCTGGCTGTTAAACGCCCAGAAAGCCGGTCATGCGGGAACGCTCGATCCTCTCGCTACAGGAATTCTTCCCATCGCCCTTGGCGAGGCAACCAAGACAATTTCTTACATTCAGGACGGTCTCAAGACCTATAGCTTTACCGTGACGTGGGGGGAGCAACGGGATACGGACGACGGCGAAGGGGATGTCACCGCCCGGTCTGAAAACCGCCCATCCAGGGATCAGATAGAAGCTCTCCTGCCCCGCTATACCGGGGTTATCCTGCAAACCCCGCCTCAATTCTCCGCCATAAAAATTGATGGCCAACGTGCCTATGACCTCGCCCGGAGCGGGGAGGACGTAGAGATAGAGGAACGGGAAGTCTTTATTGAAAGCCTTAATTTACTGGCTGTACGCGACAAAGAGGCTGATTTTCTTATGGTTTGCGGCAAGGGGACGTATGTCCGGTCACTGGCACGGGATATGGGGCTGGATTTAGGCTGTTTTGGCTATATCAGCGCGCTAAAACGCGAACAGGTCGGCCCGTTCACGCTGGAAACCGCAATTTCTCTGGACAAATTGGAAAAACTCGACGATAGTGCCCGCCTCATCGGATCTGTTTTACTCCCCCTTGAGACCGCGCTGGACGACATCCCGGCGTTGGCCGTAAGGGAGGATGAGGCGGCTCGGTTGAGAAACGGGCAAGTTCTGGCCTTTATATCCCGCCCTGACTTTGAGCGCCTCGCAAGGGTCGGTCTGGACGGAAACGGCGAGCCGAGGGAAGCACTGGCGGTGTGTAATCACAAGCCCGTAGCCCTTGTGGAAGCCAAAGGGCCGGACGTAAGACCCGTTCGCATTTTAAACCTTTAACCCCTGAAAAGGAGACCACGATGTCGGCATTAGTAAAAAGCGCAGAGCGCAAAGCCCAAGTGATTAAAGACTACCAGACGAAAAAAGACGACACCGGATCGGCCGATGTGCAAGTTGCCATCCTGACAGACCGGATCAACTATCTGTCTGAACATCTTCAGACTCACAAGAAAGATGTTCACAGCCGCCGTGGTCTTTTGATGATGGTTGCCAAGCGTCGTAAGCTTCTGGATTACTTAAAGCGTATCGATGCAGCGCGTTATCAGAGTCTGATTGAGCGTCTGAATATCCGTCGCTAATATAAAACAAACGATACAAAAACCCCCGCAGCGATGCGGGGGTTTGTTTTTGTCTTATTGCAGGAAATACCGCTTCAGGACTTTTCCATTTTCCAGCTCAAACACAAGAGGAACACCCGTTGGGATTTCGGCTTGATTGATGCTGTCCGGCGTTTCCACACCAAGGATAATCAGCATAGCACGCAAGGAATTACCGTGCGCCGCGATTAGGACATTTTCGCCCTGTTCCAATAAGGGTTTGATATTGGCCAGATAATAGGGGCGGACACGTTTTTCCACCACATCTTGAAGGCATTCCCCACCCGGCGGCGGCACATCATAGGAACGCCGCCAGATATGCACCTGATCCTCGCCGTATTTTTCCTTCGTTTCCGCCTTATCAAGCCCGGTCAGGTCGCCGTAGTCGCGTTCCCGTAAATCTTGATGGACGATTATGGAGCCAATCAGGTCGGACTGCCCGCTTTTCTCTAGGGCAATTTTGGCTGTTTTGCTGGCACGCATCTGGGTGCTTGTGAAAACGGTATCGAAGGCGATATTGGCCTTCGCCAGTTTTTCCCCGGCTTTTTGTGCTTCTTCGACACCCAAGGCAGTTAAATCCACATCCCTGAAGCCCGTAAAGCGGTTTTCAAGGTTCCATTGGGACTGGCCGTGACGGAGAAGGACGAGATAGTTCATGTGAAGTATACCTTTGCTGAATAAATCTTTGACTTTTGCTATAAATAATGTCACTCCTATTGTCCAGTAGAAAGGCGGGAAAGGCCCTGCTTCCCGGTTGACTGTTAAATCCATTTCTTATGGCTTTCACTGTCCGCCCGGAACCAGTTCCCCGCTCCCCCTCTCGCATTTATAAAACCCGTTGTCATTCTGAGGCCGCAGGCCGAAGAATCACGTTGGAGTTTTCCAAAGATCCTTCGCTTCGCTCAGGATGACACGTTGAAAAACAAGGAACTAAAAAGAATGTTTAACGTCTATAGAAAAGAAATAAACTTTGCCGGAAAAACCATCACATTGGAAACCGGAAAAATCGCCCGTCAGGCCGATGCCGCCGTTATGGCGACAGTCGGTGAAACGACAGTCCTTTGCACCGTCGTCGGCGCAAAAAAGGTCAAAGAAGGTCAGGATTTCTTCCCCCTGACCGTTCACTATCAGGAAAAAACCTATGCAGCCGGAAAAATCCCCGGTGGCTTCTTCAAGCGCGAAGCGCGCCCGTCTGAAAAGGAAACGCTGACCAGCCGCCTGATCGACCGACCGATCCGCCCTTTGTTCCCCAAGGACTTCTACAACGAGGTTCAGGTCATTGCGACTGTCGTGTCCCATGACCTTGAAAACGATCCGGACATGATTGCCCTGATCGGTTGTTCCGCCGCCCTCACCATTTCCGGTATTCCGTTTATGGGACCTGTCGGCGCGGCGCGTATCGGCTATATCAATGGTCAATACGCCATCAACCCAACCATGAGCGAGATGAAAGAAAGCGCGCTTGATCTGGTTGTCGCCGGAACGAAAGAAGGCGTTCTGATGGTTGAATCCGAAGCCAAAGAATTGTCGGAAGACATCATGCTGGATGCCGTCATGGAAGGCTGGAAAGCATTCCAACCGGTCATCGACGGAATTATCGCCCTCGCCGAAATGTGTGCGAAAGATCCTTGGCCCGTTGTTGAAACGCCCGCTCACCTGAAAAAACTGGCCTCCGACATCAAGTCCGGCTTTGAAGGTCAAGTGCGCGATGCCTATGCCATCACCAACAAACAGGAGCGTTACAACGCTGTTGGCGATGCCCGCAAAAAGGCCATCGAGCAGTTCAAAAATGATGATCTCGGTATCAACGAGAACACCATCACCGCCAAGTTCAAGGAATTGGAAGCCGATGTCGTTCGCGGTAACATCCTGAAAACAGGCCGCCGGATTGACCAGCGTGATACAAAAACCGTGCGCCCGATCGTGGCCGAGGCAGGCGTTCTGCCCCGCACCCACGGCTCAGCCCTGTTCACACGCGGTGAAACGCAAGCCTTGGTCGTTGCCACACTCGGAACCGGACAGGACGAGCAAATCATCGACGCGCTTGAGGGCGAATACAAACAGCGTTTCATGCTGCATTATAACTTCCCTCCCTACTCCGTCGGCGAAGCCGGACGGATGGGCGCACCGGGTCGCCGCGAAATCGGCCACGGCAAACTCGCATGGCGCGCTCTTAACCCAATGCTTCCCACGGTAGAGGAATTCCCCTACACGATGCGGATCGTCTCGGAAATCACCGAGTCAAACGGGTCATCCTCCATGGCAACCGTCTGCGGCACATCGCTGGCGCTCATGGATGCTGGCGCACCCCTGAAATCACCTGTCGCCGGTATTGCTATGGGTCTGATCAAGGAAGGCAATGAATTTGCTGTCCTCTCCGACATTCTCGGCGATGAAGACCATCTCGGCGATATGGACTTTAAGGTCGCCGGAACGGAAAACGGCATCACCGCCCTCCAGATGGACATTAAAATCACATCCATTACCGAGGAAATCATGCGGATCGCCGTAGCGCAGGCCAAGGACGGACGCCTCCATATTCTGGGCGAGATGAACAAAGCCCTGACCGAGGCGCGTACCGAACTCAGCAAATTCGCACCGCAAATCGTCACGCTGAAAATCCCGACGGATAAAATCCGCGAGGTTATCGGCACAGGCGGCAAGGTCATCCGCGAAATCTGCGAAGTCTCTGGCGCGAAAGTGGACATCGAGGACGACGGAACGATCAAGGTTTCCGCCGTCAACGGCGACGCCATCGAAAAAGCCGTCAACATGATTAAGGGCATCACCGAAGAACCCGAAATCGGCAAGGTCTATTCCGGCAAGGTCGTCAAGACCATGGAATTTGGCGCCTTCGTCAATTTCATGGGCGCGAAAGACGGCCTCGTTCACATCTCCGAACTCGCCGACCGCCGCGTTGCCACAACCAACGAAGTCGTTAACGAAGGCGACATGGTAAAGGTTGTCGTGCTTGGCATGGATGATCGCGGCAAGGTCAAACTCTCGATGAAACGCGTCAATCAGGAAACCGGCGAAGTCGGCGAATTGCCCGACCCATCGGAAATGGAAAGCCGCCCACCCCGCCGCGACCGCGACGACCGTGGTGGCCGTGACCGCGGCCCACGCCGCAGCCGGGGCTAATACCCTTATTATGTTGTTCCCCGGCGAAAGCCGGGGGAAAGCACTTGTCATGTTGAGCGCAGCGAAACATCTCGCCGGGATCCTTCGCTGACGCTCAGGATGACATTGTTATAGGATAATATATTGATGTTAGATCAGCTTTTCCTCTTCCTTGGATCGCTCATTGCGAACACGATGTCTGCTTTGGCGGGCGGAGGAACGGGCTTGGTTCAGTTTCCGCTACTTATCTTTCTTGGTCTGCCGTTTTCTGTAGCACTGGCAACGCACAAGGTTGCAACAGTGGCCTTGGGTCTTGGCGCGACATACCGCCACCTGAAACATAAGCAGGATTTTGACTGGCGTTTAGCCGTTTATGTGGCATTGAGTGGTGTTCTCGGTACAATTCTTGGAGCCTATATCATTATTCAAGTGCCGGAGCGGACTGCTGAGTTGACCCTTGGAATCATTACCGTTGCGATTGGTGTTTATTCAACCCAAAAAAAACAAATGGGGGAAATCGCCAATCCCAAAAACAGAAATATCAAAGGCTATATTCTTGGTGGTTTGGTGTTATTCCTGATCGGCGTATTCAATGGCTCGATCACATCAGGAAGCGGTTTGTTTGTCACTGTATGGCTTATTACATGGTTCGGCCTCGATTTCAAAACAGCCGTTATGTACACGATGGTTTTTGTCGGCTTGCTCTGGAACTCGATGGGCGCGATCACCATCGTAACGCTGGGGCAGCATATTCAATGGAATTGGATGCCCGCCCTCCTCCTCGGATCATTCATCGGCGGCTATGCCGGAACGCATCTTGCGCTGCTGAAAGG
>JBASFN010000189.1:0-10579 GCA_049653045.1 Alphaproteobacteria bacterium
ACCTTGCTCCGGGTTATGGCCGGGCGCGATAAGGAATTTACGGGCGATGCTTGGGCTGCCGAGGGCGTACGAATCGGCTATCTGGAGCAGGAACCGCAGCTTGATAAGACCAAAACCGTCCATGAAAATGTGCTGGAGGGGCTGGCCGAGATCAAGGGTATGGTGGATCGCTATAACGAGATTAGTTCAGCCATGGCCGAACCCGACGCCGATTTTGAAAAGCTGGGTGAGGAAATGGGCGAGCTTCAGACCAAAATTGACGCCGTAGACGGGTGGGAGCTTGATCGCACGATTGAAATTGCGATGGACGCGCTGCGCTGTCCGCCGGGGACGGCCAAGATTGATAATTTGTCTGGTGGGGAAAAACGCCGGGTGGCTCTTTGTAAATTACTTCTGGAAAAGCCAGATCTTCTTTTGCTCGACGAGCCAACGAACCATCTTGATGCCGAAAGCGTGTCGTGGCTTCAGCGGTTTCTGGCCGATTATAAGGGGACGGTGGTGATGATTACGCACGACCGTTATTTCCTTGATAACGTCACGGGCTGGATTTTGGAATTGGATCGGGGCAAGGGCATTCCCTATGAGGGGAATTATTCCGCCTATCTTAAGGCCAAGGCCAAGCGGATGGAGCAGGAATCGAAAGAGGAAGCGGCGCGGCAGAAAACCCTCGCCCGTGAGATGGAATGGATGGGGCGTACGCCTGAGGGACGCCGTAAGAAATCCAAGGCGCGGATTGCATCTTATGAAACCTTGCTGGCCGAGTCGCAGACCAATACCCAGCGCAACGCTCAGATCGTTATCCCAACGCCGCCGCGTCTTGGCGAGAATGTTATTGAGGCGAAGGGCATTTCCAAGGGGTATGGCGATGTACTGCTCATTGATAATCTGTCGTTCCGCCTGCCGCCGGGCGGGGTTGTCGGTGTGATCGGGCCGAACGGAGCCGGGAAAAGTACCTTGTTCCGAATGATTACCGGGCAGGAGCAGCCGGATAGCGGGACGTTTACGGTTGGTGAATCGGTTAAACTTGGCTATGTCGATCAAAGTAGGGACTCTTTGAATGCCGATAATAATGTCTGGCAGGAGATTTCAAACAGCGAGGATATAATTAAGTTGGGTAAGGTCGAGATGCCGAGCCGGGCTTATGTCTCGGCGTTTAATTTCCGGGGGCCGGATCAGCAGCAGAAGGTTGGTAATCTTTCGGGCGGGCAGCGTAATCGGGTGCATTTGGCCAAGATGTTGAAAAAAGAGGCAAATGTTATCTTGCTTGATGAGCCGACGAATGACCTTGATACGGAAACATTGTCGGCGTTGGAGGAGGCGATTGAGAATTTTCCCGGCTGCGCGGTTATCATTTCGCACGATCGGTGGTTCCTTGACCGACTTGCCACGCATATCCTCGCGTTTGAGGGGGATTCCCATGTGGAGTGGTTTGAGGGGAACTATGAGGATTACGAGGCGGATCGCAAACGCCGCCTTGGCATCGCCGCCGACCAACCGCACCGGATCAAGTACAAGCCGTTAAGACGGGCTGGATAATTCGAAAGTGGAGTGCTGTTCTTGCGACTGGGTCATCTTTGGGGAGCCGGGCGGGGGTTGGGCGATGACGACGTTTTTGCTAAATGGGAACGGCCTGTCTTCGGTAATGCCTGTTGAGCGTGCCATATAGTTGAACGGGTTCATTCCCCACGTATCAAGTGCCTGATTATAGGTTTGCAATTTTTTACCGTGAATGCCGAGTAGTTTCTCGATTTCCTGTACTTTGGCTTCGATTTCAGGCTTGAGTTGTATTTCGCCGCAAAACATCGGGTGCAGGTCGCCATTATATTCAAAAGGATTGGGGCCAAAACTTTCGCCGATTTTCAGCAGGCTTTGCCGATCACGCGGATCGTTTAGGTCTATATCTACAAATTCAATCGGTTCCCCTGTGTTCAGCCGTAAGGAATTCCATTCATTTCTATCCGATTGCTCGTTAAAGCCGTAGTCGTAGGTATTGAGGACTTCCCATTGGTAATAATCGCCGAATGTCCAGTTTTCTTGTGGCGATCCTTTGTTACCCCAATTTGGTGTATTCATACTGACCCATGCCGCTTCGCGTATCGCGGATTGCAAGTCCGGGGCTTGATTTTGTATTTCCAGAAATTTCCTTACGGATAGCGAATCTGTAGTTAAAATATCAAGGAAATTTGGGTTTTCTTGCGCTTTGTTTGCGGCCAGCCATGGGGTTTTTGCCCCGGTATCGGCTTCCATAAACCGCGATATGACCAACATACGGGCGCGAGGGCTGAGGACGATGGGGGATGCTGAGTTGGATAAAGTTGCGAAAAGAATATCTGCGCCCTCTGGCGTGATGTCTTTTGGCTTAAGTCCGCTTTCTATGTAGGGGCGAATATTTCCCATTATTTGTCTGAGATGGAGGAGTTCGTGCATGAACGCAGCTTCTATGATCTCAGGTGGTTTATGCGTACCGTCTGTGTCTTTTGTTCTGATTGTGAATTGTGTATTGAGTGTTCTTTGTCCTTTGTAAGGATAGAAAGCGGTAAATGCTGAAAAGCCGCCGCTGCTGGCGTTACAATCATCTTTGATGTACGTGGCTTCGTAATCTGTGTTGGTATTGCTGTCCCAGAAATCGTCGATCAGGCGTCTGGCGGTTTCTTTTCTTTCATATGTATTGGTTCCGCCGCCGGTTGCGTCCACAAAGCCAGGATTATAATGGCTTGGAAAATACAAGCTGCTGATCCTGGAGAATGCATCTCTTGCTGAAATCATCTCTGGTTCCCGTTCTGTTTTTTTTTGTAAGGCGCTTTGTGCGCTCTTGGTTCGTTTAGCGTAATACAGGATAAAATATTTTCTTATTAAATTCTGTGATGCGATGCAAAAAATTCACATTCTTTTGCAAGATGTTCTTTTCTTGGAATAAAATTACTTTTCTGTTGGTTGGGGGGTTTGTGAGTCCGACCGGTGGGTCTATAATTTCTGGCGTGGAGGATTTTTTATGACCGGACAGACAACGCAGAAGAAAATAGTCAATGCGGCCGAGCGGCTGATCTTGCGGCGCGGGTATGATGGCACGTCGCTGAACGATGTCGTTAGCGCGGCCGGGGTTAGTAAGGGCGCACTTTTTCATTACTTCACGAGCAAGCGGGCGGTCAGCCAGAATATTCTGGAAAAGTACACGCAGGAGCAGATTTTTGCGCCGCTTGAGCGGCACTTGTCCGCATCCCCTTCTGTGAAAACAGGATTGATGAATTTCGTTCAGGAGACGTACACGCTTTATGAGCAGCGTAAATTTATCGGCGGATGTCTTGTCGGGAATTTTGCGGTTGAGCTATCCGACAGGGATGAAACTGTGCGCGAGCAGGTGAAACAGATTATCCTGCAATGGGAAAACCAGTTGGTCGGTTTCTTAAGGCCGCTTGCGGCGGAGGGGAAGCTTTCGATGGAGCCACGTCAGTTTGCGCGGCTTTTTATTGCCGCTTTTCAAGGGGCGATGATGATGGCAAAGGTTCATAAAGATCATATCCGCGCCACCCGCGAATTTATGGCGGTTGGGCAGTTGATCGAGGTCGTTCTTCAGGATTAATCGGCATGTTTGTTCTGAGCGTTGACCTCTATGTTGGGCGATGAGATAATGCTTTCGTCGGATTTTTCTTTTTTCCCTCCCCCTTATTTTCAAGTTTTATATTCATGGATCTGTTTTTCAGAAAAAATTGTCATTCTGTTGTCTTCGTTGTTTTTGTTTGTTTTTGTTCGTGGGGCGCGGCCGATGTGTTTGCGCAGACGGCTCGTTATGAGCGCGAAGAACGCCGGGAGTTGTCTGAAAATACTCTGGAGTTGAGATCGGGTTTTGATTTTACCACCGGGGATTATGGCAGTGATTTAGGGGAAAGTGATTCCTGGATCATGCCGATAGAGCTTTCTTATCAATCGGGCGATATTCAATTTTTTGCCTCTGTTCCCTTTGTAAAATATATTGATCCTGATGAGGATGGCGGACGCATGACCACAAGCGGTTGGGGCGATTTGGAACTAGGCGCGGCGTATGTTTTTGATGTTATGGATTCAGGAAGTTATTTCGATTTAGAGGCAACTGTCGGACTGCCTACGGCGGATGAGGATGAGGGAGTTGGCTCTGGCCTTTATTCTTATGCTGGCGATTTGAATTATTCGTGGCCTGTTGGTGATTATTCTTTTACAGGTGGAATTGGATATAGCGTTTCCGGGGATTCTGATGTTTCGTATTTTCCCGGTCAATGGACAGCGTCTTTTGATGTTGGATATGATATTGCCGAAGATGCTTATATTGGAGCCACTTATGAATGGTCGCCGGCTGGTGGTGGTTTTGGTCCTTCCAGTCTTGTTGAAGTTTATGCTGCTTATGATCTTGTTCCTGCAATTCATTTGAATCCGCATGTTTTGGCTGGTTTGAGTGAAAATAGTCCTGATTATGGTGCGGGTTTGAGTGTGGGCGTTCGTTATTAAAAAAAGCGTGTATTACACACGCTTTTTTGTAGGATGGCATTTCTATAGTGAATATTTTATCGGGTTAATCGCCGTATTTTACGCTGCATCCATAGGATTGTGTTGTGGGGGTAGCGACGGGTTTTCCGGCGGCGAGGTCATCCAGCGCGGCCAGAACATAGTTCTTTGCGGTGGCTGTGCTTTCGGGTCTCGGGCTGGAATCGTCGTCGATTGCGCCGGCATAGGCCAGCGTTCCATCGGCGTTGATGACGAACATATGGGGCGTGGTTTTTGCATCATAGAGATGGCCAATTTCGCCCGAAGCGTCGAGGATCTTCGCGGTGAAAGAGGCTCCGGCTTCGGTGGCGATTTTCTTGGCATCTTCGGGCGTGACATTGCCTTGACGGCCCGGCGCGGAGGACACGATGGTCACCCATTCCACGCCTTTTTCCATGGCGGCTTTTTGGACTTTTTGCATGTTGCCGGAGCCGTAATGTTTCACAACATAGGGGCATTCGTGGTTTGACCATTCGAGGACGACGATCTTGCCCTTGTGATCGCTCAGTTTAAAGGGCTTGCCGTCGATGTCGGTGGCGGAGAAATCCGGTGCGGGGCTGCCGACGGATGGCGCGGCAATGGCAGGCGTTGCGAGGGCAAATAATGCTCCGGTTAGGGCTATGGCAAGAAATTTTTTCATGGGCTTTTTCCTTTTAAAAAACTAATTTCACCGCAGAGAAAAAGATTTAACACGAAAGACACGAAGAAGAATTTATCTAAAAACTTCGTGATCTTTTTTTACCTTCGTTTTCTTCGTGTTAAATAGTATTTTTTAACACTCTGTGTTCTCTGCGCCTCTGCGGTGAAATTTAGTATCCTTTTATAACTTTTGCAACAGTCCCCGGTGTCAGGATTTGCGGCAGGACGACAGGCTCCGGCCTTGTCCCGTTTGCATCGCGGGGGCCGTAATAGACGTAGATCGGAACGCCGCTGCGTCCATAGCCCGCCAGATATTCTGTGATCTGTGGGTCTTGATTTGTCCAGTCGCCGATCAGGTAAATGATGTTGTTATCCGAGAACAGCTTGCGAGTGAGGTCGATGTCGATGGCGAGGGCGTGGTTGACCTTGCAGGTGATGCACCATGCGGCGGTCATCTCGACGAATACGGGCGCGTTGCCTTCGAGAAGATTTGAGAGTTTTTCCGGGGAATAGATTTCACCGAAGGTCGGTTTTTCCGCGTCTGTTTTTTGAATGCCGCCGGGGATGACCCATACAGCCGAGACCAGCGAGAGGATGGCGATGATCCGGACGGCGTATCGCCATTTTCTTGCGGCGGGCGCGTGGCGCAGCAGCCAGATGGCAAAGCCGATCAAGACAAGACCGGTCAGGGACGTGCCAACGCCGATGGCTCCGGTTTGCTGGCTGAGCACCCAGACCAACCATGCAGCAGAAGCGTACATCGGGAAGGCGAGGGCTTGGCGGAAGATTTCCATCCATGCGCCGGGTTTTGGCAATGTTCTTTGCAGAGCCGGGATAAAAGACAGTGCGAGGTAGGGCAAGGAGAGGCCAAGGCCAAGCGCGGCAAAAACGGACAGGCCGATGAATGTTGGCTGTACCAGTGCAAAGCCGAGTGCCACGCCCATGAACGGTGCGGTGCACGGCGTGGCCACCAGTGTGGCGAGTGCTCCGGTGAAGAAAGAATGGACGGGCGTGTTGCCTTGGGTCAGGCGGTTGCCGAGATTGCCGAAATGGTTGCCGATCTCGAACACGCCGGAGAAATTCAGGCCGAGGATAAAAAATAGATAGGCCAGTCCGGCGACGATGCGCGGATTTTGTAATTGAAAGCCCCAGCCGATTTCTTCGCCGCCGGATTTGAGGGCGATCAGGATAGAGGCAATGAGGATAAAACAGGCGATAACTCCGGCGGTGTAGGCGATGCCGTGCAGGCGCGCGGCTCCGGGTTCCTTTTCCGCTATTTTTACAAGGCTGAGAGCCTTGATGGAGAGGACGGGAAACACGCAGGGCATGAGGTTTAAAATCAGACCGCCCAAAATCGCAAGGCCAAGCGCGGCAAGGAGCGTGGGGGCGGCTTTTGCCGGGAGGTTGCCCGTGCCTTCTGATGCCGATTCTGATTTTGCGCTGAAGGCATAGGCTTTTGCGTGGTCGCCCTCTACGGCGTGCCAGAGGAGAAGGCCGCGAATTTCACTTAGTTCCGAAATGGATCGCTCGCCGCGTTTTTGCCGGATGCGGATTTTGCTGCCGTTCTGGGAGATTTCAGGCGGTGCGCCGTTTTCGATCAGTCCCCAGTCTTCGGGGATGAAGTCATATCTTGAGGCTGTGTGGCTCCAGTCGATGGGTTTTTCGAGAATAAAAAATCCGTCTTTTTCCGTGTATGTGCCGCTTGCCGCGCTCGGGACGGGGGTCAGGGCGCGGGCTTTTTTGATATAGGGTGTGTTGTCGGTTGTGATTTCCGGGTTGTTGAGCGTTATTTCATATGTGCCGCTTTCCGGGATGCAGATTTCCTTGCAGACGAGGATGTCGATGTCGGCTGCGAGCGTGAGGGAGCCATCTGCTATAGTGGCCGGGATTTTTAGCGTTTGCAGAAGGATGACTTCGTTTTCATATCCGTAATTGACGAGCGGCCCCATCGGGATTTTGTGGGGGACGGGCCATTCGATTTCCCCGGCGGTAAAGCCTTCGGGGAGTTTCCAGTTGATGCGCGGGGCGGCGCCGGAATCGCCGGGGTTTTTCCAGTAGGTGTGCCAGCCGGGGGCGATGGTTTGCTCGATGGCGATGGTGATGTCGTCGCCGGGTTTGATTGTGGAATGTTCCGGGACAAGGCGGATTTTAACGTAGGGGCCGTTATTCCCTTCTTCCTGTGCGTGGGCGGAGAAAAAAGGGATGACAGTTAAAAGTGTGACAAGGATATATTTTTTAATGTTGATCATAGATTTATATAGCACAGGATGTTTCCTGCGTCATTAGGGTGTCTATTGCTGATTTTTTTGTTTAGAAAAGGTTGGGTTGTAAAAGCCCTGGACTGTATCCAGAAATATTTTTTGGATATATTACTTCGTCTCCGTTTGCTTTTAGGATATGCCATGGGGTAATTTTGACTTCTATCGGTATATTTCCCTGTTGGCCGCCTTCAGCTGATGTTAATCCTTTTGCGGTTCCGTTTGGGTTCAGCGGGACGGGTTCCTTCATATTCATATCCATTAGATAGGGCTGTCCGTTGATTGTTATGATTGCTACTGCGTGAGCCGCATCAGCAACTTGCGTTCCATTGGCCGTATATTTCATTTTTCCTGTTAGGAATTCGATGTCTTCATCTTTAAATCCCGCATAGTGAAGCAGCGCGAATTCGAGGCTGGCGTAATCGTCGCAATCCCCTTTTCCATTTTTTCCAAGGATCCCGCCAAGGCCGCCGGGAATATCATTATTTCCTTCAACCTGATATGTCATGGTATTGAGAGCAAATTCGTGGATTTTTTTCATTTTTTCGATCGGGGAGAGAGTTTCGATGCTCTTTAAAAAATCCTGCATTTTCTGGGGCAGGTCTTCCTTGTCGGGGAAATCACGCACTTGTTCTATGATGATTAAATTCAAAAATTCGTCCAGAAAGTTATGTTTTATAATGAGTTCGTCTTCTCCCGCCCTCTTAAAAATATTTGTGAGGTCGCTCGCTTGGCTTTGTTTATTTAGAGCGGGCGCATCATTTCTATATTTTTCAAGAAGGTCATTTGCTGCGTTGGCTTTTTTGAGGACGGGATAATCCTCGGTTTCTTTCAGAAATTTTTGAAAATCGGGCGGCAGTTTTTTCAGGTCGATCGAATCAATATTTTCCGAATTCAATGTCGTGAATAATTCCGGGGCTGGGGTTTTTTCAAGACCCTGATTCCGTTTATTGAATGATGCAGCCAAATCGGACATTTTTGAATTATGTCAACGATGTCTTAATAAAATGTTAATTCGATTGTTTCTTTTCCTTTTGATTGACTTTAAGGGGGGCGCGGTCAAGAATCTGTCTATGAAATCAGCGACTTCTGAAAATTTAAAGATTGAGCCTGAGATGCTCTGGAATCCCGTGCAAAATGGCGCGGAGCGGTCGCGGCTTGCCGATTTTGTGCGGTTTGTGGAACGCCGGACGGGGGAAATTTTTGGTGGGTTCGATCCGGCGGCGTTTTTAAAGCTGCATGCATGGTCGGTAACGGAGCCGGAGGCGTTTTGGGACGCGGTGTGGGATTTTACGGGCGTGGTCGGCGACAAGGGTGATTTGGTTCTTGGTGCGACGGAAGATGCGCCGTGGGCGCGGTTTTTTCCGAATGGGAAATTGAGTTACGCGGAAAATCTGTTGGTTCATGCGTCCAAAAATCCGGACAGCGCGGCGATTATCGCAAGAGTGCAGAACGGCGCGGATCGGGTGATTTCGTGGAAAGAGTTATGTGAGCAGGTCAGTGTGTGGGAGCAGGCATTGATTGGCGCAGGTGTGACCGAGGGCGACCGCGTGGCGGTTTACCTACCGAATATTCCGGAGACAGTGATTATTTTGCTGGCGGCGTCGAATATCGGCGCGGTGTTTTCCTCCGCCGGGATGGAGATGGGGCCAGCGGATTTGATTAACCGCTTTACGCAGGTGAAGCCGAAAATATTGATTTCCGCGCCGGGGTATGTGCACGGCGAGAAAACGATTTCACGTCTGGACGTGATTGAAAAAGTGAAGGCGGAAATTTCATCGGTTGAAAAAATCGTTCTGCTGCCTGCATCCGATTTTCTTGCACCCTATAAGCCCAAGCATCTTTCTTTCACGCGGCGTGATTTCAATCATCCGCTTTATATTCTTTTCTCGTCGGGTAGTACGGGCAAGCCGAAATGTTTCGAGCATTCTTCGGGTGGGGTTTTGCTGAAGCATCTTTGTGAATATGCGCTTCATTGCGATGTGCGGGCGGGTGACCGTGTGTTTTATCATGCGACGCCGAGCTGGATGATGTGGAATTGGCTGGCGGGGGCGCTGGCGACTGGCTCTGCGATTTTGATGTATGACGGAAGTCCGGCGTTTCCGGATGCCTATGCGCAGTGGGATTTTACGGCGGCGCATGGCTGCACCCATCATGGCACGGCGGCGCCGGTGATTTTAAGCTGGATGCAGAATAAATTGTCGCCGCGTGAGCGGTATGACCTTTCCAAGTTGCGGTCGGTGATGTCGACGGGCGCGGTTCTGCCTGCGCAGGGGTTTACGTTCATTCACGAGGCGATTAAGGCGGATGTGAAAATCGGTTCTATCTCGGGCGGGACGGATATTGTCGGGTGTTTTGTTGGTGGGAATATGTTTACGCCGACCTATGCGGGGCAGATTAACGGGCCGATGTTTGGCCTCGATGTGCGCGTGTGGGATGAGGAAGGGCATGATACTGCGGCGGGTGAGATGGTGTGCGCGAATGCGTTTCCGTCGATGCCGCTGCGGTTTGTCGATGATGCGGGCGGGAAGCGGTATAGCGCGGAGTATTTTGAGTTCTATCCGGGCAAGCGTGTTTGGCGGCATGGGGATTCTATCGAGAAAACGCCGCAGGGGCAGTTTGTTATTATCGGGCGGTCGGATGCGACGCTGAACCAGAATGGCGTTCGGATCGGGACGGTCGCGATTTACGATCAGCTCAAGCCCTTTTCGGATCGGATTAGGGAAGCAGCGGCGATTGATTTTACGCGGCCCGACAATAAACAGACGATTACGGTTTTGTTTCTGGTGCTGCCGGATGGTGCGCTCGACGTGCCGGAGGATTTGAAATTGGGGATTAAAAAAGCCGTGAAGGATAATATCACGCCCTATGCTATCCCGACGGAGATTATGGCCGTGCCGGGGATTTTGAAAACACCGAACGGAAAAATCGCCGAGGTGGTGATGAAAAAAATCGTCGGCGGAAAAACGATTCTCAATGCGTCGCTGTATGGTGAGGAGTTGGTGACGCGGTTTGAGGAGATTGGACGGGCGCTGGCGGGGAAGTATGGATGATGCTGACTTTTATTAATATAGGTTTTATTGCTTTAACCTAAAAACCACGCTACTTTTGTAATAAATCTAATGGAAATTGGTACGCTAGGAGGAAGCTATGGCATCGAGGAGTTA
>JBASFN010000190.1:0-6448 GCA_049653045.1 Alphaproteobacteria bacterium
GATATGGTCAACGGCGTCAGCAAACTGACCCGCATTGAAAGCCAGACCGTCGAGGGCAAGCAGGCCGAAAATTTCAGGAAGCTTTTGCTGGCCATGTCCGAGGATATTCGCGTTCTCTTGGTCAAACTCGCTGATCGCCTCCACAACATGCGAACAATCGAGGCATTCAATAATCCAGAAAAACGCCGCCGCATCGCATTGGAGACGCTGGAAATTTATGCCCCATTGGCCGAGCGTATCGGCGTTCACAATATGAAAGAGGAACTCGAAGACCTCGCCTTTGGTGTCATCAGTCCCGAAGCACGCGGCAGCATCGCCAATCGCCTTGCTTTCCTCCGGCAGGAGGGAACAGACGTTGCGCAAAAGATTATGGCTGAACTCAAAGACCTGCTGAAAAAATCGGGCATCAAGGCGGAAATCAACGGGCGAGAAAAAACAAAATATTCCATCTGGAAAAAAATGCAGCGTAAAAACGTGGCGTTTGAGCAACTGTCCGACATCATGGCATTTCGCGTGGTGCTGGAGAAAGTCGAAGATTGTTATATGGCTCTCGGCCTCATCCACAGCGCGTACCCCAGCGTTCCGGGGCGTTTTAAAGACTACATCTCAACCCCGAAACCCAATGGCTACCGCTCGATTCACACAACGGTCATGGGGCCATCAAAACACCGGATTGAAATCCAGATCCGCACACAGGAAATGAATTTCGAGGCCGATATGGGCGTGGCCGCACACTGGTCGTATAAGGCGGGCGGCAAGCCCGACGCGAAAGACATGCGTAAATATCGCTGGCTGCGCGAACTCCTTGAAATTCTCGAACAGGAGCAAAAGCCCGAAGATTTCTGGGAAAACACCAAACTCGAATTATTTCAGGATCAGGTCTATGTGTTTTCGCCAAAGGGCGATTTGATCGAATTGCCAACCGGCGCGACGCCGATTGATTTCGCCTATGCCATTCACTCTGACATCGGCGACAAATGCGTCGGCGCAAAAATAAATAGCCGTATCGCGCCCCTGAACAGCCGCCTCAACAACGGCGATCAGGTAGAAATTATCACATCGAAAACGCAAAACCCGTCGCCAACATGGGAGCGTTTCGTGGTCACGGGCAAGGCGCGCTCGCACATCCGCAAATTCATCCGCGACCAGCAGCGCGGCGAATATGTAACGCTCGGACGCGCCATGCTCCAGAAAATCTTCCGTCAGGAAGATTACGAATTCACCGAAAAGGCTGTCTCGGGGATCACTGATAAATTCAAGGCGGAAAACAGCGAAGACATTTACGCCAAGATCGGCGCAGGGATGTTGGTTGCGCGTGAGGTGTTCAAGGCGATTTTCCCCGCTCATAAGACAGAAATGGTCAAGCGTCCATCCGCCGACATGGATCAGGCCACCATGCGTGGACAAAAAGACAAAGACGCGCCCATGCCGATCAAGGGTCTTATCCCCGGCATGGCCATGCATTTTGCGCGCTGCTGCCATCCGCTCCCCGGCGACCGCATCGTGGGGATTGTCACAACGGGCAAGGGCATTACCATCCATACGATTGACTGTGAAACGCTGGAAAGCTTCGCCGATACGCCGGAACGCTGGCTCGATGTGTCATGGGGCGAGGGAAAAAACTCACCCGAGGCGCATGTGGGGCGGTTGAAGGTTACGTTCCAGAACGTACCCGGATCGCTCGCCACGTTCTCGACGGTCATTGCCAAGAATGGCGGCAATATTTTAAATCTGCGCGTCACGGGTCGCTCGGTCGATTTCTGGGACTTGGTCGTGGATATTTACGTGAACGACAACAAACATCTGAATAATATCGTCGCCGCCCTCCGCGCCACGCCGATTATTACGGCGGTGGAAAGGGCGAGGGGGCGTTAGGACTTGCCGGATTTCTCCTCCGCCACCACATCCTTCCGCGACAATTTCCCGATCATCGTTTTCGGTAAAGGCTTATCGCGGAATTCAACCAGTTTGGGAATTTCCATTTTTGAAATTTTATCGGCAAGGAACAACCGTAAATCCTCCTCGGTCAGCACCATCCCCGAACGCGGCTTGATCCACGCTTTGACGATTTCGCCCCTCTGCGGGTCGGGCAGGCCGGCAACGATACATTCCTCCACCGCCGGATGCTGGTAAATCGCCTCCTCGATATTGCGCGGATAGACGTTATAGCCGTTGGTGATAATCATATCCTTGATCCGGTCAACGATATAAAAATACCCTTTCGCGTCCATGATCGCCACGTCGCCCGTATAAAGCCGCCCGTCCCTTAACACATCCGCCGTTTCTTTGGGCTTATTGTAATAGCCTTTCATCACCTGCGGCCCGCGTATGCACAGCTCGCCGCGCTCCCCGGTTTTAATCAAGCTTGTCTTGTCGGCGGGATCAATGATTTCAACAATCGTCCCCGGCACAGGCATTCCAATCGACCCGGCCTTATTTTCCCCCTGCACAGGATTAACGCAAACGACAGGGGAGGATTCGCTTAAGCCATACCCCTCAACGACAACACACCCGGTTATGCGCTCAAACGTCTTTTTGACCTCAACCGGCAAGGGCGCACCGCCCGAGATACAATATTTAAGCGACGTAATATCGTATTTTTTCAAATTCGGATGATTGTTAATCGCGCTGTAGATCGCGGGAACGGCGGGAAAAAGCGTCGCCTTTTTCCGTGCAATGGTCTTCAACGCTTCCTCGATGTCAAAGCGCGGCAGGGCGATAATCTCCAGCCCCGCTATGACGCTGAAATTCATCACCGCCGTCATCGCAAAAACATGAAAAAACGGCAAAATACCGAGCATCTTGTCCACGCCATGTTGGACATTCGGAAACCACGCAATGCTTTGTAGGGTATTGGCATAGATATTCCGGTGGGTCAGCATCGCGCCCTTAGGCGTTCCGGTCGTCCCGCCGGTATATTGCAAAACGGCAATATCGTTGTCCGGGTCGATGGCCGGAATTTTGACCGACCCGGCATTTTGCACAAGCGCATGAAACCAGTAAATTTTCGGCGAAGCGGCAACACGGGCACTATCGCGTTTTTTAAAGACCGGAAATAAAATATTTTTCGGGAAAGGCAGGATGTCGGTAAAGCGGCAGATAATCAATTTTTGCAATCGAGTCTCGTGCAGCATTTTCTCCATCTTTTTATAGAGAAGCGTAAGATCGAGCGTAATCATAATATCCGTTTCACTGTCGGCGATCTGGTGCGCGATTTCTTTTTCTGCATAAAGCGGGTTGAAATTGACGACTGTCGCGCCGCATTTCAAAATCCCGTAATACGCGATCAGGAAATAAGGACAATTCGGTAGGAAAATCCCTACTTTCATGCCTTTTTTAACACCGAGGCTTTGCAATCCCGCCGCGAATTTATCAACAAGCGCGGCAATTTCGTTCCACGAATATTTTTTCCCAAGAAAATCAAAAGCGGGTCGCGCTCCGTGAATCTTGACAGCGTCATCCATCATGGAAAAAACGGGTGCAGACGGAAAATCAATCTGAGCTTTCACATCGCTATCGTAATGGGCAATCCAGGGAAAATTTTGTGAAGTCATAAATTTTATCCAGAAAAATATCTAAAAAACCATCATAGATGGAATTAGTCTGGATTCGGAACAAAAATTGATGCAATATAGTGATTAGGACAATTTTATTGCGACATGTTATTTATATTTCCTGAGTCCAGAGGATTGAACTTTGTCTAACGTCGATAACGCTTCTCTTCCTGAGGAGCAGTCAGAACCGATAAAATTATGTTTGAAGTGGTTCAATGGAACTAAGGGCTTCGGCTTTGTCGTGCCTGAAGATCAGAGCTTTGACGCCTTCATTCATATCACAACCCTGCAACAGGCCGGGCTAAACAGCGTGGGTGAGGGCGCGGTGATGATATGCCGCATCTTCGACGGCCCCAAAGGCAAGCAGGTTAAGGAAATTCTTGAGGTCATTCACCCCGGCGATGTCAATCTAATGCCGCAGGGCGAAGGTGAAGACGGAACCATATCCATGGGCGGTCTGGTCAAATGGTATAAACCTGAAAAGGGCTTTGGTTTTATCATCCCCGATGACGGCATGAAAGATGTGTTTATCCATAAAACACTTTTGGATAAACTTGAAATCCCGGAACTTGAGGCCGGTCAGCGCGTCCGCGTAACCCTTAAAATCGTCGAAAAGGGCCGCGAGGCCATCGACCTCAAGATCATCCGTTAAATTATTATAGAAAAACTGCAGAAAAAGGCGGTTTATTTCTTTTTAACCGCCATTTTGCTTTCTAGCATCTCGTCATCGACATCGACGGCCTTTGGCTGGCTCTCGAAATCTTCCGCCTGTAGGGTACGGCTACGTCCGGCGGCCTGATAGGCGGCGCGGGCGTGGGACTCGCAGTAAGGAAATCCGGAAAGGCATCCATCGCCGCAAAAGCTGAATTTCTCATCGCGGGGGTCGCCGAGGGGCCAACGGCACATCGTGTTGCCAAGCTCCAGCATCGAAACGCCAACGCGGTGATTATCTTGCTCCAGCGAATATTTAATGCGCTTCTCCGGTGCGGGTTTTGCAACGGGCGCAACGGGTTTCTTGTTTTGTTGAATGGGCGAAACGCGATTGGATAACTTCAGGCGGTGCGCCTTGCCGATAACGGCGTTTCGTGTAACGCCTCCAAGAACTCCAGCGATTTCAGCCGCTGTTTTTCCTTCTCCCCAAAGCCTTTTAAGCATGGCCACGCGCTCGTCAGTCCAATTCATGCGATTAATCTCCCACTTCGCTTTTCATTCAAGCCTAAAGGCCAGAAGTTACGATATATTTTTTGCAGATTTTTTTACCCTATCAGGACAAAACGCTTCCGACAAGAATATGATTTTTGACGCAGTTTTTTATCCACAATACGCAGGATTTTTTAATGGTCAGGCGGGCGTTTCTAATCCCATAAGCCTCAGATATTCCTCGCGCTCCGGCCAGTCTTCTCTAACCTTCACAAATAATTTTAAGTGAACGCGGCAACCCATAAGGGTTTCCATTTCACGTCGCGCTTGTTGGCCGATCATCTTGATTTGGCTGCCGCCCTTGCCGAGAACAATCGCTTTCTGTCCTTCGCGCCGCACATAAACAAGCTGGTTGATTTTCACGCTGCCGTCATTGAAATCTTCCCAGCTTTCCGTTTCGACAAAAACGGCATAGGGAAGTTCTTCGTGCAGGTTATCGAAGATTTTTTCGCGTGTAATTTCCGACGCCATCAGGCGCATCGGCATGTCGGTTGTCTGTTCGGGATCAAACAGCCACGGACCCTGCGGCAATCGCTCGGCAACATCTTTAAGGACATCCGATATGCCGTCTTTTTTTAAGGCCGAAATCATAAAGGTGGCCGCATAGGAAAATTTTTCATTCAGGATTTTAACCATATCGAAAAGATCCGGTTTATTCACCTGATCGGTCTTGTTCATCACAAGAAGGCACGGTTTTTGTGCGGGCAGCTTTTCGATGATCTCATCATTGCGGGTAACGGAACTTTTATCGGAAGCATCGACAAGATGGATAATGACATCCGCATCGTCGAGAGCTGACCACGCCGCTTGCACCATGGCGCGCTCCATCGTTTTCTTGGGTGTAAAAATCCCCGGCGTATCAACCAGAACGATTTGGGTGTCGCCCTGCATGACAATTCCCAGAACACGGCTGCGGGTTGTTTGTGTCTTGCGGGAGACGATGGAAACCTTTTCGCCGACTAGCCCGTTGACCAGTGTTGATTTCCCGGCATTCGGTAGGCCAATGATACAGGCAAATCCACAGGCGGTTTTTTCCGAAGTCATGTGTTCAATCTTTCCATGAAAATGCGTGCGGCTTCTTTTTCTGCAACCTGCCGCGAACGACCCTCTGCTATAACATCGTCATAACCCCGCACACTGAGGCTGACGGAAAAAATAGGAGCATGATCCGGACCGCTCGTGCTGGCAATTTTATAAAGGGGCAGGGGTAGGCCGCGTTCCTGCGCCCATTCCTGCAGGGCGGTTTTGGGATGCTGCGGCGGGGCTTTCATCTTGGCAAATTTGTCCTGCCATAATTTTTGTATTAACAAGCGGCAAGGCTCCAGTCCGCCATCTAGGTAAACCGCGCCGATCAAGGCCTCCAGCGAGTCGGCTAAGATATTCTCGTTTTTCTCGCCCCCGGCGTAACGTTCCGCCGATGATAAATCCAATGCCGCCCCTAAATTCATTTCCATGGCGATTTCCGCGAGCAATTCGCCTTGCACCAGTGCGGCCAGTCTTTTGGCAAGGTCGCCTTCTTTCTCTGCCGGGAATTTTTCAAACAGCGTTTCGGCGATAATAAGGCCAAGAACGCGATCCCCTAGAAATTCCAGCCTTTCGTAATCTTTTTCTCCGCCCGTGCTGGAGTGGGTCAGCGCATCGGCCAGCAGTGATTTATTTTTAAAAGCGTAGCCGAGGGCAGCTTCAACCTGTTC
>JBASFN010000191.1:0-5707 GCA_049653045.1 Alphaproteobacteria bacterium
CCTTAAGCGATTTTGCGCGGGGGATTTTGGAGGGGGTTTAGTAGAGGTTTTCGAGTAACGCAAAAACCGCTCTTAGCCCCGTGTCCGCGCCGCCCCTTGGTCTTCCCGGTTTGCCGCTATGTTCCCAGGCGTAGACATCAAGGTGTATCCAGTCGGGTTTGCCGATGAGGAATCGCTCTAAAAATAAGGCGCTATACATCAAATCGCCGGGAACGCCGGAGCTGTTGAGAATGTCGGCATTGGGGCTGTCGTTATGCTTGTGATAGGGCTGCCAGAGCGGCATCGGCCAGACGGGGTCTTCGGCTTCAAATGAAATTTTCCTCAGTTTTTCCGCTAGTTTTTCGTTGTTGGAAAAAGCGGGGGGGATGTCTGGTCCTAGCGCGGCGCGCGCTGATCCCGTCAGTGTCGCAAAATCAATGACAAGCTCCGGTTTTCCTTCGCAAGCATAAGTCAGGGCATCGGCAAGGATCAATCGGCCTTCTGCATCGGTATTGGTGTTTTCAACCGTAATTCCTTTGCGGCTTTTGAAAATATCGCCGGGACGGTAGGAATAACCATCGACCGCGTTTTCAACCGTTGGGATAAGGATTCGTAAATTTATTTTAAGCCCCAGACTCATAATCATGTTTCCGAGTGCCAGAACATGCGCCGCGCCGCCCATGTCTTTTTTCATCAAAGCCATATTGCTGGATGGTTTGATGTTCACGCCGCCCGTATCAAACGCCACGCCCTTGCCGACAAGAGTGACTTTCGGGTGTTTTGCGTTCCCCCATGACAGGTCGATCAGGCGTGGACGGCGGGGGCTGGATTGTCCGACGGCGTAAACCAGAGGAAAATTTTTGGTCAGCAATTCTTTGTCTCGGATGACATCGATTTTTGCCTTGTGCGTTTTGGCAAGTTTTTTGGCGGCGTTTTCAATTTCCTCGGGTCCCATATCGTTGGCGGGCATATTGACCATATCCCGTACCATGAAGATGGATTGAGCGAACGCCGTAACACGCTTTTTGTCCGCTTTTTTGTCCCAGAGAAGGGAGGGCATCTGCCCGGATGATTTTTTGTAGGTGGCAAATCGGTAACAGGCCAAAGCCCATCCTGTATGCGCTGTGTCTATGTCCTTGGCTCCGATACCATCCAGGTAAAAGCTAGTGTCGCGCACAAATTCATCAGAAAAACTCCTGCCGATCAGATCGACCGCCGGGGCGATGTCGTAAAGGGAAAGGGGGGTGTTCACGCCGACCACAACACCGCCGGGAATAAGAACGGCCTTTCCGGGTTTTGCCGTAAATCCACGGTTTTTCATGCCGTGCCGGACATCCTCTGGTTGTTTTTTCAGCCAGTCAGGAAAGGTCTTTTCCGTGACGGCAAAGACGGGAAGATGTGTATTTCTCTTTTTATCGAGGAGGATCGAGGCAATATCATTCATACGGTAATCATCTCCTTTTTTAAGATAAAAATACAGAGGGTTTTATTGGAATATGATAGGATCTCCCCATGAGTGAAACCTGCCCCCAATGTGAAAAGCCTCAGAATTTATGCGTTTGCGAGGCTGTTGCGCCCGTTGATAACCGTATTTTTGTTCTGATTTTACGTCACCCGCAAGAACAGGACAGAAAACTGGGCACGGCGCGGATCGCCACGCTCCAGCTTAAGAATTCTGCGCTTAAAACCGGCCTGTCATGGCCCAATCTGGTAAAGGCATCGGGCAAGGCGGGCGCAGACCCTAAAAAATGGGGGGTTTTGTATTTGGGAACGGCCAAAACATCCGAACCATTGCCCCCCGGTATTTTAAATGCCCTTACCAAAAAGGGAAATCCTGTTCCGGATCAGGATGAGATTTTAGAATCTCTGGAGGGGATTATCTTGTTGGATGGAACATGGCAACAGGCCAAGGCTCTGTGGTGGCGCAATGCGTGGATGCTAAAATGCAGGCGGCTTGTCCTTCAGCCCCCTACGGTTTCCCTGTACGGCAATCTTCGTAAGGAGCCGCGCCGGGAAAGCGTTTCAACGATTGAAGCGGCGGCATGGACGTTGGCGACGCTTGAGCATGACGAAAGTCTGATAGAAAAAATATTACCGCCGTTCCGGCTGCTGTTGAAAAATGCGCGGAAGGGGTAGGGCTATATTTTATAGAGCTTGATTTCCTCTGGGTGGAAAATAGAGGACTGGTTCTGGATATGAAAGGCGTGGTTGATTGGCCCTTCGGCATGACCAAATCCGTTTGAATGTAGTATTATAGGTAATCAATGCCGGCCGCAATATCGTCGATTGAGGCCGGATCGCAGGCATAGCCGATGGATTTTGTTTCAAAATAGCCATCAATTGCCCGTCCTTTGGAAAAGAGAACAGGAACACCGCAAAATAAGGCTTCGACATAAACAAGGCCGTATGTTTCTGAAAAGGAGGGCATAACTAATGCGGAATATTCGCTCATTATTTCTGGTAAACGATTATTTGTGATGGGGCCGCGAAAAATAATACGGTCTTCTATCCCGGCTTTTTCTATATCTTTTTTTATGCGAATCAGGCTGTCGGGATTCCCGCCGCCGTAAATGTCCAGAGTAAGCGAAGGTCTTTCAGATTTGAGTTTTTGAATGGCGCCGATCAGACCGGCGACGTTTTTGTTTTTCCTGTCGCCAAACCGCATCAGTGTAATAAGCCTGTTTGATTTTGTTGGGCTGGAAGGTTTTAGGGAATCAAATCCCGGCAAAACGGGCAGGCATTGGCATTTGTTTTTTTCAAGGCCGATCAATCGATTAAAATGATCCACGACCCATGGGGCATAGGGGAAAACCAGTTTGGACATTTTGGCAATTTCACGGTAACGGTGACGCAGATCGACTTTAATCTTGAGAACGGTTAAATCCGTCCCCCCTTGAATGTCGCAGACCAGGGGGCGGGAGAATTCGGCGGCGAGGCGTTGACCGATCAAGCCTTCAACCGTCAATTTATGCGCCTCGATCAGGTCGGGCACGATGTTTTTTTTCTTTAGGTCTTTGATAATCCAGTCGGCCACGTCGTCGAGGCGTTTCTCCCAGAATAATCCCTTGGGCAGGGCGCTATAGGCAATCGCGGTGCGGTCTTCGCCGAACGCAATGTCAGCAATGCCGCGCCAGCCATTGACGCGGTTCAGGGAATAAACGACATGCCGGAATTCCGGCGTTGCCTCGACAAGGTTCAGGATTGCCCTGGTCTTGTCAGGTTGCAACGGATCCGGGTAGTCGTTGCTGATGTGCAGTATCACTGGTTTCATCATCTTCAGTCCTATAGTTTAGTGCCAAAACAATCGCAAGAACGAGGGTGGTGGTGGTGGCGACTCCCTGAAACGCAATTGACTCGGTCATGCCGTTGATCAGGAGAAAGCTGATAAATCCGATATTCAGGGGTTCTTTAGATTTCAGAGAAAAATAGAGTTTCGTGCCCATCACCAGAATAAAGAAAAACAGGCCGACAAAACCAACGGATAATAGCACCTGCAGAAAGGAATTGTGGGCACTGGTCACGCTTTCGCCGATGACTTTGCTTTCCGCCGGCAGGATGAATGTCGAGCTGCCATAGCCCCAGCCAAATATCGGCTTTTCACCGATCAGGCGGAATACGGTATCCCAGATTTTAGATCGACCGGTTCCGGTTTTGATTTCTTCGGCCTCGCCCGAGCGTGCAATCAGGGAAAAAACAAAATCAAGATCGACCGTCGCAATAAAAATAATGGCAAGACATATGGCCGTAAAGAAGATCATAAGCCGCTGTGATGATAATTTAACAATTTTTCCGATGATGATTGCGCCGATGAGGGCAACCATGGATGTTCGGCTGTTGCTCATTATCAGAGCAAAGAGGTTAAGGGCGACGAAAATCCAGTAGCGTAGGGGCAATCGTTTCGGCAGGTATTCCCGGTAGAAGTATAAAGCCATCAGGCACATGGCCGTTATGTAACCGACCGCGTTGGCCGTACCCGTGATGCCCGCCATTCTTTTGCCGGGCAGATGTAGGTTGCCATGCCATTCCTTCATTCGTGCATAGTCCGGAATAACATAGTAGGCGATGATCGAAAGAGTGGCGACAAGCGTGCAGCCCAGAATAAGTTGGAGAACAATCTCGCTGTTGGTTAAAACCGATGATGCCAGAAAAAGTAGGCTGAAAACAGCGATCAAGGAGAAGAATGCAGCGAGGCTGTACAGAACGTTCGGAGAATAAAAGCACGATGCGAAAATAATAATGAACAAAAAAATCTGGAAGATATTGTCAATTCGTACCATCTTTTTGAGCCAGAGACGGTAAAAATAGGTGCAGAATGCAAAAGTGATAGTCCATAGTCCCATTTTAATAATAACTTGAAAATCTATGGATTTATCTTCATATGCTCTTTGTCTAAATATTGTTTCTATAACAAAAACATTTAGAAATAGTAGTATTTTTGTCCATTTTTTAATAAAGCTTTTGGCAACCATTTTTATTTTCCATACTGCGCGGCTCTTTCGTACACTTTTTACAGGGCTTAAGCAATATAAATTAATTCAATACTTGTTGCTTTGATTTTTTTTAACTTGACCTAGTAAGTTATAATTCGTACTGAGCAGTGTAGAAACACTAGCATGAGTTGCGTTGTAATGGCCATGAATTTAGACAGATTTAAAAAAATTCGCGACTTAATAATCAGAGTGCGACATATTTATTTTGTAAAAATATGGGGAATGGACATAGATCCAACGGCAAGATTTTCCCTTTCTGCAAAGTTGGATAAAACCTACCCATCTGGTATCCATATTGGTGCAGAAAGTTATGTTGCCTTTGGCACAAGTATTCTAACGCATGATATGGTTCGAGGGCTTTATTTAGATACAAAAATCGGACGTCGTTGTTTTGTAGGGGCTCGTAGTTTGATTTTACCTGGAGTAACTGTAGGTGATGGTTCTATTGTTGCTGCGGGAAGTGTGGTGACTAAAGACGTGCCGCCGGGTTGTATTGTCGCAGGTAACCCTGCAAAAGTTATTCGTGAGAACATTGAGGTTGGTTTGTATGGAAGACTAAAAGAAGCAGATGAAAATGAAAAAAGATGTCTTGCAAAATCAGTAATGATAGAAAAAATTTAATATTCTAATTTTCTTGTTTTAGAAATTCCCTAATAGTTTTTATAGGTAGATTTTTGTTGGTGCAATAGGACACGGCCTTTTGAAATAGTTGCTCAGATGCGCCGTACCGCGACGGGTTGGCGGATACGTCATGGGTATAAAGGATGAGCCAGCCGTCCTCGCGGTCAACCTGATCGATCCGGTTAAAAATATCCTCGTGGGAATAACGCTCGTAAAATGGGACGCTTTTGAGGCAATGCCTGTCCAGCGTTCCCTGGTTGATGCCGGGAAGGATGCTGCGCGCCGATATGAAATTTTCCTTCATTACTTTTTTGGTTGCCGGACTCATGCCCCCTTGTGGATAGGCAAAGTGATCCATCCGGATGCCAAGCGCGGCGGCGGCCTTTTTGTTGGTGGCGCAGGACTCGGCGGCGCGTTTCCCTCCGACAAAGGAACAATTGATATGGTCATAGGTGTGACAGCCGATTTCGTGGCCTTTTTCCGATAGGGCGCGCACCATGTCTATCGAGGCGATTACGCCGCTTGGGCTGTCGGTTCCCAGCAAGTCAAAGCAGGTGTAAAATGTTCCCCGTGCGCCGTGATCTTCGAGGATTTTTGCGGCGTTTTCCCCGGCGGTT
>JBASFN010000192.1:0-3715 GCA_049653045.1 Alphaproteobacteria bacterium
ACGGCAATATCCTCCGGGATCATCCCGCTTAAAGAAATATTATCCTCCTTCCCCGCGAAATTCAGCAACGCCTGCCCCGAAAGCGACGGCGAAGCCTTTAATCCCGGTATACTCCGCAAATACGAAAGCGTCTGGCGGTATCCTCTGATCCCCCGCGTTTCCGTCTGCGGCTTGACGCTGCGAAGCTCAACAATAGAATCCGGATAGGCATCAAACACAGGCTGCCGCTTCACATCCCTGTACTCGTCCGTAATCGTGATATGCGGCGACTCATCCACCAGCCGCTTGATAAAATCATTCTGCGACCCCTGCATCAGCGACGAAATGGCCAGAAAAAACGCAACGCCGATCACAATCCCCAGTAACGACACAACGCTCTGCCGCTTTCGGGATAATAAATGCTTTAAGGCAATGGAAACGGCAAGCCGCATCTAAGGTTTCCAGTCCTGCGTTTGAACCCGCCCGTCACCCGCGCTCGAAAGCTCCGGACTAAACGTCACGGCAACCACCTCGCCATCACTAAGTCCCGATCGTATCTCAACCGCATCATCCGTTTTCGCGCCCGTCTCCACACCGCGCTTTTCAAACACGCCGTCTTTGTAAACCCACAAAAAACCGCCCTGCACCGCCGACACCGGAACCATCACCGCATCCTTGGTTTCGCTAACGACAATATTCGTCTCCGCCGTCATACCGATCATAAGCGGCGTATCACCCGGCAAGGAAACCCGCACCCGGTAACTGCGCGAAATCGGATCACCCTTGGGCGTAATGCTGGTAACGCTGCCTTCCATGATTTTCCCCGGAAACGCATCGGCGCGAATCAAGACCTTTTGCCCCGGCTTAACCGTCGCAATATCCTCCTCATCCACCTCGGCAGAAACCCGCAAAGGCGAACAGCACGAAATCCAAAACACAGGCTCATTCGTCTGGATCAACTCACCCACCTCACCGTCACGGCGAATAATCACCCCGTCCTCCGGCGCGATTAACTGCAAATACCCAAGCTGCGCCTTCACCCGTGCCACCGCCGCGCGCGCCGCATCCACCTCGGCGCGGCTCTGATCTGCCGCCCCCTTGGAAACCACCCCGCGCTTCACCAACTCCGCTTTCCGCGCATAATCCTTCCCGGCGAAATCCGCCCGCGCCTGCAATTCCTCGACCTGCTTTTGAATATCGGTATCCTCCAACTGCCCCAGCACATCGCCTTTCTTAACATGCGCGCCCTCATCCACCATCAAAGTCATCAACCGCGCCGCGCCACGCGGAGCGATGGGCAACATCACGCTTGGCTCCACCGTGCCAGTTGCATAAACCGCCTGCACAGCCGCCGCCCGAACGGGGCTAACCACCAGAATCGCCCCCTCTTTTCTCTGCGCGGCATAAAAAGTCCACCCGCCGCCAACGACCCCCAAGGCAACAACCAACAAAATAACCTTCTTCATCTTCAAACCTCTGAACCGCAAACAAAAATCATACATCTACCCTCTTCTATCATTACGCCATCAACCGAGCCAGCCCTGCGCCCCGCCCCCTGAATTTTGCACTTTCTCCCCGAAAGGAATAATATAGAAGCAACGGTAGAGAATATCCGCACGTTAACGAATAATTAAGAAATTACCTATACTTTACATATACATCGGGCGGATGGCGGTAAGACAATAAAGAGCCTCAAAAACGAGGCCACTATATAAAGAAGGTGTGTAGGTTATGGCCGACGATATTGAGCCAATAGCAACAACAGTTCCAGATGACCCTGCCGTCGTCGTCGCCGACAACACGGCGGCTCAAACCCCGGACAACGTCTACGAAATCGCCAATCCCGGTTCCCAAGAACACATAACCAAACAGAACGCACTGGCCGAGGGCGGCATGGTATCCGAAGGAACCGCCGCCGGCCTAAACCACGGCGAAGGCAGCCACGGCGAAAGCAAGGAAGAAAAAGAACACCGCAAATTCCAAACCTACCTGGCACTGCAAAGCATCAACAACCGCATCGCCGAAATCGACCGCCAGGTGGCCTCCTACAAAAAACAAAACGCCCAACTCCAAGCTCAGGTCGAAGCAATCAAGCAAAAAGAATCCGGTCTGAAAACCGCCAAAACCGCGATCACCGAACAACTGGAAAAAAACAAACAACTCCTCGAGCAACTGGAACAAGCTGAAGACAAGGCACAAGCCGCCCTCGATGAAAACAAAGAAATCTACGAAGAAAAACACCAGGCCGCCGTCGATAAATTCCATGAACTGAGAAAAGATGCCCCCGACGACATCGTCAGCATCGACCATGAAGTAAAATCCGAAGACGGTAGCACGGTAAGAACCGCCGTCATCGTCAGCAAGGACGACAAGGGCTATTACTATTCCGACCCCGACGGCAACCGCGTCGATGTAACCGATCGGGTCAACATCGACCAGATCGAAGCCCAGATAGCACATGGCAAGGTAACGGCGGACAAGGCCACGCCCGAACAACTAAGCGCGGTAAAAGAACATCAGGAAAAAGTCAGCGAAGCAAAACTCCTGATGGACGATGCCGATACGAAATACGCGGCCTACAAAGACGCCCGCACCACACTTGAAAAAACACAAGCCCAGATCGCACAGGTAAAAACCGACATCGCCGGAGCCGAAACGCGCCTTGCCCTGATCGACGAACAACTGAAAACGCTGGAAGCCGAACGCCTCGTCAATGAAGAACAAATCGCCGCCAACAACGAAAAAATCGCTGCACTGACCGAGGAACGCGCCGCCCTTGTCGAGAAAAAAGCCGAACTCGAAAAATCAATCGAAGCCCTCCCCGGAAGCGTGGACGAACAGGCCAAGGCGTTAAGCGACGCAAAACTCGCCTACGAACAAAGCATGGTAAAATTCGACGCCGCCGTCGCAAAATGGGACAAAGCCTATAACGTCCTCAACGACAACGAAGCAATGATGTTCGATGATGTCGATAGCAAAGGTGCTGCCACCACACGCGTGGTACGCGGAAATGAAAAAGACGGATACTATTACAACAAGGATGGCCAGAAAATATCCCTCTCCGCCGAACAAATAAAAGAAATAAAAGACAACGCCCACATGGGAACAAAAAGCGTTGACGAAATCGGAACGCAAGAGGTCAAAGACGCAGCCGACAAGCTCGAACAACAAGGAAAAATCGCAACGACTGAATACAATAAAATGGAACAACTCGCCGGAGCATCCGTCGCAGAAGAAACCGCCGCCTCCGCGCCAGCCCCTGCGCCAATGTCAGAATATCAAGCCGCCAACTATAAAGTCGCCGATGCAATCGATCCGGCCACCAATGAAATCAGCGAAGCCGAACTCAATGAAATTTTGGCCGAAGTCTCGCCGGAAACCGCCGAACAAATCCGCGAAAAACTTGCACAAAACGGCACGGAAATAAAATCGGCCGCCGACGCCAACAAAACCTTCACCCTCTTCGGCACGACCGTGGCCAGCCAGACCATCGACGCCCCCGACCCAAACACCCCGGTAATCCAGAGCAACACCGCGCTATCGGCGGCAAACAGCGTCAACTTCGACAACGCCGCAAACGCCACCCCCAAAACCCTGACCGGAATGGGAACCTTCGCCAAAGCCGCCGATCTGCCCGCCCCAGACACAAACACCGACACCCTCGACAACGGCATCGCAATCAGACCCCCAATCAATGCCCCCATCGCCAAAGCAATGGCCTAAACCTGCAATATTA
>JBASFN010000193.1:0-6214 GCA_049653045.1 Alphaproteobacteria bacterium
ATGTTGTAGCCATCGCCGCCGAGGCCGCAAAAAGGCCAGAGCGCGTCGTTGATGCGCCCACGCCTGAATGCATGCTCCACGAAATGGGTGACAGTTCCCTTAATTTCATCCTCAACTTCTGGATTAAAGATGCCGAACAGGGGGTTATGAACATCCGAGGGGAGGTTCTTCTAGCCCTCTGGGATGCATTCAAAGAGAACAATATCCTTATCCCCTACCCGCACCGGGAGGTTTACCTCCATCACGTCGAAAAATCTGGAAATTGAAAATTCCTGCAAAACCCCTTATATAGGGGCTATGACATACAAAGTTGCAGCGCTATACCGTTTTGTTCCTGTGAAGGATATTCCTTCCATGCGCGAGGAAATACGCGCATTTGGCATGGATATGGAGGGGATGTGCGGCACGATTTTGCTGGCACCGGAGGGCATAAACGGCACTATCGGGGCAAAACCTGATGCGCTGGATAAAATGATCGATTTCCTTGATAAAAAACTCGGCATCCGGCAGGGAGAACTTAAATACTCTCATAGCAGTCGCTCACCCTTTAACCGTTTCAAGGTGCGCCCAAAGAAAGAAATCGTCACCCTGCACCGCCCTGAAGCCGACCCCAATGTTCAGGTTGGGCAATATGTCGAAGCACAGGATTGGAATGCCTTGATTGAAGACCCTGATGTTGTGCTGATCGACACACGCAATACCTATGAAACCGACATCGGCATTTTTAAAGGTGCGCTTGACCCAAGAATCAATGTATTTGGCGAATTCCCAAACTGGGTTGAAAAAAATCTTGATCCAAAAAAACATAAAAAAATTGCAATGTTCTGCACCGGCGGCATTCGCTGCGAAAAAGCTTCCAGTTATATGCTGGCTCAAGGATTTGAAGAGGTTTACCACCTGAAAGGGGGCATTCTCAAATATCTTGAAGCTATTCCGGCCGATAAAAGCCTGTGGGACGGTGCGTGCTTTGTATTCGACAAGCGCGTTTCAATTACCCACGGGCTAAAGGAAGGGCGTCATATGATTTGCCACGGATGCCGTGCGCCGCTTTCCTTGGACGATACAAAACATGCGCAATACGAAGAAGGGGTTTCCTGTGCGCACTGCGCAACGACCCTTACGCCCGAGCGCACCGCTTCCCTTCGTATGCGGCACAAACATTTTCTCGAACGTTACGGAGACGAAGGTTAATCGTCGTCCTTGTCGTGCCCGCGATCGTCGTCCTCACCCGGCTTGGGCGGCTGATCGTGCGGACTCTTGTTGCTATGGCCGCTTTTTCGAGCAAAGGAGTTGGCAACATGTTCGGCCAGCTTTTTTCTGTCCTCGTCGGAGAGGCTCATCAACAACTCCTTGGTCGACTTCACCTTGTTCTTTGTAATCAGATCCTGAACGCCGCGCATGCGTTTTACGGCCTCGTCGTATTTTTCAGGGTCAAATTTATCGGCACTGATGACTGCCGCAAGATATTTTCGGTTGTCCATCGACTGGCGCATGACGGAGCTGTTGCTTTTCCACAAATCCTGAAACATTTTTGTGACCAAGTTTTGGCCTTCCGGCGACAAACCTTCTTTCAGTTGTTGCCACGGCATGTCATTTTTCTTGTCGAAAATCATCCCGCAGAGCGATCCGGCTAGAAGAATGTTGGCCAGAATAGAAAGCGTAAATAATACCTTCAGTTTTTTGCTCATTGAAAATCCCCGTAATCAACACTCAGTTCCGCCGTTGTAAAGGTCGAAAAATTCTCGGTTGCCATTTTGACGGTCATGTCCTGTTCAGTGGTGTAGTACGATCCCACGCTCAGACCAATTAGCAAAATCACCGCCATCGCAAACGCGGGCTGTGGAATGACGAACAATTCACAAAATCCGCGCCATATTCCGGCAAGGGCCAACCCCTTTTCTTCATTGCGCGGTTTGGCCGCCTCAATGATTCTATAGGCCAGATTACTCGACGGCTCCGGCACAAAACGATCTTTTAAAATATCTTCAAGCATAGCTCTTCCTCCTTTCAGACTCGGGGACTATTCCGCGCCTGATTAACTCTTCCTTCAACGCGGATTTGGCCCGCACCAACAATGATTCCAACGCCTTGACGCTAACGCCCAATACATCCGCCGCCTCGCGGTTGCTTAGCCCCTCATAGACGCATAGGTTCAAAGCGGTTTTCTGACGGTCAGGGAGGGATTGTATAGCACCCTCCAGGGCCGCCTGCTTTTCGTTCTCGTATAGTGCTTCTTCCTGACTCGGGCGCGTATCGGAAAAAACATTGATGACTTCACCGACCGCAACTGCTTTTTTCTTACGCACCTTATCGATCGCCAGATTAGTGACTATCCGGTAAAACCATGTCGCAAATTTTGCGCCCCGTGATGCGTCCCACATCTGCGGTTTATTCCAGAGTTTCAAAAATGCTTCCTGCACAATGTCCTCCGATTCATACGCATCACCACACATCCTGTACGCCGCCGCGTGAAACTTTTTTACGTGCCGCGTGACAAGGGCAGCGAAAGCCCTCTGATCCCCGCGCTGAACGCGGGTCAGAAGGCTTTCATCTGTTTCGTTGTCAAGTTCCGTCATCGCGGCGCAACCGGGCAAAACCCGGTTTGCAACACTACTGAGCTGGAGCTTCTGCAGGAGCTTCCGGTGGGACAGATTTCTTGCCCTTCGCCGCAGCGCGCTGCGCTCTCAACTCCTTCATTTTTTCTTTCCACTCGGATTGCTTGGCTTCAAGCTCGGGCTTAGAAATCTTGCCGTTGGCATCCTTGTCAATTTCAGCAAAACGCTCTTCCTGAAATTTCATGAACTCTTCTTTTGAAATCTCGTTGTCCTTATCAGCATCCAGTTTTTCCATCATGCCCATGCCTTTATGCGGGCCGCCAGCGCCCTCTTCGGCGAAAGCAAACGGAGCCGACATAACAAAAATAGCGGCGGTCAACATCAATGTATTTTTCATAGGTTTCAGTCCTTTATCTTGGGTTTGTCTATACTCTTACGTTACATGGTACGGAAACCCTTCGGATTCCATACTTATCCATCTGACTGGAATAATGGGAAAATAGCCTTAAAGCGGTGCCACGTCAAAGACGATCCTGTGACCATAGACTTCATTCGGTTTCAAAGCGTCACTTAAGGACAGTTTTGCAGGTTTTTTGAGGTCTATGGTAACAATTACCCCACCTGATGGCGAGGGACTGACACTATATGCACTGATAAGCTGGCTGTTTGGCAGGGTTTTTTGCATTTCCCCAGCCCAAGAGGACTCAGGGAGATTAACAACCAGCCTCTGCCCATCATTTTGCATATCACTCAAAAACTTCCCGGGAGCATTCATATCAAAAACAAGGCGCGTCTTATCTGGATGCTCTCCCACCCGCACCCCCGTCACAGAAGAGGACATGACTGCGGATGGTGGTGGTATAGAAGATGAGGCCGCAGGCGCATCCTGAACGATTGCCGCCTGCCCCTGCCCTGATGTTGGGGAAATTTTTGGACCCAACGTCTTAAAATCCTTACGCAGGGCAGCCAGTTGACTTTCAAGCTCAGCAACCCTTGCCTCGTCGGCCTTTGCAGCAACCTCCTTGGATTCCTGTGCCTCAGCTTCCGACTTGGTATATTTATGATGCGCTGAAAGATCACTCGGATCAACCTGCTTGCGCGCCACAAGATGCGCCTGAAGAGGATCGTCCGCCGGCAAAGCCACCGGAGGCGGGAGACTTGCTTCTGGGCTTTTTGCGCCAGGGAATCCCCCTGTCGGCTCACCGTTACCACACGCATTCAGGAGCAGTGCAGTCACCATACAAAGTGGAAAACCAAAATATTTTTTGTGTAAAGCCTTCATGCTTTAATTGTATTAACACTTCTAAAAAAGACCAGCCCTAGACATTCTCACACCGTAATTATCCACACAGGGGAATTGGGCCTATTCGTTAGCTACGAATGGAACCGGGGTTGCCCACATTTCGAGCAGCTCCATTACATCGACAACATCGCTGCCCTCACCTAACTTTACTTCCAGAATATTGCTGGCAGCTTTTTCCATGATCCTTTTCAATTCGCCACCCTGATGATCAATGATCTCACCGACCATGTTCACGTGCTGGTGCAAAACCTCAATGTTGAAGGTCGTGTTCAATCCCATTTCAATCTCCCTGTTTGTTCTTAATGTTATTTTTTAGAGAGGCTAAGACCTTTCTTTCTTTATGTCAACTTTTACCTTGAAGCTATCCTGGAAAAAAGCCGGATGTAATATTCAGATCGCACCGAAACAGCCATGTGTGAAAACAGTAGGGCAATCCAGCCGAGTGTCATCACCGCCTGCGGCACACCGGCATAAATGCTGAAGTAACCAATTCCCCCGAGAACGAAACCTAGGAGCAGGATCATGGCGGTTGATCGCCCTACCGGAACGCCGGCATGGATGAAATGGTGGTGGAAATGCCCCCGGTCAGGAGCAAAAGGATGACGCCCTTCCCTAACCCGCCTGTAAAACTGGCCGCAGGCGTCCATCACCGGAAGCGCTACAATCCACGCTACGGAGATCGGCACAAGGACGGGTTCTGATTGCTGGGTAAGGGCAATGCAAAACCATGCCAAGACCAGCCCCAGACCCGTGCTGCCCGCATCACCGAGAAACACCGATGCCTTATCGCGCATCGGATGACGCATGTTATAAACTAGAAACCCAGCCAACGCCCCCAGAAGCGGCATCATCATCACCGCGCCCTCCGGCTCACCTGCAATCAGGCAGGCCAACACCAGCCAGCCCAGCACAACAAACCCCTTCCCTGCCGCAAGGCCGTCGAGTCCATCCATCAAGTTAATTGAATTTACCAGCAGCGCGACGGCAGCAATGGAAAAAGGAACAGCTCCCCAGCCGAGATGAATTTCTCCAAAACCAAACATATTCCCCAAATTTTCAATCTGTGCGCCACCAAAAACAACCACCAAGGCCGAAGCGGAAAGCTGCACGGAAAATTTCAGCCACGCATGCAAAGGCATAAAGTCATCAATTGCCCCGGTGACCAGAATCATTATCAGGGCAATAAACAAAGGCCCATAAACCGCTGGATCACCGCCCATGAGCATGACTGAAGCCATAAAAACCGGAAAAATCACTAGGCCGCCGATTGGTGGAACGGCATCATCATGTTGCTTTCTCCCGCCAGGCGCATCGACTAGCCCTATTTTCAAGGCCAGCCACCGCCCCGGCGGTATCAAAACGACCACCACGGCGAAAACAGAAAGAGCAATAAGAAGCAGTGAGAACACCATACAGAGATTCTTTAGCATAAAATCGCTTAAGAAAGCAGGCTGTATTTTTTTATCCAAGGAATCTATAATTCCCTCCGTCTTACCCTTAAAGGCTCTCTAATGGACGTAACGCAGGAAGATGACCTGATCCGCAAAGCCCAGAACGGCGATGCCGATGCCTTTGAGGCCTTGGTAAACGGGCGGTATGAGACCATGTTCAGGATGGCTTATAAATTTTGCGGCAATCGCCAAAATGCGGAAGATATTACGCAGGAATCCTGCATCCGCCTTGCGCGTGGGCTGGACAGCTTTCGTCACAACTCCGCTTTTACAAGCTGGCTTTACCGTCTTGTTATCAATACGGGCAAGGATTGGTATCGGTCGAACAACCGCCACCCGAAAAGCCATGATGGCCTTGAAGCGGTTGAGACATCAGGAAACAGCGAAACCCAGCTTCATACAAAACAGGTTCTTGCCGCGCTTTACACCCTGCCCGAGGGGGAGCGCGATGCCTTAATCCTCGTTATGAGTGATGGATTATCACACCGTGAGGCGGGAGAAATTCTGGGCTGCAAGGAAAGCACCATCTCGTGGCGTATCCATGAGGCTCGCAAGAAACTGACCGCCCTTTTTGAGAGGGAGCAAAAATATGGATGAAGCCGCCTTGAAAAAAATAGTGCAGGATATGCCCGTTCCGCCCGTTGATGATAATGCAAAAAAAGCCGCGTTAAACCTCGCCGTTGCTGAATTTAAAACATTTCAGAATAAAAAACAGGATTCCTCCCAAGGAATCCTATTCCTCTCCCGTCTTATGGGTAAGACAACCCAAAACAGGAGAGATTCCATGAAAAATACAAGCAAACGCAAACTCATCTATGGCGGTATGGCCACAGCCATGGCTGTTGTGCTGATTGCAGGCGTAACTATGCAAGCAACCATGCAAACTGTTAGCATGGGAGCAAGCC
>JBASFN010000194.1:0-6422 GCA_049653045.1 Alphaproteobacteria bacterium
GATATGGACGAACGCCGCCTGCAAAAGGGCAAGGAGAGATTCAGAAAAGCGCAAGTCTCTGACATCATCGAAATCCGCCCTTTGACTGACGAACGCCACCGCAAATGGCTCCGCCGCCAGAAGGAAACATTCGATATTGTGCTGCTCGACGTTCCTTGCACGGGCACGGGCACATGGCGCCGCAACCCGGATAAACGCTGGCGGCTTTATGGCCCCGGCCTTGAGGAACTGGTCAAAACGCAAAGCGAAATTCTGGACAAGGTCGCCGGATGCGTCAAACCCGGCGGCAAACTGGTCTATGCGACATGTTCGCTCCTGCCCGCCGAAAACGAGGATCAGGTTACGGCGTTTTTGGAACGGCATCCGGACTATAAAATCGCGCCCGTTGATGAAACACTCGGGAAACCCTTCATGCGCCTGACCCCTCTCCGCCACAACACCGACGGATTTTTCGCGGCGGTTCTAAAAAAAGAAAAATCAGACGGCTAAACGGCGGTTTCTTTTTCCGAATCCACCGTAACTTTTCGTAGCGGGGTCAGCCACGCCGCGATTCCAACAACCCCCAAGGTCACAATCCCGCCCAAAACCACCGAGGGAGTTAGCCCCAAAAAACGCGCAGCAACGCCCGATTCAAACGCACCGATCTCGTTGGATGAAATAATGAACATGCTGTTGACGGCGGAAACGCGCCCGCGCATGGATTCTGGCGTCAACAATTGCATCAATGTGCCCCGTGTAATCATGCTGACGCTGTCGAACACGCCGCTTAAAAACAGGAAGAACATAGACAGCCAGAAAGACTGGCTAAGGCCAAAGCCGATCATGCAAACACCAAACCCCGCCACAACCCAAAGCAAAAGCCGCGCCGAAATCTTTTTCATGGGGCGAACAGCAAGAAAAAGAGCCATGACAATCGCGCCAATCCCGGGCGCGGCGCGAAGTAGACCCAATCCTTCAGCCCCGACATGGAGTACCTGATCCGCGAACGCGGGCAGCATCGCCACCGCCCCGCCGAACAGAACAGCAAACATATCAAGAGCCATGACGGATAAAAGAGTTTGGTTTTTCAGGATAAATGTCCAGCCGGCTATAATGCTTCGAACTGCATTCTCTCGCTTTTCATCAGTGCGGCGCATATACGGCACACGAATAAAACTCATAATCGCAAACGCCATAAGCAATAAAAATACGGGTAAAAACCACGCGCCCCGTGCCCCGTATCCGCCATAAAGAAGTCCGGCCAGCATTGGTCCTCCGACAGCTGCAATTTGAAATCCGCTCATCAACCACGAAGACGCCGCCGGAATATCCTTACGCGGTACGATTTTCGGCACCATGGAAAAAGAGGCGGGAATCAGGAAACTGCGCGCCAGCCCCGATATAAAAACACCGATAAAAATAAAATAGAAAAGATGATCCGGGGTCACGGTGATAAATCCTCCCCCCACCGCCGCAAGCATCAAAGTATTAAGGACATGAGTCCCGATGCACAGCATATAAACGGTATAGGGGCGGCTGATATCGACGATATGCCCCGCAAACAAAGCGCAAAATATGGCTGGAACCGCCTCCGTCAAACCGATCAGCCCAAGGTAAAACGGATCATGCGTGATGGAATAAATCTGCCAGCCTACAATAACCGCTTGCGCCACCAACGCCATAGTGGTCAGGGCGCGGGACAGGAGCAACGGTCGAAAACTAGGAAGCCGCAAGACAGTGAAGGAAAGGGACATAAAGAATCAATTCTTAATTCGGGAGGAAATTTCTCCCGGTAACCGACGAAACAGGTGGCGTTCTACCATGTGCATCCCGACATCCGCTAGAGTTTTCAGTAACATGAAAAAGACAATGCCCCTACCCCACAGAAAATCCCCTGTGATAATGGTCAGGTGCATCGGAATAATGCGTAAGTATGGATAAAACATCAACGTCCCGAGATTGGGCTTCCGATGTTTAAAATCTCCGGCAAAATTATGCATTAAAGAATAACTATGCGCTGCGACAAAGCTGGCTACGCAGACCATCATAAAAATAGAGTGATCGGCACTCAAAAGGGTCAAGGGCATCTCCTGCCACAGGAATATAGCGTAAACAAAATGAAAAAATCCGTAATGAAGAGCAAAAAAACTAGCAACATAGAACTTTGACGGCGGCGTTTCCGGGACGGGATCACCGTTCATTGTCAGACCTTCGGTCGTGAAATCTTTCAGACTCAACATCCTGAAAACATTCGTAATCCCGATGATGACGCTTTGCCCCCAGTAAATCCACATCGTCTCGTGCAGTGACCAGCCTTGAAACACGGCCATAAAAATAGATAAGCCATTACTGAAAACGATCCCCCATAACGAGGGATCGTTCCAGCGTAAACTATCAATCTTCTGAAGGTCAGATTTTAATTTCATGCCTTCTATTATTACAGCACTTCCAGCATCTCCGCCACAAGCGGATGGCGCACGATATCCTTCTGCCCCAAGCGCACGACGGCGATGTTTTCAATTTTCTCCAGCCTGTTCGCGGTTTCCTTGAGACCGGAAATCCCCTCCAGCAGGTCGGATTGATCCGGGTCGCCCGTGATGACCATCTTGGAGTGCCAGCCAAGGCGCGATAACAGCATCTTGAGCTGGGCATAGGTGCAGTTCTGCGCCTCATCGATCACGACAAAGGCATTGTTCAGCGTCCTCCCTCGCATAAATCCAACCGGGGCAATCTCAATGGTTCCTTCCTGGATATATTCCCGCACACGCTTACCGCCCATCCGGTCGCCGAGTGCGTCGTAAAGGGGGCGCAGGTAAGGCGCCATTTTTTCATGCATGTCGCCGGGCAGGTATCCAAGCGATTCACCCGCTTCCATGGCTGGGCGCGATAACACGATGCGCTCAACCTTGCCAGCGCTCAAGGATTCAACCGCCTTGGCGATGGCCAGATAGGTCTTTCCCGTTCCGGCGGGGCCGATTGCCAGACTAAGAGCGTATTTATCGATCGCCTCCATCAACTGCGTCTGCCCTTCTGTGCGTGGCCGGACGTTTTTGACGTATTTTTTATCCCGGTTGCGGTCGATTTCTTCGTCAAGCGGATGCCAGTCCCCGCGCTCCTCAAAAGAGGGTCGAACAATGTTCGTATTGGATTTTACAGCGTGCAGGTCACGGTTACGGCGGGATTTTTTAGCCATGCGAAGGCTCCTTCTCGGGGTTGGGGGTGAAGAGAGAAGTGAAGGCAGGTGGAGATTTTATGGAGGGAACAGGGCAACAAAGCCGAAAAAAGCCGGAAAAGGAGGGCGTTGAAGGTGGGAAAGAAAGTAACCAACGAATGGGCCTCTATCACTTTGTACCTTACTGAGGTGATTCTATCAGAAAACTACCCACGCCGCCATATTTCCGAATTTTTGTGCCCAGCTTAAAGGATTTTGCAGGAACCCCCGAAAACAGGTATCATTGAAGGTGTGAACTTATTTGAACACGGGGGCTTTCGTGAGCAGAAAAACCTTATTTCTGGCCATAGTTTCAATGGCTTTTATGCTCGGGGCATTTTGGGTAACCGATGCCGCCGCCGGGGACATTTTTGTCAAAAAGAACAGGGAACCCGCCGCCGACGCGCAACAACCCCGGCTTGGCGCGGTCAAAACCGCCCCGAAAAAAGCCCCGTCCGTTCCCGTAGAAAAAACCGAGCAGGCTCCCTGCACCCCGCAAGAAGCCGCCATGATTAAGAAAATCGATAAGGGAGTTCAGGAATATTATCGCTTTAGCGGTACGGGAGGTCTTATCGTGGACAAAAGATGGGTGACCTATCTGTCTGATCCAAAGAATGTGGCGGTTATGTCTGATCTGTATATTCGCTGCTCCGCCGCCGTCCGCGAAGGCCGCGAGGTCTCGCAAAAAGAGCGTCTGAAACGCGGCGAGGAAGAAGAAAGACGGCTAAGGCGCAGCCGAGGCTAGAAGTCTGCCTTATCCCTTTGATTGCCTTTTCTCTTGATTCGCTATAATTTGGCTCGCCATGGGCGAGGAAACCGTAAAATCACTGGAATTCAAGGACATCCAGAAGGCGTATAAAGCCATCAAGGATTACCATATCCGCACGCCCACTGTTCGGGCGGCGCGCCTGTCCGTCCATCTGGGCATTGATCTGTATCTCAAGCTTGAAAATCTTCAATACACCAATTCGTTCAAGGCGCGGGGCGCACTGAATAAACTGCTCTCGCTGGACGGAACGCAGCGCAGAAAAGGCGTCATCGCCTGTAGCGCGGGCAACCATGCCCAAGGCGTTGCTTTCCATGCCCAGCGTCTAGGCATTCCGGCCATTATCATCATGCCGGAGGGAACGCCCTTCAACAAAATCGCCAAGACCGAAGATTTCGGCGCGAAGGTCGTGCTGTACGGCAAAACATTGCCGGACTCCATGGAAGAAACCATGCGCCGTGCCAAGGAAGACGGCCTTGCCTTCATCCACCCTTATGATGATCCGCTCGTCGCGGCGGGGCAGGGAACCATCGGTATCGAAATGATGGAGCAACGCCCCGATCTCGATGTGGTGGTTGTGCCGACGGGCGGCGGCGGCATGATCGCGGGCGTGGCCATGGCCATCAAATCCATCAACCCGAAAGTTGAAATCATCGCGGCGCAGGCCAAACAATATGCCGCCGTGAAAAATGTTATCGAGGGCGAAAATTTCAAAATTGGCGGCGCGACGCTGGCCGAAGGCATTGCGGTCAAACATCCCGGCACGGCCAACATCGCCATCATCAGGAAACTGGTATCGCGCATTGAAACCGCCACGGAAACCCAGATCGAGGAAGCTATTTTTGATCTTCTCTCGGCGGAAAAGATTGTGGCCGAAGGCGCGCCCGGCGCTGGTTTAGCCGTCATCAAAAACAACCTCGCCGATTTTAAGGGCAAAAAGGTCGGCTTAATTTTGTGCGGCGGTAATATTGACTCGCGGATGCTATCGACACTCATCATGCGCGGGCTTATCCGCGACGGGCGCATCACGCGCCTGCGCTTCGAGATCGACGACACGCCGGGGCAACTCGCCGACATCGCCCGCATCATTGGTGAATCTCAAGCCAACGTCATTGAAATCGTCCATCAGCGCATGATGCAGGCCGTGCCGCTAAAACGCGCCGAGCTTGATGTCGTGATCGAAGCGCAGGACAAAATGCACGTCAAACGCATTGTCTCCACCTTGCGCAAACAGGGCTTCACTGTGAGTGCGAAGAGCGAGGTTTAGTTACTCCGCCGCCACCTTGTCTTTGTCATCCTCTTGCGGCTTTTGATAATTGCCGGTGAAAATGTCGCTGGCGAAGACTTCTTCCCATGATCCTTGCGTCGAGGCTTTGGAATATTCCGTGGCGCGATTTTCAAAGAAGTTGGTGTGCTCTGCCCCGTTCAGCATTTCATCCATCCATGGCAGGGGATTTTTATCGATCATAAAGATCGGGTCTAAATTAAGCTGCTGCAAACGGCGGTCGCCGATAAAGCGGATGTAATTTTTAACGTCCTGTGGCGTCAATCCTTCGATCGGGCCTTGTTCAAAGGCGAGGTCAATAAACGCGTCTTCAAACCCAACAATCGTGCGGCAGCTTTCGGTAATTTCCGAGCGCAATTCATCATCCCAGATGTCGCGGTTTTCGTCGATAAACGCGTTAAAGAGTTTAATCATCGACAGGCAGTGCAGCGTTTCATCGCGCACCGACCATGTCACGATCTGCCCCATGCCCTTCATCTTGTTGAAGCGCGGGAAATTCATCAGGATCGCAAACGAAGCAAACAATTGCAGACCCTCGGTAAACGCGCCGAACATCGCCATGGTTTTCGCAATATCGCGCCGCGATTTCATCGACACGTTCTGCATGTAATCGAATTTGTCTTTCATTTCCTTGTACTGAAGGAATGCGGAATATTCGATCTCCGGCATTCCGATCGTGTCTAGCAAGTGCGAATAGGCCGCAATGTGAACGGTCTCGATGTTGGAAAACGCCGACAGCATCATCTGCACCTCGACGGGGCCAAACACCTGAGAGTAATGTTTCATATAGCAATTATTGACCTCGACATCGCTTTGCGTGAAGAACCGGAAAATCTGCGTCATCAGGTTTTTCTCCGACGGCGTCAGTTTCTTTTTCCAGTCATGCACATCCTGCGCGAGCGGCACTTCCTCGGGCAGCCAGTGAATGCGCTGCTGCGTCAGCCACGCCTCATAGCACCATGGATAGAGGAAAGGTTTGTAAACATGGCGCTCCTGCAACAGGCGAGAGGGGGATTCAGATACATCGTCGATAATTTTCTTGGCCATGGTTTACTCCTGTTTCTCTAAGAATCGGTATGAGGTTGCTGAAGTTTAGACGTTCCGTCCGCCAGAGCTAGAGTCATTTCTAAAAACCAGCACGGGGATAGCGGGGATAATTCGGTAGGATAGTCGGTAAAGAG
>JBASFN010000195.1:0-2334 GCA_049653045.1 Alphaproteobacteria bacterium
GCCTGACGCTGCATGTTCGATCCCATCAGGGCGCGGTTGGCGTCGTCGTTTTCAAGGAATGGAATAAGCGCGGCGGCAACCGATACGATTTGTTTCGGCGATACGTCGGCATACTCAATCTGATCCGGGGGCGACATCAGGTTTTCACCACCCTTACGGCAGGACACGAGGTCAGCCGTAAATTTTCCGCTCTTATCGAGGTCGGCGTTGGCCTGAGCGATGGTGTATTTCGCTTCTTCCATGGCCGACATATAAACGACCTCAGCCGACACCTTGCCGTTTACAACCTTGCGGTACGGGCTTTCAATGAAGCCGTACTGGTTGACGCGGGCAAAGGTTGCGAGGCTGTTAATTAGACCGATATTCGGACCTTCGGGCGTTTCAATCGGACAAATCCGGCCATAGTGAGTCGGGTGAACGTCGCGGACTTCAAAGCCTGCACGCTCGCGGGTCAAACCGCCGGGTCCCAAAGCCGAAAGACGGCGCTTGTGCGTGATTTCCGAGAGCGGGTTCGTCTGATCCATAAACTGAGATAGCTGACTGGAGCCGAAAAACTCGCGGACGCTCGCCTGTGCGGGCTTGGAGTTAATCAGGTCATGCGGCATAAACGTATCAATATCAACCGACGACATGCGCTCGCGGATGGCGCGTTCCATACGCAGCAATCCAAGGCGCACTTGGTTTTCCATCAATTCGCCAACAGAGCGAACACGGCGGTTGCCGAGGTTGTCGATGTCGTCGATTTCGCCGCGACCATCTTTCAGGTCATGGAGATAGCGCAAGATCGCAAGAATGTCGTCCTTCGACAGAATGCGGAACTGGTCGCTGGCTTTCAGGTCAAGACGGCCATTCATTTTCACGCGGCCTACGGGCGAAAGGTCATACCGCTCCGCATCGAAGAACAGCGAGTTGAACAGCGTCTCGGCGGAGTCGACCGTCGGCGGTTCGCCGGGGCGCATTACGCGGTAGATGTCGATCAACGCCTCTTCACGCGTGTCTGTTTTGTCGATCAGCAGCGTGTTGCGGACATAGGGACCGACATTCACGTGGTCAATTGCCAGAACCGGCACATCTTCCACTTTCAGGCTTTCCAGTTTTTCGAGGTCGTCGGCGGAAATTTCATGGCCGGCCTCAAATATCACCACGCCGGTTTTGGCGTCGATAATGTCAATGGCGATGTACTGGCCGACGATCTGCTCGTTCTGAACCAGAATTTCTTTCAGGCCGCTTTCGGCGAGTTCACGCGCTTTGCGGGGGGTGATTTTTTCGCCTTCCTTAACGATGACCTTGCCAGTTTTGGCGTCGATCAGGTCATAGGTCATCTTGACGCCGCGGAAACGCTCGGCTTCAAAGCCGGTTTTCCAGCCTTTTTTGTCTTTTTTGTAGGGAATCGTTTTATAGAACGTGGAGAGGATTTCCTCGTTCGTCATGCCCTGCACCATCAGGGAATCGATTTCCTTGCCCTTATCTTCCTGTTTGGTGCGGTACGCGGCGGTCTGAGCCGAGTCCAGAGCGCGCAACATCGTCGTCACGGGCAATTTCCGGCGGCGGTCGATACGAACATACAGGTGATCTTTGGCGTCGAATTCAAAATCCAGCCACGATCCACGGTACGGAATGACGCGAGCGGAGAACAGGTACTTACCCGAAGCGTGGCTCTTGCCGCCATCATGGTCGAAGAATACGCCGGGGCTGCGGTGCATCTGGGAAACAATCACGCGCTCCGTGCCGTTGACGACGAACGTGCCGTTATCGGTCATCAGGGGCATATCCACCATGTACACATCCTGCTCCTTGATGTCGCGGATGGAGCGCAGACCGGAATCCTCGTCAATATCGAATACCGACAGGCGGAGCGTCACGCGCAAGGGCGCCGCATAGGTCATGCCGCGTTGCTGGCATTCTTCCACGTCGTATTTGGGTTCTTCGAGTTCATATCTTACGAAGTCGATTTCGGCCTTGTCGGCGAAATCCTTGATCGGGAATGCGGAGGAGAAAACCTCTTCCAGACCCTGGCTGGCGCGCTCGGCGGCCGGGATGTTCATCTGGAGGAATTGCTCATAAGAGTTGCGCTGAACCTCGATCAGGTTCGGCATCTGGGCGGCCTCCTCGATCTTGCCGAAGCTGCGGCGGACGCGTTTACGACCCGTGTAGCTTTCAATATTGTTGGCCGGAGCCAGGTGACGCTGGATCGGCGACGCCTTGGCAATCTTTACCGGCTTCGTGTTTTTGGGGGCTTTCGAGGTTTTTTTGGCTTTTGATGCGCTCATGGTCTTCTCAGTCCTTATCGTTTTCCTCTGCGGGGCCGGAGCGACTCGAGGGCGAATCGGCGGC
>JBASFN010000196.1:0-5311 GCA_049653045.1 Alphaproteobacteria bacterium
ACACAGCTGACGATGCGGACATTCCACATCGGCGGCGCGGCGCAAAGGGGCGCAGAGCGTTCGTCGATTGAGGCGAACATCGAATCGACCGTGGAAATCCGCAACAAGAACATCGTCAAGAACTCCGACGGCGTGCCGATCGTTATGGCTCGCAACATGGAGATCGTACTGAAGGACAAAAAAGGCTCGGACAAAGCGACGCACCGCGTTCCCTATGGTGCACGCCTGACCGTTGCCGACGGCGAGAAGGTCAAACCCGGTCAGAAAATGGCCGAGTGGGATCCGTACACCATGCCGATCCTCACGGAAAAAGACGGCGTCGCGCACTATTTTGACCTCGTTGAAGGCCTCTCGGTCACCGAACAGGTGGACGAGGCGACCGGTATTTCGTCGAAGAAAATCATCGACTGGAGATCGCAACCCAAGGGCGGCGACTTGAAGCCCCGGATTTCGCTCCATGACAACAAGGACAAGATCGTCACGCTGCCGAACGGCTTGCCGGCCAATTACTACCTGCCGGTGGACGCAATTCTCTCCGTTGAAAACGGGCAGGAGGTTAAGGCTGGCGACATCATCGGTCGTATACCGCGTGAATCGTCGAAAACCCGTGACATTACGGGAGGTCTGCCCCGCGTGGCCGAACTGTTCGAAGCGCGCCGCCCGAAAGATTTTGCGGTTATCTCGGACATCGACGGCTATGTCGAATTCGGTAAGGACTACAAGTCCAAACGCCGGATCATCGTCAAGCCCGCTGATGCGAGCGTAGAAGCACGCGAATTCTTGATCCCGAAAGGCCGCCATTTGGCCGTTCACGAAGGCGACTTCGTCCGCAAGGGCGACCCGATTTTGGACGGCGCGATGGTGCCGCACGATATTTTGGATGTCCTCGGCGTGGAAGCTCTGGCTGACTATCTCATCAACGAGATTCAGGACGTGTACCGCCTGCAGGGGGTTAAGATCAACGACAAGCACATTGAGGTGATCGTTCGCCAGATGATGCAAAAGGTCGAAGTTCTGGCCGTTGGCGATTCGACATATCTTGTCGGCGAGCATATCGACCGTGAGGAATTCGAACAGACCGTCAACAAACACAAGGCCGATGGCAAGCGTCCGCCCGAAGGAAAGCCCGTTCTGCAAGGGATCACGAAGGCATCCTTGCAAACGCGCTCGTTCATCTCGGCCGCATCCTTCCAGGAAACAACCCGCGTCCTCACCGAGGCGGCTGTTCAGGGCAAGGTCGATCGTTTGAACGGCCTGAAGGAAAACGTCATCGTTGGTCGCTTGATCCCCGCCGGAACCGGTGCTTACGTGAACACGCTGAAACGCGTGGCCGCCGAGCGCGACCGCGTGGCGATCGAGGTGCAAAAGGCCAACCTTCCGGCTTCAACCGAAACCCCGGACGTCGCCGCCCTGCCCGAATCGGCAGAAGACGACACCAAACCCGCCCGCCGGAAAGAAGCCGCTGCATAAACGGCGCACCGAGAATAACTAGATAAAAAAGGAGCCTTTAAGGCTCCTTTTTCATATTTTGACTGTTGGTAATTTTTAGGCGTACAAGATTTGCACGAATGCGCGGCATTTTCTTAAAAAACCCTTAAATCTTCCCTTGACCTTTGCATCCCTTATCGCCTATAGTCCGCCGGAATTGATGGATGGGCTGGCCGTAAGCTTGATTTTAAAGGTTTAAACGCAGCTCGTTGGGTTCCTCGAAATAGAGTTTAAAGTAGGGGAATGCAACATCCGAACAAGCGATCCTGCAGGTTTCGTAGCGCGAAGCAGGATTTTAGCCGGATGCTCTGTGGAAAATATGGATTGTATTGACTCGTCCATGTAATCTGCGCTAAATGCCCCCATCCAAAAACGAAATATCGCCTCGGCTCTGTGCCGGGGATGGTTTTTTTGAAGTTTTTTTAATTTAAAGGGATTTGTTTAATGCCAACAATTCAACAGCTTATCCGCAAACCGCGCCAGAAGGCGGTGGACAGGAAAAAGAACCGGGCGCTGAAAAGCAACCCGCAGCGCCGTGGCGTCTGCACCCGCGTTTACACGACGACACCGAAAAAACCGAACTCCGCTCTTCGTAAGGTGGCCAAGGTTCGCCTGACGACCGGTATGGAGGTCATCTGCTACATCCCCGGCGAAGGCCACAACCTACAGGAACACTCGGTTGTGATGGTGCGCGGCGGTCGTATTAAAGACTTACCCGGCGTTCGCTACACGATCATTCGCGGTACGCTGGATACGCAGGGCGTTAAAGACCGTAAACAATCGCGCTCCCGTTACGGCGCAAAACGTCCGAAATAAGGGGGATGTATGCCGGTTGATAATACCACTTTCGAACAGCTTAAAGAGGCCGCAAAAAAGAGCGGTTACAATTTTAATGCTGAACAGACCCACGAGGCGGCTAATTATCTCGAGGGCAACAAGGGTAATATTGACCAGACCGTTAAACAATATGCACAGATATACAGCTTATAGGAGAGCAATCTAATGTCACGTCGTCACAGAGCAGATAAACGCGAAATTCTTCCCGATCCGAAATTCGGAGATCTTGTGCTGTCCAAATTCATCAACAACGTTATGACGCGCGGCAAGAAATCCGTAGCGGAACGTATCGTTTATGGCGCACTTGAAATCCTTGAGAAAAAGGGCGCAAACCAGAATTTTGAAGGCGAAGGTGAAATCGATACCAATGCCAGCAAGGGCATGATGATTTTCCACCGCGCCCTGAAACGCATCAAGCCAAAGCTTGAGGTGCGCTCCCGCCGCGTCGGCGGCGCGACCTATCAGGTTCCCGTTGAGGTGCGCCATGACCGCGGTATTGCGTTGGCGATCCGTTGGATCATCATCGGTGCAAGCGCCCGCTCTGAAAAAACAATGACGGAGCGTCTGGCGTCGGAAATTCTGGATGCGGCCAATGATCGCGGCAACGCAATCAAAAAGCGCGACGATACGCACAAAATGGCTGAGGCAAACAAGGCCTTCGCGCACTATCGCTGGTAATCAACAGAGAATTTGAAAGAGAAAAATTTAATATGTCACGCGCACATCCAATAGATCAGTACCGCAACTTCGGCATCATGGCACACATTGACGCCGGTAAAACCACGACGACCGAGCGCGTCCTGTACTACACAGGAAAATCGCACAAAATCGGCGAAGTGCATGACGGCGCGGCAACGATGGACTGGATGGAGCAGGAGCAGGAGCGCGGCATCACAATCACCTCCGCCGCGACCACGACTTTCTGGAAGGGTCCCGAGCACGGCACGCACCCCGGCGAACTCTTCCGCATGAACATCATCGACACACCCGGTCACGTTGACTTCACGATTGAAGTCGAGCGTTCCTTGCGCGTTCTCGATGGCGCGGTCTGCCTTCTTGACGGCAACCAGGGCGTTGAACCTCAGACCGAAACCGTCTGGCGTCAGGGCGATAAATACAAAGTTCCCCGCATCATCTTCGCCAATAAAATGGATAAGATTGGCGCGAACTTTTACGACTGTATCGACAGCGTGAAAAAGCGCCTCGGCATCGACCCGGCCGTTTTGACGCTTCCCATCGGTATTGAATCTGACTTTATCGGTATTGTTGATCTCATTACCATGAAGGCAACAATCTGGGATTCGGACACACTGGGCGCAACGTTCCAGATTAAAGATATTCCAGCCGACCTTGTGGATAAGGCGAAAGAATACCGCGAAAAACTGATTGAAAAAGCCGTCGAAATGGACGACGCAGCGATGGAAGATTATCTGAACGGCAAGGAGCCGGACATCGCCACACTGAAAAAATGTATCCGCAAGGGAACCATCGGCTTCAAGCTGATCCCCATGATGTGCGGCAGCGCATTTAAGAACAAGGGCGTCCAGCCCATGCTGGATGCGGTTGTTGACTTCCTGCCATCGCCGCTTGATGTTGGCAATGTTAAAGGCAAGAAAATCGACAGCGACGAGGACGACACGCGTCCGCCAAGCGAAATGGCGCCGTTCTCAGGACTCGCGTTTAAGATTATGAACGATCCCTTCGTCGGCACATTGACCTTCGTCCGTATTTACTCGGGCAAGCTTGAGGCTGGTTCCTACGTCATCAACTCCGTTAAGGACAAGAAAGAGCGTATTGGCCGGATGTTGCTCATGCACGCCAATAACCGCGAAGAAATCAAATCCGCCGAAGCGGGCGACATCGTGGCTCTTGTCGGTCTGAAAGACACGACCACGGGAGACACGCTTTGCGACCCCAATACCCCGATCGTGCTGGAGCGTATGGAATTCCCCGAACCGGTCATTGAGATCGCTGTCGAGCCGAAAACCAAGGCCGACCAAGAGAAAATGGGTATCGCGCTGCAACGTCTCGCTGGCGAAGACCCGTCCTTCCGCGTTTCCGTTGACCATGAATCTGGCCAAACGATTATGAAGGGAATGGGCGAGCTTCACCTCGACATCCTCGTCGACCGTATGAAGCGCGAATTCAAGGTTGAAGCAAATATCGGTGCGCCGCAGGTTGCCTACCGCGAAACCATCACGAAAAAAGCCGAAATCACCTACACCCACAAAAAGCAAACCGGCGGTTCGGGTCAGTTCGCAAAAATGACGGTGGTGTTCGAACCAAACGAATCCGGCAAAGGCTATGAATTCCTGAACGAAATCGTCGGAGGTGCCATTCCAAAAGAATACATCCCCGGCGTTATCAAGGGTCTGGATATGGCACGCGAAACCGGAATTATCGCCGGCTTCCCGGTGGTGGATTTCAAAGTATCGCTGATCGACGGATCGTACCACGATGTTGACTCCTCGGCACTGGCCTTCGAAATCGCGGCAAAAGCGGCGTTCAAAGAAGGTATTGCCAAGGCCGGCCCCCAACTGCTGGAGCCTATGATGAAAGTCGAGGTCGTCACGCCCGAAGAATATATGGGCGATGTCATCGGCGACCTGAACTCGCGTCGTGGCCAGATCAGCAACATGGAAGACCGAGGCAACGCGAAGGTCGTTATGGCTCTCGTCCCGCTGGCCTCGATGTTCGGCTACATCAACACGCTGCGTTCGATGTCTCAAGGCCGTGCCCAATACACGATGCTGTTCGATCACTACGCGCCTGTTCCGGCGAACGTGGCCGAAGAGGTTAAAGCAAAACTGGCTGGTTAATGAAAAGAATTTGAATTGAAAAGTTTTAAAAGGAGAATGAAAAATGTCTAAAGAGAAATTCCTGCGGGACAAGCCGCATTGCAATATTGGAACGATTGGTCACGTTGACCATGGTAAGACGACGTTGACGGCGGCGATGACGAAGCTGTTTTCGAAGAACTTCCAGG
>JBASFN010000197.1:0-2554 GCA_049653045.1 Alphaproteobacteria bacterium
GTTCAATCTCTATGCCGCGCTCTGTTCTTTAAGTGATGAAACGCAAATAGCCACAACCGCCGAAGACATGATGACGTTGGAAAAAAGCCTCGCGGTCAGGGAAAGCGTGCGCCTGTTCCATGAATTTTTTGGTTTGTTTGCGGCCACGGTCACCGTCGGTGCGGGCGCGTATGGCGGCCTCTATCTTACCGGCGGCGTTCTGGATCGCCTCGCCGAAAAAAACAAACTCGATCTCGCACGCTTCGAAAAATATTTTGCTGGTGATTTTGTCCCTTCGGTCAAAAAATCCCTCGAACAAACCCCGGTCACACACATCACCGACCCATATTTATCCCTCCACGGATTGCTAAGAGCCGCCGATGCCTGAAGCCTACCTCACCATCGACGACGGCCCCTCGGAAACATTCACCGCGCTGGTGGATTTCTTGCACAAACGCAAAATCCCCGCCGTCTTTTTCAACCGCGGCGACAACATGGATGCTCGCCCCGAAGCCGTGTTATACGGCATCGAACGAGGCTTTATCATGGCCAACCACACTTACAGCCACCGCCGTGCCTCGCAACTAACCTTGACTGAAATGCAAGGCGAAATCGCCAGAACCGATGAAATCCTCGAACGCCTGTACCAAAGGGCAGGGGTCAAACGCCCCGGAAAATATTTCCGCTTCCCCTATATGGATCGCGGCATGGGGCCATGCTTTACCGAGCCGGAAGGATTAAAAGAAGAGCACGCCACCGCCCACCGCGAATTGCTGCAAGGCGGCCTTGGCCATATCCCGAAAATCCCCGATGAAAATCAAATCGCGCACAAAAGGAAAATTCAGGAAATCCTGAAATCGCTCGGCTATACGCCCCTGCCCACACCCGGCGTTAAAATTCCTTGGTACGCCGAAACCGAAATGGCGCAATCAATCGACTCGCTTTGTACATTCTCCACCAGCGATTGGGCATTGCAGGATCGTCACCGGGGCAAACACGGTTTTTCCACCTTAAAAGATTTAACCGATAAAATTGACACCGACCCGTGGCTGAAATCCACGTCACGCCACATCATCCTCGCCCACGACCAATCCGAAATCCATGACACAGTAATCGGATTGACGGATCATTTCATCAAAACCAAGTTCAAATTTCTGCCCTTTGATTCCTCTTGTACATAGTGGGCTTGATGTCCTTTATCCCCCTCTGGTTCCTGTTCGGTCTTGGTACGGCGGCACTTTCTGCCGCGATGATGCTGTTACAGGAAAAATTGCAGGTCAACGGCTACGCGCTGGCCTTCTGGAACAAGGCCGCCGCCTTGATCGTGGCATTTCCCTTCATGCTGGTTCACGGCATCCCGGATAGTCCGGTTTTTTTTGGCCTCTTGGCGGCAACCGCCGTACTTTACGCTGTCAGCGATGTTTATTTCTTCAGTGCCATCCCAAAAACAAGCGCGGGGGCGGTTTCCCGCCTTGTACCGTCCGCCTCGGTTATCGGTTTTCTGCTCTGGTTTGCGGTTGATCCGGCGTTGTTTGAAAAATACGCCGCGCACCCGGTGATCTCAACGCTGATCTTCACGACACTCTGCCTCTTCGCTTTTTTCGCCATGCGCCTTAAAAAATGCCAGATTACGATGCAGACATTCCGCGATGTTTGGTTCGTAATTTTCGCGGCGACCATCGGACCGATCCTAACCAAAAGCCTGACACTCCACGCCGATATGACTCAGGCGCGCTACGCTTATGTTTTCTTCCAGGCCTTGATGATGATGATGCTCTGGCTGGCCTATTTGCATGTGCGGCGGCCTGTGCCTGTGGCCACGTTTTTCGCCCGTGACACATGGCAAAAGGGATTGATCGTCGGCGCAGCCGGGGCAGGGGCGATTATGCTAAAGTTCACGTCCTTTTATTATGTCGATAACCCGGCCTACCTTCCGGCGGTGATCGCGCTCGATTCAGTGATGATCCTCGGTTATTACAAGCTACGCGGGATCAAGGCCGAAGGCGATATTCTCTCCGGCCTTGGTATTGTCGCCTGCGCCATGGCACTGGTTGTCTTGAAAAGCCAGATATAAAGCCCTTGCCACTTCCGTTGGTTATGTATATAAAAACCATTTTTAACGGAGGACTGAGTATGGATATTCTGGAACTGGTAAAAGAGATTGAAGCCAAGGTGACCGCCGAGTTTAACGGCAAGCAGGACAAGCCTATCATTAACGAGGTCAGCGTAAAGGGCGGAAATATCGTCCTCACGGGGCACAACCCGGATGGATCGCCGATTCACTCCAACACAGGCAGAACCCCTGAAGAATTTCTAGCCGAACTTGCCTAAGGATTGATTGATAAAAACCCGTTGACTTTGGCGGGCAGCCTCCTTAAATAAGCGTTGATTTTGTTCAACGCGGTCGGGCTGAATCGCCTATCCGGCTAACTGAAAAAGTAAGGAAATAAAATGTCTAAAGAGAAATTCCTGCGGGACAAGCCGCATTGCAATATTGGAACGATTGGTCACGTTGACCATGGTAAGACGACGTTGACGGCGGCGATGACGAAGCTGTTTTCGAAGAACTTCCAGG
>JBASFN010000198.1:0-4623 GCA_049653045.1 Alphaproteobacteria bacterium
CCACGCGGCTTGAACTCACGGTCTGGGCGTTCGCTACGCGGTTTGAAATCCCGCTCCCGCGCTGGCGGCGCATCAGAAGCACCAGAGGCACTTTTACGCGCCTTCTCTTCATCATAAACGCGCTGCCATGATTGACCCTTGCGGTGTGGCTTACGCTGGCTGTCTTGCTTGAAACCGCCTTCGTTCTTGCGGCCATACCCGCCATTATGGCGCGGACGACGCTCCCCGCCCCGATTGCCTTGCTGCGGCTGCGACGATCCTTCGCCGCCGTTAATCAAACGCTCAATCGCCGCCCATTTCCCGTTTTCCTCGGGGGAGACAAGACAAATCGCCTCGCCCTCCGCCCCAGCGCGCGCTGTGCGGCCGATACGGTGGATATAATCTTCCGGGCATTGCGGCAGGTCATAGTTAATCACATGCTCGATATGCGGAACGTCAAGCCCGCGTGCGGCAACATCCGTCGCCACGAGAATACGGCATTTCTTTTCACGGAACAGACGAATAACCTTATCGCGGCGGTTCTGGCGAAGATCACCATGAATCGCATCCGCGCTGTGGTTTTCACGGTCTAACTTCTGCGCCAAACGATCCGCCCCGTGTTTTGTACGAACAAAAACGATAACCGATCCGCTCCGCGCATCCAGCAACTCCGTCAGCTTCGCATATTTTTCACCTTGCGAAACCCGGATCATCTCCTGCTTGATTGCCTTAATCGGCTGCGTCGTCGATCCCACGGCAACGCGCTGCGCGTTCTTGGTATATTTCTCAGCCAGATTGATAATGTGGCGCGGCAACGTCGCCGAGAACATCAAAGTCTGACGCGATCCTGTCATATGGGTCAAAATTTTATCGATCTGCACGCCAAACCCCATATCCAGCATCCTGTCCGTTTCATCGAGGATGAGAAAATCCGCCCTATCCAGTTTCAAACTCCGGCGGGCAAGGTGATCGTTGATACGCCCCGGCGTCCCGACAATAATACGGGCACCATCTTCCAGTTGGCTGAACTGGCGGAACATATTTTCACCGCCGATCAACAAAGCCGTGCGAATAGGCGAATTATGCCCGAGCAATTTTTTAATCGTCTGCATCACCTGAACGGCCAACTCACGAGTCGGCGTCAAAACAACCGACATGCTGGTGGGTGATTTCATCATATGCGCGACCATCGGAATGGTGAACGCTGCGGTTTTTCCAGTCCCGGTCTGAGCCGACCCCAGAATATCGCGCCCCTCAAGGGCAAACGGAATGGCCTGCGCCTGAATCGGCGTCGGCGCAGAAAACTGCATCTTTTCGAGAGTAGCCAGAATTTCCTGAGGCAAGTTAAGTTCGGAGAAATTTTCCATTGTATTTTTCTTTCACAAATATAAAGACCCCGCCGGAATTTTCCGGCGCGAGAGCCTTGGGTTGCATTACGAGAGCCTTGTTCCGACGCCAAATGCGTTGGACTGAACTCCCGCAAAAGCAACGATGTCCCGGAGGAGTGTCGCCGATATTTCCCTTGGGAAATATTCGCCCGTCCAGCGGGCGACAGATGTGAAAGCTGTACAAAGATCACTAACAGTTGGGGGGTATTAACCACAAACCCGGCCCAAACACAAGAAAATTCATAAAAACCAGTAAAATCAACCTTCCCCCCATCACCCTCACCCCTTACACCGCCCCCTCTTCGTCATCCCGGCGAAAGCCGGGATCCAGTAAACCCCCTCCGTGCGCTCCAATAAACCCCTTTTAAAAGCCGCGCTAAAAACACTATACTCGTGACATACATACAAAAAACTCAAAAACCGGAAAGACCCCATGACCGAAAAACCTGAAATCGCTGGCAGCTCCCCCGCCGAAGTTGATCTTGAAAAAGACAAGACCTACCATTTCTGCGCCTGTGGCCGTTCGCAAAAACAACCCTTCTGCGACGGATCGCACAAAGGAACCGATTTCAAATCCCTACCCTTCAAGGCGGAAAAGCCGGGAACGGCATGGCTCTGCATGTGCAAGCAATCGAAAAACCTGCCCTACTGCGACGGAACCCACAACACCCTATGTGACGTCTAAGGCGCGGCGTTCGCCTTCACAAACAGGTTTTTTTGTTTCTTCTGAATATCCGCGATGCGCTGGCGCAAGGCGGATTGCATCTTCTCATCATCCGGATTTTTAAACACGATCTTATCCATATCGACATCAACGCCGAACTCCATGCGTTTCTCGTAATAAAACTCCATCAACTCCAGATAAACACCGAGCATCTCTTTTTCATTGGCAAAATACACCTGATAAAACCCGCCATGCGTCAAAACCAGATTATCCCACCGCGCCAAAATTCTATCCCGCGAACTTTCCGGCTCCTGAAGCAACCTGTCTTTCACCTTCTGATCCGCCGCAGAAAACATCCCCAAAACTGCGTCCATCCGCTTGTTCAAAGACAAAACGATCTGCCCCGCCGTATCATAATTCTCCGCGACATACTCCGGAAAACGCAAACTATCGGGCTTTAACATCTCGACCAGAACTTGACGCTCCTTCTTGTAATCGAAAACGCCCTGATCGACCTCGCGCAAAAACCCATTCAACAACCCCTCGAAATCCTCCAGCAATTCCGGGCTGAGCGGCAACTCCGGCGGCTCCGATTTATCAAACCGTTCGTAATAATGATTATTCATCACATACACGCCACCGATGGTCAAAAGCACCGTGACAAGAATGGAAATAATCGTCCCTTTGCGACTATTCATCATCAGTAACCTGCCTTCCCCAGCGCGTCTTTAAGCGCCACAGCCGCATGACGAAGCGACTCGTTCCAATCTTTATGCGCCGCCTCATCCGCCCCGTCCGACACATATTTAAGGCACATAAACGGAACCCCCTCCCGTTTGCAAATCAAGGCCAGCGCATAGGCTTCCATATCGACGACATCGAAATCATCCGCCCCCGCGCTCGCGTCGAAATTATCGCCGCTCCCGCAAACACCGTCCGCAAACCCCGCCGCACGAGCGCCGTGATTGATAACAACCGGATCATCGGAAAACGGCGTCTTCCATTTATCAAACCCCAACGCCGTCACATCCATATCGCGCTGAACGAACGACGTGCAACTGACAACCACCCCGCCCTTATGCTTGCGACTTCCCGCCGTCCCCATATTCACAACAAGCGATGGTTTCCTGTCCTTCAAGTACGCCGTCAACGCATACGCCGCATTGACCTTCCCGATCCCTGAATACAAAACATCATAGCCGGAGAAAACATCCTGGCTTTCTTCCTTCATCGCAAAAACCAATAACGGCTTACTCATACTGCCTCCGGAAAATCTTGTTAAACACGCCCAAAGCATTCAGGCGGGGTAAATAAAATGCTGCGCCCAAGCTGCCCACGGCCAACGCCCCGAACAGATGTTCTATAGCAAATCCTGACGACAGCATAAAGATGGCAAAAACCGACGACGCCAGAATAAACAGCGAATCCAATAACGCCCCCGCCGCGACAATTCTAGCAAGAGAGTCAAAGGGGGCGCGGTGCTGGACAATCGCTTTCAGGGGAACGATATAAAGCCCCGCCGCCACCGACATCATAAAAAGGTCAAAAACGATCCGCCACCCCGACCCCGCCGACAAAAAATCCGGCAGAGCGATTAAATACTCCCCCAATATAAAATTCATCTCATGGTAAATGCGGCTGGCAAACACAAGGTCAAAGGAAAAAACCGCCATCGCCAGCGCGGCCCACGGAACAAACCGCGCCTCGGGCCGCCCGCCCAAAATCCTGTGATTGACCAACCCGCCCAGAGAAATCCCCACCGAAAACACCGTCATAAAAAACGTCAGCACCACAGTATCCGCACCCAAAACCTGCTTGGTGTAATTGGGCAACTGCGAAATCACCATCGCCCCGACGAAGAAAAACCACGCGCTCCCCAGCATCGCCGTAAAAATCCCCTTACCCTGCCCCCGCGCAAAACCAATCGACTGAAACGCCTCCCCCGCCACATTAAAATTCAGTAACAACCCCGGCGCGGGCGCGGGCGCGAGGGGAATAAAAAAACTGGCCGCCAGCCCCGCCACCGCGCAAACCAGCAAAACCGCGTAAACAACCGCCAACCCCACCCCCGAAACCGCCAGCAATCCGCCGACGATATTCCCCAGCAAAATCGCCAGATACGTCCCCGTATTGACCAGCCCATTCCCCGCGATCAATTCATGCCCCTCTAAATGCTGCGGCAGGAGAGAAAACTTGCACGGACTAAAAAACGCCGAATGCGTCCCGAACGCAAACAGCACAACAAGCAAAACCGGAACCGAATGCAGCCAGAGACCCAGCGCCGCGCCCAAAACAATCCCAATCTCGAACATCTTGATAATCCGGATCAACCGATCCTTGGCATATTTATCCGCCAACTGCCCGGCCAAAGGCGCAAACAAAATAAACGGCAGAATAAACAACCCCGCCGCCAGACTAACCAATATCTCCGGCTTCCACGCCCCCACATCCCACAGCCCATAGGCCACAAGAACACTCACCGAAGTCTTATAAAGATTATCGTTAAACGCGCCCAAAAACTGGGTCACAAAAAGCGGCCAAAACCGAAGATCTCTCAGCAATAAAAACTGGTTATCCATCATGGATAGTTAT
>JBASFN010000199.1:0-4108 GCA_049653045.1 Alphaproteobacteria bacterium
CTCCGTAAGCAATCGGAGCCGTCCCGGTTTTTAACGGCGATGATATTTGATCGTAAAAGTAAGTAATCGGAACGCTCAAGACTTTACTGAATTGAAACAGGCGACCCGCGCTGATGCGGTTCATACCCCGTTCATATTTCTGAATTTGTTGAAACGTTAAGCCGATGGAATCAGCAAGCTTTTCCTGACTCATGCCAAGAAGAGAGCGCCGGACACGGAGTCTCTGACCAACATGGACATCCACGGGGTCAGGTGTGCCTTTTGTTTTTTTAGCGTGCGGGGTCATTACAATCTCTTTCCACAGGCGGCGGCTTAGTATATTGAATCGCAACTGCCTGTCATATTATGCGCGATGAAACGATTTGACTACATTCGTGTGCAAAAAGTTTCGACTAATTACAAAATAAACCCCAACGCACTTAATACTTTTTTCTTTCCCTCAAGTAACTCGAAGAAATTGTTGCTAGTATAAGGATAATAAAAGCGAACTCCTTAAACCAGACGTTGTGTTTAAACAGCACATTATGGGAAGGAATTGCAAGCTTTTTTTCGTAATCACTGAAAAGGTTAGATTTTTCATATACTTGGCCGAGGGGGGTGATGATCCCGCTTGTGCCTGTATTGGCGGCTCTAACCATTGGAATTCCTTCTTCCACCGCCCTAAAGACGGCTTGGGTAAAGTGCTGGTGCGGCCCCGCGCTGAAGCCGTACCACGCATCGTTGGTGATATTGATAAGTACGTCTGGAAACTCATCTTCCTGTGAAACGATTTTACCGGGAAAGATGACCTCGTAACAAATAATGGGGCTGTATTTAATGCCCAGAGCCTCAAAAGTTTTTGCACCGTCCCCGGAGGCAAAGCCGTTGAACTTCACAACAGGCTCAAGAGGTATCCATTTTTTGAACGGTATATATTCGCCAAACGGGACAAGGTGACTTTTATCGTAAATGTTGGAGATGATCCCGTCGCTATCGATCATCACCATGGAATTATAATAGGCGGGTTTTTCGCGCTCCACCCTTAGCAGACCGGTGAGCAGAACGGCTCCATCCGGATATGTTTTCAGCATCTCTGTAATCCGCGCCATGGAAATCGGATCTTCGACCGTCCAATAACCAAGAGCTGTTTCCGGCCAGACGATAATAACCTTTCCCGGCGCGCCATCTTTGTTCCGCGACAACTCAATAATTTTGTCAAAATGCGCGGCTGTCTTTTTTCTGTCCCATTTTTCAGATTGCGGAATATTGGGCTGGACGATACGGATTGCAACATCATCCCTGTACGTCACCGGAGTTTGCAGCCGCCAATATCCAAACAGGGCGCAGGCGCAAAAACTGACAAGTGCAAAAACACCAAGTATTTTTTTACTCTTTGAGATATTTTTGTGATCCAACAGCCAAAATCCCGGCAGGCAAAACCAGAAAATCGTCATCCATGTCAGGTAGTAAATATTACCAACGGCCACCGTCTGAACCATTGGCAGGAAATCCGCCCAGGTATAACCGTATAAATTCCACGGATACCCGGTAAAAACAAATCCGCGCAGCCATTCCCCTGCTGCCATGCAGGCGGTCAACGACAAAAACCCATGGGCCTTATCAAGGGGGGCAAGACGCTTGGCAATCGCTGTTGGAACTCCGGTAAAAAAAGCCAGTAAAGAGGGTAGGCCAGCCACCGCCAAAGGCCATATCCATGAAAAGGGATTGCCATCGACCAGCAGGGCATTTTTCACCCAGAACAATCCGGCGAAAAAATAACCAAACCCGAACAGCCAGCCATAAAAAAAACTGCCGCGCACTGATTTTGACTGATTTAGGATCAGGTAAAATCCCGAAAGGCTTAGTAACAGGATAGGCCAGATATTATACGGCGCCATGCCGAGCGACCCCAGCATTCCCAGAAACAGGCTGGCAAAGGCCATGATAAAAGGCTTGTTCATTGGCGAGGATAAATTCAACAGCCTACTCCGAGCGCGAGGGGACGTGCTGTACACGAATCAGGTTAATCCTGCGCGGATCGGCATCCAGTATCTCAAACACCATGCCGGTTGGCGTATGAGTTAATATTTCGCCTCGCGCCGGAATGCGCCCCGCCATTGAAATGACCAGACCACTTAGCGTGTCGCTGCTATCGCGTTCCTCATCAGAGAAAATCGTGCCGAACCGATCCTCAAACGCAACGATGTTCAGACTTGCATCCACAATGACAGATCCGTCGTCTTTAACAACAATCCGTGGGCGTTCTTCCTCGGCGTGTTCGTCATCTATTTCGCCGATGATGGATTCGATGATATTGCCGATGGTCACCAGACCGTCAATACCGCCATATTCATCGACCACCAAGGCGACATGGCGACTCATCTGGCGCATCTTGAGCAAGAGATTCAAAATAGACATCGCCGGCGATACGATCGGCACATCTGTAATCATTTTTGCGATCATGGGCTGTTCACCACGCGCCAAAGCCGCCACCACATCCTTGACGTGAATTGTGCCGATCACATTATCCAATGTTTCACGGTAAACAGGAAAACGGCTGAACTGCCGCTCGGCCAGAAGATTGAGTAATTCCTGCGGCGTTGTATTTTCTTCAACCGCGACAATATTGGCTCTCGGAACCATGATATTGACAACTCTCAACTCCCGAAGCTTCAGAATATTGGAAAGCAACAATCTTTCGTGGCTGGAGATAAAATCATTGGCCGGATTTTCGATCGTCTCAAGAGCCGACTTAGCCTGCGCCTCGTGACCTAAAAATTTCAGCGACCTGATCCACCGGGATATATTGTTTTTTATACTGGGCATGGGACTTATAATAGACCGTGCAGCCTAATCCACAATAGGTGTGTATGGATTTTTTATGCCGAGCGTGGCCAGCAACGTCGCTTCAAGCGTTTCCATCTCTTCGGCGTCCGCGTCATTTTCATGGTCATACCCCAGCAAATGAAGAATCCCGTGAATAAGTAAATGCGAGAGATGATCATTAAAGGGTTTTGTCTGCTCTTCGGCTTCGGCCTTCACGGTTTCAAAAGCGAGGATCACATCACCCAAGGCCGGGGCAGGATCTTGCGGTGTCGGGTCTTGTGGGAAGGAGAGGACATTGGTTGACTTGTCCTTGTCCCTGTATGTTTTATTCAAATTTTGGACGAATGGATCGTCGGCCAGCACAATGCTGATTTCTACCGTCTTGCCATCAAAATCCTGAAACACGCCCGCCTTGGACAATGCATTTTTTATAGCCTCGAGAAGCGGGGTAATATCATCCCATAGATCACACAAGGTGCTGACCTCCGCGATAATCTCGGCGGGGGGCGACTGTACTTTATTTCTTCCGGTCATAGGCTCTGACGATTTTACCGACGAGGGGGTGGCGAATGACATCGCCATCATTGAAATGGATGAATTTAATCTCGCTCTCATCCTGCAGAATTTCCACGGCGTCGCGCAGGCCTGATTTTATGCCAACGGGTAAGTCGGTCTGGCTGATGTCGCCCGTAATCACCATACGCGAGGATTCCCCCATCCGCGTCAGAAACATTTTCATCTGTGTGCAGGTGGTGTTCTGCGCCTCGTCCAAAATGACAAAGGCGTTGCTGAGCGTGCGTCCGCGCATAAAGGCCAGAGGGGCGACTTCAATTTCTCCGGTTTCCATTTTCTTGACCAGCATATCGGCGGGCATCATATCCTGAAGCGCGTCATAGATAGGGCGCAAGTACGGATCGACTTTTTCCTTCATGTCGCCGGGCAGAAATCCAAGACGCTCGCCGGCCTCCACCGCAGGGCGGCAGAAAATCAATCGTTCAACCTCGCCGCTTAAAAACATGGAGACGGCAATAGAAACGGCCAGATAGGTTTTTCCCGTACCCGCCGGGCCAAGACCAAACACCATCGCGTTATCTTGCACCGCCTTAATATAGAGTGCCTGATTGGGCGAGCGCGGCGATATGGTTTTCTTCCGGGTCTGGATGGCAAGGGTGCTGTCGTTCATCTGGTGCTTAGGAGCCTTTCCGTTGGTTGATTTGTCTTCGAGAAACCGGAGAGCCGCATCGATTTCCGCCGTGCCGACCCCCTGTTTTTTATTCAGCATATCCCATAGGGATTGGAGCAC
>JBASFN010000200.1:0-6074 GCA_049653045.1 Alphaproteobacteria bacterium
ATCAGGTAACCCGGGCGCAGCAGGATGAATTTGCCGCGCAGTCCCAGAACCGGGCGGAGGCCGCAATCAAGGCCGGAAAGTTCAAATCGGAAATCGTGCCTGTCTCTATTCAGGGGCGGAAGGAAACAATCGTCGTCGAGCAGGATGAATTCCCCCGTGCGGGTGTCACGGCCGATGCTCTTGGGAAATTAAAACCGGCCTTTAAAAAGGACGGCACGGTCACGGCGGGCAATGCGTCGGGTCTGAACGATGGCGCGGCGGTGGTTCTTTTGATGCGGGCGAGCGAGGCTAAAAAGCGCGGCCTGAAACCCTTTGCAAAAATTGCATCCTGGGCGACGGCGGGGGTTGATCCTGCGGTCATGGGAACCGGTCCTGTTCCGGCGACGCAGGCAGCCTTGAAAAAGGCAGGCTGGAAAGTCTCTGATCTTGATCTCGTTGAATCGAACGAGGCGTTTGCGGCGCAAGCCTGCTGCGTGATGAAGGAGGTCGGGTTCGATCCGGCCAAGACCAACGTCAATGGCGGGGCGATTGCCCTTGGCCACCCGATCGGCGCAAGCGGCACGCGGGTTCTGGTGACTTTGCTGCATGAAATGGCGCGGCGTAAAAGTCGAAAAGGTCTGGCGACGCTGTGCATTGGCGGCGGCATGGGCATTGCCTTGTGCGTTGAACGGGATGACTCGATGGATTGGAAAGAGGTTGCATAATATGACTGTTGCGATTGTTACGGGCGGAACGCGGGGCATCGGCCTTGCCATTTCAAAGGCTCTGTTAAAGGACGGCCATAAGGTCGCGGCCATTTACCACGGCAACGAAGAGGCGGCGGAAGGCTTTCGCAAGGAAACCGGCGGCGCGGCCTATAAATTCGACGTGGCCGATTATGTGGCCTGCGAAAAGGGCGTGGCGCAAATCGAAAGCGATCTTGGGTCAGTGGGTATCCTTGTGAATAACGCCGGGATAACCCGCGACGGCGTACTCCACAAGATGGATCCGAAAAACTGGCATGATGTTGTCGATACAAATCTTTCTTCCTGTTTCAATATGTGCCGGAGCGTTATCAATGGCATGCGGGAGCGCAGCTTTGGACGGATTGTGAATATCAGCTCAATCAACGGGCAAAAGGGGCAATTCGGGCAGGTGAATTATTCGGCGGCGAAGGCGGGTCTTTTGGGGTTCACAAAGGCACTCGCGCTTGAGGCCGCCGCCAAGGGCATCACGGTCAACGCCATCTGCCCCGGTTATGTTGAAACCGACATGACCGCCGCCATCAGGCCGGAAGTGCTCGAGAGCATCATCCGCCAGATTCCGGTCGCCCGCATGGGGCAGCCCGATGAGATTGCCGCCCTTGTGTCATTTTTGACCTCTGAAAAGGCGGCCTTCATCACCGGAGCCACCATCGCCGCCAATGGTGGCCAGTATATGGCGTAACTGCCTGTTTTTTCGCAGGTTTTGTTGCTTTAAAAACGTATCGTTTTCGCATGATTGCCTTCTTGCGCTTGTGCTCTATTTGCTTGTATAAATTATATAATCCTTGAAATCCTATGATGAGGTTTGCTGTGAAACGCCTGTATATTATTTTGCCTGTTTTCCTTGTGGCCGCTTTTATTCTGAGTGCGCTCATAGCCCCAAATTTCGTCAACTGGAGCAAGTACAAGCCTCAGGCCGTCGATCAGGTTAAACAAATGACGGGTCTTACCCTCGCGCTTGAGGGCGATCTGGGTCTAAGCATTATCCCATCGCCCCGTATTTATGTTGAAAATGTTACGATTGCGTCACCAGAAGGGTCAAAAGAGGATCACCTGATCCGGGTAAAGAGGCTGGATATTAACATTGCCCTGATGCCGCTTTTATCGGGAAAGGTGGATTTCAGTTCCATCAATCTTGTAGAGCCGGACATCGCGCTTGAGGTGTTCCGCGACGGCAAGCCAAACTGGATGACCCCGGAATTACAGGCATTAACGCAAAAAAATCCATCGGCGGAAGGCAGCAATTCGACACCCTCCATTGCGTTGCGCGACGTGCGTATTAAAAACGGCAAGTTCATTTACCGTGACGGCAAATCGGAAAAACCCCTTGAAATCAGCGATATTGATGTGGATTTGAGTGCGGACAGCCTGCAAGGCCCTTTCCGTCTTGATGGAAGCGCGAGCGCAGAGGGGCAAGCTCTGAAAATCAAGGGCAAAACCGGAAAGCTTCTGGCGGAGTCCGGTTCTGTCGCCGTGAATTTTGATGCCGAAGCGCAGCCCCTGAATGTGAACGTCACTTATGCTGGTGTCGTCGGTTTGAGCGATCCTTATGATGTGCAGGGCGAGGCCGAGATCACTGTAGCGGGTCTGAAGGACAAACTGACAAACGCCAACTTTAACGCCGGGGAGGATTCAGCGACCATTAAGGGAATTGTCACCGGATCAAAGTCCCGCGTTGAATTCAAGGAAATGACCCTTGCCGCGCTTGGGTCTGAGTTTAAGGGCGACGTTGCCGCAACATTTTCTCCTGTCAAGGTGACGGGAAAGCTGGCTGGCAACAAGCCGCTCAATATCGACAGCCTGATGAAATCGGGTGCAGGCAATAGAAAAGAGACTGGCGCAGGGTTCCTGCCGCCGACGATTGAACTCCCCGCCGCCTTTGAGGTTGATCTGGCCTTCTCGTTTCCCTCCATTATCATGCAGGGTCAGACCTACCGCGATGTCACGGCAAAGTTTGCAAAGTCCGGCAGTGAATTTGCGGCTGTTTTTGCAGCAAATGAAATTCCGGGCAAGGGAAAAATCGATCTGGCGGCGGAGATGAAATTCGCCTCGAAATCCCTCTCTAAAACAGGGGCGGAGATTTACTCTGATCCGTCCTTGGTCGGGAAAATCAGTGCCGAGACCCAAAACATCGCTCAGACGGCCGAGGCAATGGGCATTAAAAATCCTGCGCTTTCCTCGTTTAAAACCGGAAAAATCAACGGTCAGATTGTCGTGACTCCACAACTGCTTGAGATGAAATCGGCGACGGTGCGCCTTGGCGAAATGAACGCGCAAGTGGATGTGGCCTATTCTCCACGCGGCTCGCGCCCGGCATTGGCGATTGATGTTGCGGCGGACAAGCTTGATTTTGATGATCTAATTAAGAAATTCGGCGGCGATCCCAAAACACCGCAAAAATCTCCCGAGCAAGCCTTGCGCGAATTTTCTCTGCCCTATGATGTTGATTTTGACATCGGCGCACAGGACGCCATGTGGCAGGGACAGGCTATCAAGGGTCTCCGGGCGCAAGGCACCGTGCGTCAGAATTCCCTTAAATTCACAAATCTGTCGGCGCAGAATTTTGCCGGGTCGTCCTTCATCATGGAGGGTGGCATTGGCGACCTGAAAGACTTGAAAGCCATTGATGTTAAATTGACCGGGCAATCAAACGATGTAAAAGGCGTTGCGAAAATGGCGGGGATTGACCCGGCCACCTTGCCGCAAAACATCAGCAGCGCGTCTGTAAATACGTCGTTGTCCGGCGATATGAACAAACTGGCGATGAAGGCGGCGGTGAAGGCCTTGGGCGGCGAATTTATTGCAAGCGGCGATGTGGCCAACCCGATGGGCGAGGTAAAAATCAGTGGCATGACCGTGCAGGTCAAGCACGGCAATATGGCGGAGGCGCTGCGGATTTTTGCGCCTGAATCGCCGCAATATGCCTCGTGGCAGAAACCGCTCGATTTCTATGCCGAGATCGACACGCAAGGCAAAACCCATACACTTCGCAATATCAAGGCCGATCTGGCGGGGGCGTCGTTGTCCGGCAATTTGACGATCGATCAAGGCGCGGCAAAGCCGGCGATCAAGGGCGATCTGTCTTTCGGTGATCTCGTCCTTGTCTCCGGGGGCAAAGTGGCGCAGGCGCGGGCGGCCGGGAAGTGGTCGGATGCGCCGATGGACGTGTCATGGATGAACGGCTTTGATGCCGATCTGTCGATCAAGGCCAAGTCGATCACCTATGAAACATGGTCGTTCAAGCAGCCCGTTCTGAGCTTTGACCTGAAAAACGGCACGTTGCAGATCCGGCAGATGGAAAGCGGTCTCTATGGCGGCAATGCGTCGATGAGCGGTGTTATGAACTCGAACGCGGGCAAGGGGCCGATGGCCATCGAGGGCGTCGCAAAATTTTCCGATGTTTCGGTTGAGGAACTGGCCGCATCGCTGGCGCGGGGGACGCGCCTTGTTCGCGGTACGGGAAAGGTCAATCTTGAAACCACCCTCAAAAGCACAGGCGGTAGCCAAAAGGCTCTGGTGTCGGGCTTGAGCGGCACAGGCGTTATCAAGGGCAATGACATCGTTCTGGATGGGTTCGATCTCGCCCGTTTCGGAAAGGCTCTGTCGGATGAAAACAAGCCCGCCGAAACATTAAGCGGTCTGTTTCAAGGGACTTTAAAGGGCGGCAGCACCGCCTTCGACACGCTGAATGGTAACTACACCGTGTCGCAGGGCGTTGTAAATCTCAGCAAGCTCGATCTTGACGGACCAACCGCCTTGCTGGCGACGACGGGGACTATCAATCTCCCGGCATGGACTTTGGCCACAAATCATAACATCACCCTGAAGCAAACCCCGGATGTCCCGCCCTTTACGGTGAAAATCTCCGGCTCGCTCGATAACCCCGGCCAGACCTTTGGTCAGGGTGTTTTGAATGACTACGTCCAGCGGAAATTGAACCGCAAGCTGGAGAAGCTTATTACGAAACAATTCGGCGAGAAACTCGGCCTTCCCGCTCCGGCGGCGGGCGAGGAGGGCGGCGTTGCTCCCGCGCCTGTGGAAACGCAAGGCGGCGCAACCCCGGTTCAGCCGGTTCAACCGGTTCAGCAAGAGGCCGCGCCGCCCGCTGATCAGCGTCGCCCGGAGGAAGTCATCCGGGATGAGGCGATCCAGGGCGTTTTGAAAGGCTTGCTTGGGAATTGATAAATCAGGGTTTTTTAAGGCTGGAGAGTACGTAGAGCCTTAGGGCACTGGAAAGGTTCCCCACGCGGTTCTTGTCGATCCGGGCAACGAGTCCGTTCAGCGACAGCCCCTCTTTGTCCGCCAAATCCTTTAATTCTGCCCAGAATTCCGCCTCCAGCGAGACGCTGGTGCGGTGACCCATGATGCTGACAGATCGTTTTTTCATGTGAAACAATTTGGGGTTATTTAATCAGTTCAAACAGAGAATGCCTTGAATCCTCTAGGTTTGGAAAGGCCAGCGTATCATATTTTTTGGCTCGAATTTGTCGCGCAGGGTAAACCGCGTCATAAATCATCTGTTCAGGATAGCTGTACGAAGCGGGGTTAAATATTGCTTTATCCGGGAAATCGCCCTCCGTGCTTTCAAACGGGCTTTCCCCTTCTTCTCCGTTCAAAAGACAGGAAAACAAAACCCGTCCTCCCGGCTTTGTCACGCGCAACATATCCGAGATAACCGCGCAGGCCGTATTGATATATTCAAGCGTTGCGTAGGAAATCACAAGGTCAAATTTCCCATCAGGGAAGGAAAGCCTGTTTTTCTCAAGGTTGATTTTACTTAAGGAAAGCCCCGGTATGGTTTTTTCTTTGCAGAGGGCGAGCATCTGTTCAGAGCCATCAAGGCCATAAACGTCCCAGTTTGTGTGTGTCTTTTTAAACTGAGCCAGCAAATGACCGGGGCCACAGCCGACATCCAACAGGCTATTCTTACCCCTTGGAGGGATCATTCCGGCATGTTGATTTGTTAAGTCCAGATAATACGCTGCGTTTCGTGCCGACTCGCCATCGAACTCCGCCGCGCAAGCATTGAAATAAGCAATATTATCCGCCATGGGGTATTATTACGAAAAACAACCCCATCAAGTCAAGTTTTTCGTAAAACTATTTCGGCTTAATCATGTCTTCCGGGCGAACCCATTGATCGAATTGTTCGGCGGTCAAAAGGCCGAGGGCAATCCCGGCGGCCTTCAGCGATGTATTATCCGCATGCGCCTTCTTGGCGATTTTCGCGGCGTTATCATAGCCGATATGCGGGTTGAGCGAGGTCACCAGCATCAGCGAATTTTCCATCAATTCCTTAATTCTGGGCAGGTTGGGTTCAATCCCCTCGAC
>JBASFN010000201.1:0-8554 GCA_049653045.1 Alphaproteobacteria bacterium
GTCTATTTCGATGACCGTTTCGTCGGCAAACCCCTTGTTTTTGTCGGCACGATCGGCCTGATCCCCCGCACCATCAACGGCGCACCCTCTCACGAAAAACGGGCTTTACCGGGTGATAAAATCATCATGGCTGGCGGACGTGTCGGGCGCGATGGCATCCACGGCGCAACTTTTTCCTCTGTCGCGCTGGACGAAGGATCGCCCGCCACCGCCGTTCAGATCGGCGACCCTATCACCCAGAAAAAAATGTCTGATGCCATCGTCAAGGAACTTCGGGACAAGGGATTATACAATGCCATCACCGATAACGGCGCTGGCGGATTGTCATCGTCGGTTGGTGAAATGGCTGGGCAATCCGGCGGCTTTCACATTGAACTGGAAAACGTGCCGCTGAAATACCCCGGCATGGCGCCATGGGAAATCTGGATTTCAGAAAGCCAAGAGCGCATGACGCTGGCCGTTCCAGAAAAACATACAAAGGAACTGATCGCTTTTCTCGCCCGACGCGGGGTGGAGGCAACCGTCGTTGGAACATTCACCGATACGGGGCGCAGCCAGATTACATGGCATGGCGAAACCATCATGGATATGTCGATGGACTTCCTCCATGACGGAATTCCTGAAACGCCTCTTAAAACCACCTATGTTTTAAAGGGCGCACCGGAACCCGACCTGAAAGAGCCAAACGATCACGGCGCAATGCTTCAGACGATGCTGTCCCGCCTTAATATCTGTTCCAAGGAATTCATCGCCACACAGTATGACCATAATGTTCAAGGCTCGGCAGTGTTAGGGCCGCTTCAGGGGCCGGGGCGGGTTTATGCCGAGGCCAGCGTCACGAAACCCGTTTTGACCTCACCCAAGGGGGTTGTCCTGTCGCAGGGGCTTGTTCCCCGTTATAGCGATATTGACACCTATGCCATGGCGGCGAATGCGCTGGATATGGCGGTGCGGAATGCCGTGGCGGCGGGCGTGGATTTTAATCACCTCGCCTTGTTGGATAATTTCTGCTGGTGCTCCTCGGATGAACCGGAGAGACTGGGTCAGTTGAAACGCTCTGTCGAGGCAATTTATGATTTAGCAGTTCTCTACGGTACACCTTTCATCTCAGGAAAGGACAGCATGTTCAATGACTTTAAAGGCTTTGATAAGGATGGACTTCCGGTCAAGATTTCTGCGCCGCCGACACTCCTCGTCTCTTCCATCGGCGTGATCCAGAATATTGAAAACTCTATTTCGATGGCTCCGAAAGAGGTTGGCGATCTTGTCTATCTTTTGGGAGAGACGAAGGATGAATTGGGCGGAAGCGAATATTACGACCAGAACGGACAACTCGGCAGCAACGTGCCGCAGGTCGATGGCCCCCGCAACAGGCAACTTTACGCCCTTTATGGCCGGGCTTCGCGTGACCGCTTGATTGCGTCCGGGATGGGCGTCAATCACGGCGGTTTAGGTGTCGCGCTGGCAAAAATGGCGATTGCGGGACAGATGGGATTGGACATTGATCTTGGACATATTGGCCTTCGCGCCGACAAGGCTCTCTATTCCGAAAGCCCGGGGCGCATTGTTGTTACCGTTGCGCCGCAGAATAAAAAGGCGTTTGAGAAAACATTTTCCGGCTTTGGCCATGTGCACTATATCGGGTCTGTTGCCTATACCGAAAAACTGAATATTAAAAACACAGTACAGATTGATATTAAAAAACTGGATGAAGCGTATAAGGCGCCTTTGAGGGATTATTAGGATGACAGCCAGCGTTTTAGTATTATCCGGCTACGGCCTTAACTGCGAGGAAGAGACCCTCCATGCCTTTGACAGGGCTGGGGTCAAGGGGGTCATTCGGCATATCAATGACCTGATTGACGCGCCGCGGGAGCTGGAATCGGTTCAAATCCTCGCCGTACCGGGCGGGTTTTCCTATGGCGATGACACGGGTTCGGGCAATGCCTTCGCGCAAAAGATGAAGTTATCACTTTGGGATCATCTGCGCCGGTTTGTGGAGCGCGATACCCTTACTATCGGCATCTGCAACGGTTGCCAGATTCTCTCCAATCTTGGCCTTGTTCCGGGAATTGACGGGAAATACGGCGAACGCACCGTGGCCGTGACCTATAACGCTAGTGCCCGGTATCAGTGCCGATGGGTGGACGTGAAAACCGCCGCCACAAAATCCCCGTGGATGGCCGGAATTGACAAGATGCACATCCCCGTCGCGCATGGCGAAGGGCGGTTTATGATGGATGATGGCGTTCTGGAGACACTGAAGAAAAACGGGCAGATTGCACTTCAATATATCAAGGATGGAAAGTCCGCCAACAGCGAATTTCCCTATAACCCCAACGGATCACTGGACGATATTGCCGGGATTACCGATGAAACGGGGCGGGTACTCGCCCTGATGCCCCACCCCGAGCGCGGCATGTTTACCTGGCAACGTGACGATTACGACCGCCTGAAAGACCGGGCACAGCGTGAAGGCAAGACATTGCCCGAAGAAGCGGACGGTATCGCCATTTTTAAAAATGCGGCGCGGTATTTTGTGGGCTAGACTTCGTTTGTGTAATTCAGGAAACCGTTTTCTCTGGCGTAACGGTCGATATATTTCTTGCTGTATTGGATTTCTCCGTGTTTGTGTTTTGAGGCTCGTTCAAAACTGTTTGCGCCCCAGACACCAAACCCCAGTGCGGCGATGCCAAAGCCTGCAGTCAGGGTGAAATCACCCAACATCTCCCATTGGTGATCGTGTCTTTTATCCAGTTCGCTGGCGGAGTATGTGGCATCAGGATTTTTACTGATGGACGCATCGCTAATGTCTTCGTTAAACTCAAGCGATGTGTAGCTTGTCGCTAGCATGAACATGCCTGCGGCCACTAATTTTGCCATGCCTTTTAGTTTATGTTCTGTGTTTTTTACATTGCGTAAGCTTGTTTCGGCCGCGTCTAGAGCGTCAGATTCTGAAGCAAAAGTTAGCTTTTTCACTGTAAGTCCCTCCATTGAAATTCTGGGGGACTATAGAATTATATTTATGAAAAGTCAAGTTTTATGGTTAAGCGGCTCTGCGGCGATACATGGCTATACGTTCTTCCATTTCGGGGCGGAAATGGCGGATAAGGCCCTGAACCGGCCATGCGGCAGCGTCGCCGAGGGCGCAGATTGTGTGCCCCTCAATCTCCTTGGTCACATCCCAGAGCATGTCGATTTCCTCCACACTGGCCTGACCCTTCACCATGCGGGTCATGGTGCGCCAGAGCCACCCGGCTCCCTCGCGGCAGGGCGTACACTGGCCGCAGCTTTCATGCTTGTAGAAATAGGACAGACGAGCAATCGCGTAGATAATATCGGTCGATTGATCCATAACGATAACGCCAGCCGTACCGAGGCCGCTTCCCGCGGCGCGCAGGGAATCAAAATCCATGGCTACAGTGTCGCAGATTGATTTGGGCAGCATCGGCGTGGATGATCCGCCGGGGATGACGGCCTTTAAATTGTCCCACCCGCCGCGCACACCACCGCAATGTTTTTCGATGAGTTCCTTTAAGGAAATCCCCATCGATTCTTCAACGTTGCAGGGCTGGTTCACATGACCAGAAATGCAGAACAATTTCGTCCCGGCGTTTTTCTCGTTAAGGCCGATTTTTGAAAACCACTCCCCGCCCCGGCGCAAAATCGTCGGCACAACAGCAATGGTTTCCACATTATTGACCGTGGTGGGGCAGGAATAAAGCCCCGCCATCGCCGGAAATGGCGGCTTGTTGCGCGGCTGGCCCTTGTTGCCCTCTAAACTTTCGATCAACGCGGTTTCCTCGCCGCAGATATAGGCGCCCGCGCCCCGGTGGACGACGACATCAAAATCCCATCCCGACCCGGCGGCGTTTTTACCGAGAAAGCCCTTATCATAGGCCTCATGCACCGCCTGCCACAGCGTCGACCCTTCGTTGTAAAATTCGCCCCGGATATAGATATAGGCCCTGTTCGCGCCCATGGCGAACCCGGCGATCAGCGCGCCTTCCAGCAATTTATGCGGCTCATAGCGCAAAATATCGCGGTCTTTGCAGGTTCCCGGCTCGGATTCGTCGGCGTTGATGACAAGATAATGTGGCCGCCCATCGGAGACCTTTGGCATGAACGACCATTTCATCCCCGTAGGAAAACCCGCTCCTCCGCGCCCGCGCAAACCAGACTTTTTCATCTCCTCGATGATCCAGTCGCGCCCCTTGACGAGGATGTCTTTCGTTCCATCCCAATCACCACGCGCCTGCGCATCGGGCAGACTATGCGATGTCCAGCCGTAGATATTCGTGAATATTCTATCTTTGTCGTTCAGCATATTAGACCGCACCCGCTTTTTTATCTTTTTCCTTGAGCGAAGTCGCCCCACCTTCAGGGCAGGAACCGCTTCGGCCTTTTTGGGAGCCTATTTTTGGTTTCATGCCTTCGGCCAGCGTACCCAAAACTTCTCCCATCGTTTCCGGGGTAAGGTCTTCGTAATAATCATCGTTGACCTGAACCATCGGCGCATTGACGCATGCGCCTAAACACTCCACCTCGACCAGTGTGAATTTTCCGTCTTTTGTCGTTTCGCCCATATGGATGCCGAGCTTGTCCTGCGCGGCCTTGACGATTTCATCCGAACCGCAGAGCCAACAGGGCGTCGTTGTGCAGACCTGTACGAGGTTTTTCCCAACGGGGGCCATGTTATACATAGAGTAAAAACTGCACACCTCGTAAACCTTGACCGGGGCCATGCCGAGAATTTCGGCGATTTCATCCATCGCGGCGCGGGGAATCCATCCGCCATAGGGCGGGTTGGCCTTCGCCCCCTCCTCCGCCACCTGACGCTGTGCGAGGTCGAGGAGCGGCATGACGGCGGATTGCTGGCGACCCTTTGGGTAGAGAGCGATAAGCTGCGCGACCTTTTCCTTGTCTTTGAAGGAAAAGGTTTTGGGTTGGTAGTCGGCGTTTAAGTCGAATGGTTTTTTCATCGGTCAATCTCCCCGAATACAATATCCAGCGAGCCGATGATCGACACCGTATCGGCGAGTTGGTGGCCTTTAGACAGGAAATCGAGCGCGGCAAGGTGCGCGAAGCCCGGTGCGTGGATGCGGCAGCGATAGGGTTTGTTTGTGCCATCGGACACGAGATACACCGCAAACTCGCCCTTGGGTGCTTCCACGGCGGTATAAGTTTCCCCGGCGGGGACGTGGTAGCCCTCCGTGAATAATTTAAAGTGATGAATCATCGCCTCCATCGAGGATTTCATTTCGCCCCTCGGCGGCGGCGAAATTTTATAGTCGTTTACCTTCACGTGCCCTTGCGGCATTTTTTCCAAACATTGCTTCATAATCTTGATCGACTCGCGCATTTCCGCCATGCGGACGAGATAACGCGCATAGCAATCACCCGTCTTGCCAATGGGAATGTCGAAATCGAGATCGGCGTACACATCATAGGGCTGGGATTTCCTTAAATCCCACGCCACGCCGGAGCCACGCAGCATCGGGCCGGAGAAACCGCGATCGAGCGCCTCCTCCCGCGTCGCCACGCCGATATCCACCGTGCGTTGCTTGAAAATACGGTTGCCGGTCAAAAGACTGTCAATGTCGTCCAGAAATTTCGGGAATTGTTCGCACCATTCCATCATGTCCTCGGCAAGACCGAGGGGCATGTCCTGCGCCACGCCGCCGGGACGGAAGTAATTCGCATGCAGCCTTGCGCCACAAACACGCTCGTAAAACTCCATGCCTTTTTCACGTTCCTCAAAGCCCCAAAGCGCGGGCGTAATCGCGCCCACGTCAATGGCAAAGGTGGTGATGTTCAGGATGTGATTGAGAACGCGCCCGAGTTCCGCATAGAGAACACGAATAAATTGCGCCCGGCGGGGCGCGGTGATTTTCAAAAGTTTTTCCGTGGCCAGCGCAAACGCATGCTCCTGATTCATCGGCGCGACGTAATCAAGACGATCAAAATACGGCACGGCCTGAAGATAAGTTTTATGCTCGATCAGTTTTTCCGTACCCCGGTGGAGTAAGCCGATATGCGGATCGGCGCGGTCGACAATCTCGCCGTCCATCTCCAGCACAAGACGCAAAACGCCGTGCGCCGCCGGATGCTGTGGCCCGAAATTCATCGTATAGGGGCGAATTTGCGTTTCTTCGCCGATGTCCTGTGTTTCTACTTTTTCCACACTCACGTCTTCCCCACTGCCTTATTCGTCTGCCGCCAGCCGTGTTCCGGCTTCATCGCTTTTTCGTCGCCGGGGAGTTGCATATCCGTCATGCCTTCCCACGGCGAGAGATAATCGAAGCTCCGGTAATCCTGTGTCAACTTCACAGGTTCATAGACAACGCGTTTCAGTTCATCGCTGTAACGCAGCTCGACATAGCCCGTCAGCGGGAAATCCTTGCGCTGCGGGTGGCCTTCAAAACCGTAATCGGTCAGGATGCGGCGCAAATCCGGATGACCGTCAAACATGATGCCGTACATGTCCCAGACTTCGCGCTCGAACCAGTTGGCGGAACTGAACACGCCCGTCACGGTAGGAACCAATGTTTCCTCGGAGGCGGAAATCTTAACGCGAATGCGCGTGTTTTTTGCGTGGGAGAGGAGATTATAAACAACTTCAAAACGCTCCGGACGTTCAAGGTAATCGACCGCCGTGACATCGAGAAGCTGGGCGAATGCGCATGCGCCATCATCGCGCAAAAACGTCATCACGGAGGCAATCGCGTCGCGCCGCGCCGTCAGCACCATTTCATCCTGCGCAAAATCACACGACACCACGAGGCTTTTCAAGCCGCCCATGATATAATCGGCCAGCAGTTTTTGTTGTTCGCTAACGGGCAATGCGTGTGTCCTCCCTCTGGATTTTCTTCTGGAGTTGGAGAAGGCCATAGACAAGCGCCTCCGCCGTCGGGGGGCAGCCGGGCACGTAAATATCGACGGGCACAATGCGGTCGCACCCGCGCACGACGGAATAGGAATAATGGTAATAGCCACCACCATTCGCGCAAGACCCCATCGAAATCACCCATCGTGGCTCGGGCATCTGGTCATAGACCTTACGCAAAGCCGGCGCCATTTTGTTACAGAGCGTTCCGGCCACAATCATCACATCGGACTGGCGCGGGGATGGACGCGGGATCATGCCGAAACGATCAAGGTCATAGCGGCTCATATAAGCGTGTATCATCTCTACCGCGCAACACGCCAGACCAAACGTCATCGGCCACATCGACCCAGTGCGCGCCCAGTCAAACAATTTATCGGCGTTGGTCAGCAGAAACCCCTTCTCCTCCAACGTGCGCGAAATGGCGGCGGGAATAACATCCTGTTCCTGTGCGGGTGGCATCGGCACAGATGTTTTCAGACTATAGGCCGGAGCCTGTATGATTTTATTGTCGTGGCTCATTCTTTTTTACTCCCAATCAAGGGCGCCTTTTTTCCATTCGTAAATGAAACCAACCGTCAGCACGCCGAGAAAAACCATCATCGACCAGAAACCGAACGCACCGATTTGTTTCAGCGCAATTGCCCATGGAAAAAGAAACGCAATCTCGAGATCGAAAATGATGAACAGTAATGTCACCAGATAAAACCGCACGTCGAACTTGCTGCGCGCATCACCGAAGGCCTCGAACCCGCACTCATAAGCGGAGTTTTTTTCAGTGTCCGGTTTTTGCTTTGCCACCAGCAAAGAACCAATCACAGCCGCCGAAGAAATGGCAAGGGCGACAGCCATAAAAATAATAATCGGAAGATATTCGAGCAAAAAATCTTGCGGGGCCATGGGGGGGGAAGACTCACCGGGTTAAAACCTACAGGCTTGTTTTAACACCCTGTAAAGAAAAAGAAAACTGCGAACTATTAAATGGGAACAAGATTTTTTGAAAAAAGTGGCGCGAGAGACGGGCCTTGAACCCGCGACCTCCGCCGTGACAGGGCGGCGTTCTAACCATCTGAACTACTCCCGCGTATCTAAAATCAGGAACCCTTAGGCCTTGAAAGCAGAATGGCAGATATATACGGCTCTTCCACTTGTTTGGCAACAGTTTTCTAGCCAAGGATTCCTGTTTTTTATCTCCCCTACGCCGCCAGAGCTTTTGGCTCGGGGTTAAAGCTGAGATTAAGGGATTCCGCGACGTTTTTATGCGTAATTTCGCCGCAGCATACGTTCAAGCCGGGACGGAAACCGGGGGTTTCAGCCAATGCCTTCTTCCAGCCCTTGTTTGCAATATTAAGCGCGTATGGCAAAACAGAGTGGTTTAGAGCCAGAGCCGATGTCAACGGCACGGCGCCGGGCATGTTGGCAACACAATAATGCACCACGTTGTCGATCACGAATGTTGGATCGTCATGGGTCGTTGCCTTGCTGGTCTCCGCGCAGCCGCCTTGGTCGATCGCAATATCAACAAAAACGGAGCCAGGAATCATCGTCGGCAGCATATTTTTACGGATCAAGCGCGGAGCCGATGCACCGGGGATCAAAACCGCTCCGATCACAAGATCAGACTGGGCAACAAAACGCTCCAGAATGTCCATGTTGGAATAGATGATA
>JBASFN010000202.1:0-4474 GCA_049653045.1 Alphaproteobacteria bacterium
CTCTTGCAGCAAAAATTTACAATTCTGCTAGTATTAAGGTAGTGTGCGCCTTTACAGAAACGAGACCATGCGGGTTGAACTGAAAAATTTGATGGAAAGACTGGGGGTCAACCGCGTGTTGTCGCCCTATGAAACCCATCCATGGCTGCATTATGACGCTGCGCGAGGGCTGACATGCAGTGCCGAGGTGCGGATGGGGCCGGGCGCGGAAGATATTGAGGCTGAAATCCAGTTTTTAAAGGATGAAACCGACGAAACCGGCGAAGGCTCTGCTGCGGGCGGCGGCCCCGAGCAAATCATGCGGATGAAAATCCTGCCCGCCGGCGACAATCTGTGGGCGCCGAGGGACTTAAGGGTCAAAGGGCGAAGTTACGTTAATGAAATCGACGGGTGGGAAGAAAAAGGCTGTAATTTCTTCCGCGCTTGCATTCAGGCGATCCAGATGGGCGACATGCCCAATATCGATGAGTTGATAAAACAGGAACTCGGCGACGAAGATGATTTTGGTGGCGGCAAGCGCGGCAAAATCGGGCGCAAGGCTCCAAAAATCAAACCGGCGCAGCTTCTCGGCATGAAAAAGGGAATGTAACCTTGATTATTGCTCAACGATAAGCAGGCCGTAGCGTTCCGCGATTTCCTTAAGCCCGCCCTCGATAAATTCAGCAACAGGCTTGAAATGCCATTTCGGTCCTTCACGGTTGAGGCTGGCAATGACCATAGCCTTCTCGCCCTTGTCTTCAAGGTCTTCGCTCATCTGATAGCGCACGATTTCATAGGTGCTGTCATCGTTCACAAGTCGGAAATAGGCATTCCGCACCATGCCCATATTCTGCATTTTCTCTTTTCCGCGATAGATGCTGAGAACAAAGACAAGCTTCATCACGTCAAAAGGAACGCTGTGCAAATCAATCAGGATCGTTTCGTCATCCCCATCGCCCGCGCCCGTCCGGCTGTCGCCGCCATGCCGTATGCCATTATCAAGAGCGTTGGGCTGGTTGTAAAAAACAAAATCGTCATCGTTCCGTGTCATCTCGTCCTTGCCGAGCATGAACATGCTGACATCAAGGTCAAGGGAATCGACATTGAAAACATTGATGTCCCAGCCGATCCCAACCATCAACCTGCGTAAGGTTGGATCTTTGGCCGTGATGTTGACTTCATCGCCGACCTTGACCCTGTTGTCCTCAAGTTCAATTTTCTTGCCTTCAAATTGTGTATCAAGAATATCTGCCATAACCCGTTCACCGATTCCTAGTTGTCTTTAGTTCCATCTGTCCATTCTAACCCGAAACCGAAGGCGCGATCCATCTCCTCGTGACCGGGGAAATATTCGGTATAGTTGGTTAGCTTGATTCCGCCCCTAATATTTTCAATTCCCCCGACCGCACAGATACATAGCGCATCATCATGTGCGTTTAAGGTCACGGCCAGATCGTTTTCACCGGGAACATCGAGAACAATTCTCGGGTTGATCTCCGACCAGTTCGGCGCGCCCTGATAGATATAGAAATAGACCACGATACGTTTGATTTTATCCCAGTGAGCACCGTTAATCATAATATGTTCATCGTAACCGTCTTTGTCGCCGCTCCGCTCGTCATGCGACAGGAAAATATAGGGGGGTGTGTCAAACTGTCCGTGCTTGTCGCCAAAGGCCTGTATTGACCCCCGCGTTCCGTCGGCCAGTTCATAAAGGCATCCGACATCGAGATCAACGCCCTTGCCCGTTGCCTTGGTGATAAGCTTTCCAAGAAGGCCGGAGTTTTTTGCTGCAACATTGTCCCACGCCGCGCCGATGATGATGTATTTAAAACCGTCTTCGCCGGGGCTGATGGCAAGGCTTTCGCCCGGTTTGCGTAAATAGGCGCAATTCTCGGGGTCAAAACTCCCCACACGCACCCCGGCTGCCCCTAAGGCCGCGCCATGGCCGGAAAACTCGGCCCGGTAACGGTTGGCCTCGGTGATGGAATCAAGGGATGTTTTACTGTCTTTGGTCATACTCTTTCAGGATAACATTTTCAAAAACAGATACAAACCGGGAAATTAGCCGGGTCTTTTAAAAGAAGCCCTGATTTTTTCAATCTTTTCACGGCAATGACACCCCTCGACATGGTCGTTTACAAGCCCCATGGCCTGCATATGAGCGTACATGGTTGTTGGCCCAACGAATTTAAACCCGCGCTTCCGGAGGTCTTTGGACAAAGCCTCGGATTCCTTCGTGACGGGCATGGTCATAAGCGTCTTTTTATCGAGGCGGCGCGGGCGGCTGGTCTCGTCCGGCTCAAACCGCCAGAAATAAGCCCCGAGCGAGCCAACCTCGTCGATCAGTTTAATAGTTTGCTGCGCGTTGGTGATGGCGGCCTCAATCTTGCCCCGGTGACGAATGATGCCCGCGTCTTTTATCAGCCGCTCCACATCCTTGTCCTTGAATCGCGCCACTTTTTCAAAGTCGAACCCTAAAAATGCTGCGCGAAAATTCTCGCGTTTGCGTAAAATCGTCAGCCACGACAACCCCGCCTGAAACCCCTCAAGACATATTTTTTCATAAAGGGGAATGTCGCCGGACACAGGCCGCCCCCATTCGTCGTCGTGATAACGTTGGTATAGGCCATCATTCCCATGCCACCAGCACCGTAATTTCCCGTCCTCGCCCGCAATCAACCCGTCATCCGAAGGCATGATCTAGCGTTTCCCCTTAAAATAATCCCGCAAGATTTGCCCGCAGTCCGGCATGTCGAAATGCTGCGCCTCCGGCCTGTGGTGGCAGGTGGGCTGGGTATAAAATTGCCCGCCATGCAGGACGCCGCCGCCCTTGGGATCAAGCGCCCCGAACACCACCCGGCCAAGCCGTGCAAAACTGATGGCCGCCGCGCACATCGCGCACGGCTCCAGCGTGACATAAAGATCGTATTCGGGGATGCGCTGCGCCCCGGTCTTGCGGCATATCTCGCGGATCACAAGAATTTCCGCATGCGCGGTTGGATCGTTAAGTTCCAGAGTTCTATTGCCGTCCGCCGCCGCAATCTCCCCGCTCGCACGATGCACAAGAACCGCGCCGATGGGCACTTCGTCGCGGATGGCAGCCTTTCGCGCCTCCTCCAGCGCAGCTTTTATATAATTGTCATCAGTCATAAAGGTTTTTACCGCGAAGCCGCGAAGATACGAAGAAAAAAATATTGTTTTTAAGGGCTTCGCGCCTTCGCGCCTTCGCGGTTATACTGCCTCATGGACAAAAAAGAACGCATAGCCAAGGTCATGGCGCGGGCGGGGTTATGCTCTCGCCGCGACGCGGAACGCTGGATTCTAGAGGGGCGTGTCATCGTCAACGGCAAAAAACTGGACTCCCCGGCCTTTACCGTGGGAGGGGCCGATAAAATCGTTGTGGACGGCAAAGCCTTGAAAGCCGCCGAGGACACAAGGCTGTTTCTGTACCATAAGCCCGCCGGCCTTGTGACCACCGCAAAAGACGAGCGGGGCAGGGACACGGTGTTTTCCACCCTTCCCGCCGAAATGGGGCGGGTCGTGAGCATCGGGCGGCTGGATTTGAACACCGAAGGGCTGCTGCTCCTGACCAATGACGGCGAACTGGCGCGGCATTTGGAATTGCCTTCGACGGGCTGGCGGCGGCGGTATCGCGTGCGCGTCCATGGAACGGTGGACACGGGAAAATTACAGGCGTTGGAAAAGGGCATCACGGTGGACGGCATGAATTACAAATCCATCGAAGCCACGCTGGAGCGCCAGCAAGGCGGCGCGAACGCATGGCTGAATGTCGTCCTAACCGAGGGAAAAAACCGTGAGGTCAGGAAAGTGATGGAAGCCATAGGCCTGAACGTCAACCGCTTGATTCGCACCCATTACGGCCCCTTCGCCCTAGGCGACCTTCCCCCCGGCGCGGTGCAGGAGGTCAAGCCAAAGGTGCTTCAGGAACAGGTCGGCGGATTTTTTAAGAATTCATTAAAGGGTATAAAGTAGTATGCCTTATGGCCGATACGACAAAACTTTTCGAACATTGTTTTCTAGCTTCCAACATCTCAGAAGGAGATGTATTTAATATAGGGGGCGGTGGAATTAAGCTTAAAGCAGATTTTGGCAATCTACAAAATTTAAATAATAAAATTAATACGCACTTTTCTTCCATTAACATGGAACCCTTTAAGCATGGAGCAAAAGAAGACGGTATAAAAATAAGCCCAGAATACTTTGCAAATCTATTTCTTCTATCTCAGATTTTTAGAAAAGAATTGTGGGATAAAACATATGGAGATGAAATTTTAAGAAAAATGTTTTTTATGAATGCCCACAATAGTGAGGATGAAATCCTTCTCTCAGATGTGATTGCTGCAAATCAGGTGGCCTGCTCGGAGCTTTCTCTGCTTGCCTCTAAGATAATGCAAGACAGAGGAATGTCTGTAAAAATGATTCAAGGAGTTTTTGTCAGGAATGATGTGTCTGTTGAGGGTAAGGTATGTAA
>JBASFN010000203.1:0-9173 GCA_049653045.1 Alphaproteobacteria bacterium
GTCTATGACAGTGCCAAAGAGGGCAAGTTTCAGGCTCAGCACAAGATGGCCGAATGGCTCGGCTGCCAGATAGCCGATCTCTATGATGTTTTAACCGCTATGGGGCATAGGAAAATTCACGATCCGGCGGATGAAAAACCACCGCAGGAAGACGCTCCCGCGCCGGTCATGGCTACAGAAACGCCGTCTGCGCCTGTGCCGGAGAAAAAGCCGGAGCTGGCGACCTTTGCCCTTAAAAAAGGTAAGGCGTTTGAAAAGCGTGAAGTAAAACCTCCGGCTCCAGAGCGTGAAGAGCGCAAGCCCCGTCCTCAAAAACCAAAGACCAAAAAAAGGGAAGAGAAAAAGCCTGAGAAGGCGCGTGTTGCCGCTTTTGCCGCCGCGCCTCCGTCTGATTCCCCGTTTGCCATTCTTGGGCAACTGAAAGAGAAAAAGAATGCCTCTTAGGAAAATCAGTTTTCTGGTTTTTCTTGTGGTGCTTGCCTTTTTTGTTCCGGCGCATGCGGCGCGTTTTTCCGGTGAATATTTATTGAATGTTTGTTCCAGCGATCAGAATGGCAGGGAATTGGTTCCCGGCGGCCATATTGCCTGCCAGTCCTATATTTCCGGCGTTATGGATTATCACAATTTGATCCGGTCTCTTGGGACGGCTCCCAGTGTTGATTTTTGCGTGCCGGAGAATGAAAGTTTGAATGTGATACAATCCAAGGTGGCTATGTATCTGTTTCAAAATAAGAAAATTCATGGCGCGTTTATCGCGTCGCCTGCCGTTACTCTTGCCCTTTATAATTATTATCCATGCGGAAAAAAGAAAAACTAAAAAGGGGCGTTCGTTCGCCCGTGGTGCTGGAGCGATCCAACCGCGATGGCCTCTTGCCGAAAAATTTTGGCGAGATTATCTGGCGTCGTTTCTCACCAGTGCTCAGCCTAACGTATATTTCTGCCGTTATTGGGATTGCCGGGGTCAGGGGTGATTTTTATCATTACCTGTTCATGGACAAGACGGCCTATACGATGGGGCTTTTTGTTGCCTTGTGGGTGTCGATCCCCGCCGTGATCTGGATTTTAATGAAGGCCAATCCGGTGTGCAGTCATGTTGCCAATCTTTGGTATAAAATCATTTCGGCCCTGATGATCTTGTTGCTGGTCGCCAGTTTTATCCTTTTTCCTGAAACCGGGCTTTATGGCGGTCGGGTTTATCTCGCCGCATCATTGCCGGTGTTTCTGGTTATGTATCTGTTGTTTGTCAAAGGCGGGTTGCCGGGGTTTATGGCGCATGCGCTGACGGCGTTTGGTTTGACCGCTCTGATTCATGGCGCGATTTTGCAATTCATTCACTGAAAGCCGTTCATCAGGTATCCAAAAATCAAGGTCTGCGGTACTGTCACCAGAGGCAGGAAGAGGGGGATCTTCCATGATTTTGTCGTCTCGCGCAGAACCATGATTTCCGTGTAATCCGTTGAAACTCCGGCCATCAGGAAGGCAAAGGCATTTCCCGGTGCATGGGCGTTGTTGAATATTTCCGCAGCGATGGGGGTTGAGCCTTCCGAGCAAACCTCGATCAGCGTGGTGGCGATCAGGGTGATAACAAGCCCAAGCAGCGTTGGTCCGAACCATTGTGTAAATATTTCGGATGGAATGAAGGTGCGGATGGCCGAAGCAATAACAATTCCGAGAAGTAGCCACCGTAGGAGCATTCGCGCTTCGTGCATTCCACCCATCAACACGTCTTTGAAAAAGGCGTAAGAGGGTTTGAAGTTTTTCAGGCGATCCTTCGCGTCTTTTGTAATGGAGAAATGTTCAGGCAGGACGGGTTTATTCGGGTTTTCCGGCAGGATTCCACGCCGCACCAGTCCCATAAAAACAAATCCGGAAACGATGGCAATCGCCATTGAGGCTGCGATGAAAATTAAAGTCCATTTTAATCCGATCAGCGAGATCAGAATAATCGTCAGTGAAAAGGAATTCCACGGGCTGGCGATCAGGAATGCCATCACCTGTGCGATGCTGGCACCGCGTTCATAGAGTTTGGCGGCGACCATCAGAATGCCGTGCGAGCATAAGTCAAGAAGAACGCCCGCGAGTGCGGCGCGGAGGATGCCCGATCCCGTGTCGCCGCGCCCCAGAAGAACCTGGAAATATTCTTTGGGCACTTTGTTCATCAGGCCGACAAAGACAATCCCGAGCGCGATGCCCCACCACATCGTGCCGAGAAATTCGATAACGGTGTGTGCGAAATGGCCGACAAAGGGGATGTTTAGGCCTGACAATGAAAGGCACAGCGTCAGGACGATAACTCCGGTGCTTCCCCATAGCACATAATCAAATTGTCTTTTTTCCGGGGCGGGGCAGCAGGAATGTGTTTCGGTCATCTGTTCAAGCTTTTTCAGTGGGTTCGTGGATATGGTATCTTCTCAGGGATGACAAATCCATGGGAAATGTTAGAGTGGTAGCCCATGGCAAGTTTCCCCAAGAGAATAGTCTATGTCGATGACGAGCCGCGAGCGCGCAAGGTGGTGCAGGATGCCATAACGGATGCGAATGCGGAAACCCATCTGATTACTTGCGCTACGGCGCGGGAATTGATCGCCCGTATCCGGGAGTTAAGCCCTGATTTGATCCTGCTCGATCTTTTGATGCCCGATATGAACGGGCCGGATACGATTGAGGCTCTTCGGAAATCAGCCGCCTATAATGGCAGCCCCGTGATTTTCGTGACCGAAAAAAGGCGCGTTAAGATGTTGGATGATTATAAAGCGCTCGGTGTGATCGGCGTTATTTACAAGCCGCTCGATTCCGGTACGCTGACTTCCCAGATTGAAACTCTCTGGGAAAAACACAGAGCCGAACTTATAGAATAAGTCCCTAGCTTTCCCGTTCAATCGTATAGGCGATCAGTTCATCGAGGAGTGCCCGCAGGGGGCTGTCCGGTGCTTCGGCCAGTGCTAGCCGTGCCTTTTCGCCGTAGTCGCGGGCAAGGGCGAGGGATTGATTGATGGCATCATGCTTCAGGATAATGCCTTGTGCGGTTTTGAAATCGGATGAGTCCTGTTTTTTGTCGGCCATCGTCCGTTTCCAGAAATTGCGCTCGTCGCTTGTCGCGCTCATCAGCGCGATCAGGACAGGAGCTGTCATTTTTCCTTCGCGGAAATCATCGCCCGGTGTTTTGCCGATCTTGTCCTGTCCGCCAGCATAATCCAGCGCATCATCGGCGATTTGAAAGGCGATGCCGAGATTAAGGCCGTATTCCGCCATCGCCTTGGCGGCGGAGGGTTCTGCCCCGGCGACGACAGGGCCGACTTCGCACGCGGCGGCGAACAGGGCGGCGGTCTTGGCGCGGATGACCTCCAGATATTCGCCCATTGTCGTCGATAAATTATTGGCGGTGGAAAGCTGCATGACTTCGCCCTGCGCGATGATCGCCGAGGCATCGGAAAGAATACGAAGAACTTCGAGCGATCCGTCATCCACCATCAACTGAAAGGCGCGGGAGAATAGAAAGTCACCGACAAGGACGCTGGCCTGATTGCCAAAGACCATGTTGGCGGAATCCTGTCCCCGGCGTTGGTCGCTTTCATCAACCACGTCGTCGTGCAGCAAAGTGGCCGTGTGGATAAATTCGACGGCGGCGGCAAGGCTGTGGCTGCGTTTCATCTCGCCGTCATAGATGGCGGTCGAAGCCAACGTCATCAGGGGGCGGATGCGTTTGCCGCCGGCGGCGATCAGGTAACTGGCAAGTTTGGGAATTAGGGCGACAGGCGAGTCCATACGGCGGACGATCTCCGCGTTTACGGCGCGCATATCGTTTTCAAGCAGATCGGATAGCCGATCAAGCGGGCTGGCTTCCGTTTGTGCTGGTTTTAATTGTGCGGTCATGGATCGTTTTTAAAGGAATTGCGGCTGTCAAACAACGCTATTCTGCCTTTTTCTCCACCGCCGTTGCCGGGGCAGCAGGAGCAGGGGGTTGTTGTTTCGTAACGGTCAGGCTTCGCATTTGGCTGCGCTGCGCTCTGTTTTTGCGGTATTCACTGATGATTGAGGCAATGCCGGTTGGTTCCGCGACGGGTTCTTTCTGGATGTCCTCAGTTTTTTGGGTGGTTTCGGCTGTTTCTTCCGGTTCAGCCTTTTTTTCGGTTTTTCCCTTCTCGTTATCCCCGGCTTCATCCTCAGCTTCCCCGGCGGCGAGGGCTTTGTACTGGTTCCAGATGCGGGTGGAGGGCGTTTCCTCCTCCGCTTTTTCTGTTTCCTTTTCCTCGTCCTTTTTAACGGTTTTTAGTTTGACGAAGATGCTGTTCGAATCTTTAGGCTCCTGTCGAACCTTGGTATAGTGCATGGGGCTTGCCTTTGGCGCGGCTTTTTCAGCCAGGACAGGGGTGGAAAGAAAGCCAAGACATGCTAAAACCGCAAAGTGAAAAATCATACGCATAGGATCATTCTAGGGAGTTTTAGTGTGTTAAGGCAAACGGAAAACATCAGGATACGCGAGGCCACGGAGAAAGATTTACGCTCTCTCTGGGAAATCTCTGCGCGGCTTCGCCAGTCCAAGGACGCGGATTATTTCGACCAGCAGTTGGAGCGCAGGAAACAGGACGGGCGGATTGTTTTTATTATCGCCGCCGGGGGCGAGGATGCCGGGTACTGCATTCTGAACTGGGAGCCTAAATATGCCTATTTCAAAGCCATGAATATCCCGGAAATTCAGGATCTTAATGTGTTGCCTGACTATAGGCGGCAAGGTCTCGCCGCACGTTTGATCGCCTATTGCGAGGTGGTGGCGGTGAAAAAGGGGTGCAAGATCATGGGAATAAGCTTTGGGCTGGATGCCAGCTATGGCCCCGCCCAAAGGCTATACGTTAAATCTGGATATATTCCCGATGGGTACGGCGTGACCTATGACCGCAAAACCGTCCAGTTCGGGGAGTTCAAGCCTGTGGACGATAATTTGTGCCTGATGATGGTGAAAAATTTGACATAACTGTAAATTTTTGTTAAAGTCCGGTCATCGAAGCAAATTTCAAGGATAAACGTTATGCAAAATTTAGATATATTTAATCGGCGGAAAGTGGGTGCCAGCGAGTACGGGGAAGTTGATTTTTTCAATTCGTCACGTGAAAATAACAAAACTTTAAATAATGTATTCATCTATCAACTTCCCGAAGAAATGGATGAAGAAGGCCTTGATAGACTTTGTGTTGCCGCCCTTTATCTCAAGACCGAAGCGGGATGCGTTGGCATCGGAACGAAGAGAGATGTTGAGCGGCCTTTGACAGATTTGGTGAATGAGGCTTTTGAAGAATTAGGTGCCAAGAGGACTGTTTTTAGCAATATTTTCAAAGAATTTAATGGTCGTCAGGTGCCTGAGGGCTTAAAGGCAACACTCAGTCAACAGGGTCTTTGGCATGATTTTCCTAAATCCGTCATACCTTCTCCTTCTAAATCTAGCGATTTAGCTGAATACCCTTTTGATTACCGTCCGTCGTGGCTCATCCCGGTTGAGATTAAAAAAACTTTTTTTGGGGGATACAAAATTATTCCGAGTGGAGGGCCCTATTGCGACAATCCCCTTGATAAGGGATCTCATTATAAGCCCGATCTTCCGCACGAAACGCACGAGCCTTCATAGGGTTGCATAAATAACCGAGATTTTATAGTGGCGGGCTTCAATCCCGCCATTCTCTTTTGACATTCAGGAGAATAATGGGCTAATAAAGCCCTGTTTTTGGTACTTAGAGGAGTCGCATGATGGCCAAGTGGGTGTATAGTTTCGGTTCCGACAAGACGGACGGCAGCGCGAAGTTGCGGGAACTCTTGGGCGGCAAGGGGGCAAACCTCGCGGAAATGGCCAATCTGGGCTTGCCGGTTCCTCCCGGTTTTACCGTTACCACGGAAGTCTGCACCCATTATTACGCCAATGGCCGTACCTATCCCGATACCTTAAAAAAGGAGGTCGAGGCGGCACTGGCCGGGGTCGAGAAATCCATGGGCATGAGATTCGGCGATCCGAAAAACCCCCTCCTTGTTTCCGTGCGCTCTGGGGCGCGGGCGTCGATGCCGGGGATGATGGACACGGTTTTGAATTTGGGTTTGAACGATGAAACCGCCGAGGGGTTAGCTAAGATTTCTGGCGATGCGCGGTTCGCGTGGGATTCTTATCGCCGATTTATTATGATGTATTCCGATGTGGTGCTGGAGGTTGATCACCATGAATTCGAGGATGTGATCGATAATTACAAGCGGTTCAACAAGATTACGCAGGACACGGCGATTACTGCGGATGGCTGGCGTGAGATCGTCGATGAATTCAAACAGATTGTTGCCCGTGAGCTGGGTCGTCCGTTTCCCGTCGATCCGCAGGAGCAACTTTGGGGCGCGATTGGCGCGGTGTTTAATTCATGGATGACCCCGCGTGCTGTGACGTACCGCAAGCTTAATGAAATTCCCGAAAGCTGGGGCACGGCGGTGAATGTTCAGGCGATGGTGTTTGGCAATATGGGTGAGGATTGCGCGACGGGCGTGGCCTTTACCCGCGACCCTTCGACGGGCGAGAATTATTTCTACGGCGAATACCTGATTAACGCGCAAGGCGAGGATGTCGTGGCCGGAATCCGCACCCCGCAATCTTTGACGAAATACGGGCGCGAAAAAGAGGGCAGCAATTTGCCCTCGATGGAAGAATCCATGCCCGGCGTATTTAAAAAACTTGGCGATTTACGGATTAAACTTGAAACCCATTTCCGGGATATTCAGGATATTGAATTCACCGTGCAGACAGGTGAATTGTATATGCTCCAGACCCGGAACGGCAAACGCACGGCGGCGGCGGCTTTGAAGATCGCCGTGGATATGGTGGCCGAGGGCTTGATTACCGAGGAGCAGGCGTTGCTCCGGATTGACCCGCAATCTCTCGATCAATTATTGCACCCGACTCTGGACCCCAAAGCAGAAAAAAATATTATTACCAAGGGGCTTCCGGCATCGCCCGGCGCGGCAAGCGGGAAGGTTGTGTTTACGTCCGATGATGCTGAAGTCAAAAGCCATAACGGCGTGGCGGTTATTCTTTGCCGTCAGGAAACTTCGCCAGAGGACATCCACGGGATGCACGCCTCGAACGGTATTTTGACCTCTCGCGGCGGCATGACCAGCCACGCGGCGGTTGTGGCGCGTGGCATGGGTAAGCCTTGCGTTGCCGGAGCAGGGGAACTTCACATCGATCATAAATCCCGCGTGATCCGAATTCGTGACATGAAAATCAACGAGGGCGACATCATCACCATCGACGGATCGACCGGTGAAGTCATCCTCGGTGAAGTGGCCACGATCAAGCCGAAACTCTCTGGTGATTTTGCAACCATCATGGGTTGGGCGGATGGCCGCCGCCGGATGCGTGTGCGGGCGAATGCGGAAACGCCGCTTGATGCGACGACGGCGCGGGATTTCGGGGCGGAAGGGATTGGCCTTTGCCGTACCGAGCATATGTTTTTTGAGCCAAGCCGTATTCAAAGCGTCCGCGAGATGATCTTCGCTGACAGTGAAGAAAAACGCCGCAAGGCCTTGGCAAAGTTGCTCCCCGAACAACGCTCGGACTTCGCGCAGTTGTTTGAGATTATGCAGGGCTTGCCCGTTACGGTGCGTTTGCTTGATCCGCCGCTGCATGAATTCCTGCCGCATGAGCCGGAAGATATTATCGCCTTCGCCAAGGCCGCCGGGATTGAAACCGACGCCGTGCGCCGCCGCCTCGAAGATTTGCACGAGATGAACCCAATGCTGGGGCATCGCGGGTGTCGTCTTGGGATTACCTATCCGGAAATCTACGAGATGCAGGCGCGGGCGATTTTCGAGGGTGCGCTGGAGGCTGGGAAAAAGACGGGGGAAAATTCCTCTGTTGAAATTATGATCCCGCTTGTCGCCACCCGCAAGGAATTGTCGATGATGCGCAAAGTTGTCGATGAGGCAGCCAAGGCCGTGTTCGCCGAACAGAAAAAAGAAATACCCTATATGGTTGGCACGATGATCGAATTGCCGCGTGCAGCGCTCACCGCCAATGAAATTGCGGAATCTGCGGATTTCTTTAGCTTTGGCACGAACGACCTGACCCAGACGACGCTCGGGATCAGCCGCGACGATGCCGCGAATTTCCTGCCCGCCTATGTCAGCGCGGGGATTTTCGAGCGCGATCCGTTTGCGTCGCTTGATACGGGCGGTGTTGGACAGTTGATTGAAATCGCCAAGGAGCGTGGGCGTTCGGTGAATGGCAAGCTGAAACTCGGCATCTGCGGCGAACATGGCGGCGACCCGGCCTCGATCGCGTTCTGCGAGAAGGTGGGCTTGGATTATGTGTCCTGTTCACCGTACCGCGTGCCGATTGCAAGATTGGCTGCCGCGCAGGCCGCCATTCGTGAGGACGCTGAAAAAACCGTTCCATTAAAGAAGAGCAAGGCCATGGGTTGATAAATCCCGGTCGTTCGCCTTTTCGTCTTTAAGAAGCGCAATGCCAATATCGCCGCAGGAAGATCGAATCTCAGAATTTAAATTTGGAGATTCTATTCTGACAGCATAAAGATGCTTCTTCGCCAACCCCCGGTAATGCATCCGCGCTGTAAGTTCTTGTCCGGTATAGCATCCTTTATCCCATGAAATGCCGTTCAGCTTGTCGATATTGCATTCGAGCAGCGTCGATTTTTCCGGGATCATGTCGCGGCTGCCGTCGGGGACGCATAGGGAAATCCGCAGGCTGTCCCATTCCTCGAAAGGTTTTTCAGGGAGGTCTGTCGGTTTTTCAAATGTTCGGAAACCAAGAGCCGGGTGGCGGGGATCAGAATATCCGAATTTCAGAATCTCGGAATCCCCGAATTTTTTGTTCTGAGATTCTGAGATTCCGAGGTTCTGAAATTCTGAGATAGCGTAAACGTCGATTTCTTTTTCGCATTGCAAAATGACCTCCGCCCGTAATTTATACATCGACAGCCGCCGGAATAAATCCTCCGACCTTGCGTCGCCCTCGCAATCAAGGAGGAGGGTGTCGTTTTTCTCGGTAATAAAAAAATCATGCAGGAATTTCCCTTGTGCGTTTAGGAGGCAGGCATAAACGCAAGGCTGGCGATCCAGAAGGTTGATGTCGTTGGAGATCAACCCTTGGAGAAACTTTCGGCGGTCCAGCCCGGAAATCCGTATCAGAC
>JBASFN010000204.1:0-30031 GCA_049653045.1 Alphaproteobacteria bacterium
ATATTTACGTTCACCCAACAGCAAAGCCAGACCTTGCCCGCACCGTTACGCTGAATGCCAAGATGCGGCGCACGGGGGTTTGCGGGGCGATGGAAACCTTGCTGCTGGATAAAAATCTTTCGCTCCAAACGGCAAAAGACATTCTTTCCGCCCTTTTGGACTCCGGCTGCGCGATTGTCGGCGATAACTCTGTTCAAGCCATGGATTCGCGCATCACCCCCGCCACCGAGGATGACTGGCGCACGGAATATCTCGATGCAAAATTAAGCTGCGCGGTTGTCGATGGCGTTGAGCAGGCCGTTCATCACATCAACACATACGGCTCGCACCACACTGACAGCATTTTAGCCGAGGATAAAACGGCGGCGGATTATTTCCTGAAAAACGTCGATAGCGGCATCGTCATGCAGAATGCCTCGACCCAGTTCGCCGATGGCGGCGAGTTCGGCATGGGCGCGGAAATCGGCATTGCGACCGGAAAAATGCACGCCCGAGGCCCCGTCGGGCTGGAGCAGCTCTGCACCTATAAATACATCGTTCACGGAACCGGGCAGACGAGACCTTAAAAATGTCCCTCTTTACCCTCCCCCACACCCTCAACTCCCCGCGTTGGAATGGCATGCGGGTGGGGTTGCTTGGCGGATCGTTTAATCCGCCGCATGAGGGGCATGTGCATATCAGCCTCTCGGCACTGAAAGGGCTGGAACTGGATGCCGTGTGGTGGCTGGTCACGCCGCAAAATCCGATCAAGACCAAAGCCGAGCTTTCAATGACCGAGCGGGTTTCCCTCTCCCGCGCCCTCACGGCGGCGCACCCGAAAATCCTCGTCTCCGATATTGAAACCGCGCTGGATACAACCATCACCTATGAAACCGTCCGCCACCTCAAAAAGCGGTTCCCAAAATGCCAGTTTGTCTGGATCAGCGGCATGGATAACGCCCTCAGCCTTCATAAATGGCATCACTGGCATGAATTGCTTGAGGAAATCTGCATGGTTCACCTGACCCGCAAACCTGCCTCCTCGCTGATCCAGCGTTGCCCCTTGCGCTTGCTGGGGCGGCAAAAGCATGTCGTCGTCGGGGATAAGGGGGGGCGATTCCCCCTCGATTCGGGGACAACTTACTGGATGCTCCAGAAGAAAATGGTCAATATTTCCTCGACAGAATTGAGGGAAAAGCGGCCCAGTGGACAAAATCCCTGAAAAATCCTATAATGGAGGTATGAATTTGAACGTGATTGCGTCCATTCAAATACAGAACAGAGAGGTCATATTTTGACGTCTTTGTCTCGAACGGGTGCACATATTCAAACAGAAGCAAACGCTGTGGCCTTTACTGGCGCGGCGTTTTTTATTTTCCGCAACAATGAAGGGAGCCACACGCCATTCTGACCTATAACGCCCCCGGCGGGCTGACGCCGGAACAAACCAAAACCCTTGTCGAGAAGTCACTCGACGCAGACAAGGCTCTCGACATCGTCACCATCGACCTTCAGGGACGATCCGCCCTCGCCGATTATATCGTCGTCGCCTCCGGAACCTCCAGCCGCCACGTCTCGGCTTTAGCTCGAAAAGTGCGGGAACGGCTCGAAATCGCTGGATTGTCCGACATCCGGCTAGAGGGCGTCGCTCAGTCTGACTGGGTTGTCGTCGATGCGGGTGACATCATCATCCACCTGTTCCGCCCCGAAGTCCGCAGCTTTTACAATATCGAAAGAATGTGGGGGCCACACGCAGGCTTTGACGTCATAGAGCATCAGGCCTCCGCCTAGGATAAAACGCCTCTCGCGTCGGCTTTGGCTGGACGCATGGCTGCTTTGGCGGATATTCTATCTCTATGAAGATAGACATCATCGCCATTGGCCGCCTGAAAAAAGGCCCCTATCACGAACTGGCTCAAGAGTATCTCAAGCGCACGCGTTGGGATCTTACCATCCACGAACTTGAAAGCCGCTACACCGAAGCCCGCCATATTCAAGAAGATGAGGCTCGCAAGATCAAGGAACACATCAAAGACGATGCCTTTATCATCGTCATGGACGAACGGGGCGACGGGCTTCGCAGCCTTGACTTCGCTAAGACCATTGAAAAACTCCAGAATAACAGTGAAAACCACATCCAGTTCATCATCGGCGGCGCAGACGGCCTGACCGATGAAATCCGGGGACGCGCCAACCTCCTTCTCAGTTTCGGACAGCAGACATGGCCCCACATGCTCGCCCGGATCATGCTGATGGAGCAAATTTACAGGGCGCAGCAGATTCTCTCCGGCCATCCCTACCACCGGGAATGACCGCCATGCGTCTCTATTTTCTTCCCCTCACATTATTGGCCTGTTTCATTTTGACGCCGCCGTCCCATGCGACACCGATTGAAAAAAAACTTGAACAGCATCAGCAAAAAAAGGACACGCTGGAGCGCGAAGTCAAAAAAATCGAAGGCGAGTTATCCGATACGAAAAACCAACTCGTCGATGTTGGAAAATCCATTCAATCCAACGAACAGGAATTGCAAATCCTTGAAGAAAGAATTGCCAATCTTGAAACCGAAAAAACCACCCTTTCCCAAAACCTTGAAGGGGACAGGAAATCGCTGGCCGACCTCATCCTCGCGCTGGAGCGCATTCGCCGCGTTCCGCCCGAAGCCATGCTGGCAAAACCCGGTGCGCCGATTGAAACCGCACAGAGTGCCCTATTGATGGGGACAATCCTACCCGCCCTCAATAAAAAAGCTGCTGCCCTCAAATCCAATCTCGAAAATCTCGAAAAAATATCGGGCGAATTGAAGGAAAAACGCGAGGCCGCCTTAAAGGCAACCAAATCACTCACAGAAAAGCGCAAGGAGCTTTCCGGTTTGGTCAAAAAGCGTGAAACGATTTTTGCCGATACCCACGCCAATTTAAAACAGGAAAAGGAAACCCTCCGCCGCATTTCAAACGAGGCCAAAAACGTGACCGACCTCGTTGGCCGCCTGAAGGAAGAACGAAAAAAATCGAAAAAAACCGCACTTATTCCCGATGTCATCAATGTGCCGCCGGGGCGTGCCCGCCTTCCTGTTTCCGGCAAGGTTCGGATCGGCTTTGACGATCCCGACGATTTTGGCGCGCCCAGCAAGGGCATCTCGATTGAATCCCGTGCCGGCGCCCTCGTCGTTGCGCCTATGGGCGGTGTCGTGCGCTTCGCTGGATCGTTCAAGAATTATGGGAACATGGTGATCGTCGAACACGAAAACGGCTATCACAGCCTTATTGCAGGTTTGGAAAAAATTGATACAGTAGTTGGCCAGAGCGTTTCCGCAGGCGAAGCACTCGGCTTTTTACATGGTGCGGGGGATTCCGGTGAAAATCCGGCTCTGTATTATGAGTTAAGACGCAACGGCAAGCCTGTGAACCCTGCGACAAAATTTTCTGGTTTGGGATAATCCCTTCCAAAGCGACCCGATACAACAAGGACACTATTTTCATGCGCTATTCTCTGTCTCTCCTGCTGGCTCTGTCTGTTTTTTCCCTTCCCCTTGCTGCCCTGGCACAGGATGACAAAACGGCGGGCGAAACCAGAAGTGCCGGATCCATGCCCGGAGAAAAGCCAAAGGATGATTCCTACAGCGAGACCTATAAACAACTGAACCTATTCGGCGATGTGTTCGAGCGGGCGCGCAGCCAATATGTCGAGCCGGTCGAAGATAAAGTCCTGATGGAAAATGCCATCAACGGCATGTTGTCCAATCTTGATCCGCATTCCTCCTACCTCAACGAAGAAGCCTTCACCGATATGCAGGTCAGCACGAAGGGCGAATTTGGCGGCCTCGGCATCGAAGTCACGCTGGAAAACGGCTTCGTCAAGGTTGTCTCGCCGATTGACGACACACCCGCTTTCCGTGCCGGTATTCTGGCCGGTGACTATATCGTTGAAATCGGCGGTGAACCCGTCATGGGAATGGCACTGTCCGATGCTGTCGATAAAATGCGCGGCAAGGTTGGAACGCCGATCAAGCTGGTCGTCCGCAGGGAAGGCGAAGCCGAACCTCTCGACTTTGAACTCGTCCGCGACATCATCAAAATACAATCCGTCCGCCACCGTGTTGAGGGCAATGTCGGCTATATCCGTATCACCACCTTTAATCAAAACACCCAGCCCGGCCTTGAAAAAGCCATCACCGAAATCAAAAAGGAACTCGGATCGAAACTGCTCGCTTACGTCCTTGACCTGCGGAACAATCCCGGCGGATTGCTCGATCAAGCCATCTCGGTTTCCGACACGTTCCTCGACCGGGGTGAAATCGTCTCTACGCGAGGTCGCCATGAAAGCGACACCAAGCGCGACAACGCTACCCCCGGCGATCTGGGCGATGGTCTGCCGATTGTCGTCCTGATTAACGGCGGATCGGCTTCCGCGTCGGAAATTGTTTCCGGTGCGTTACAGGATCATAAGCGCGCCATCCTTCTTGGTACAAAATCATTCGGCAAGGGTTCCGTTCAAACGGTCATCCCCCTTCCCGGCCACGGCGCGATGCGCCTGACGACGGCGCGTTACTATACGCCCTCGGGTCGCTCGATTCAGGCCAAGGGCATTGAACCCGATATTCTCGTCGAACCCGCAAAAATAGAATCCCTCAAGGTTGGCGGTTTGAGCGAGGCCGATCTTCCCGGTGCTCTCAAAAACACCGACAAAAAAGAAGAGCTGAAAGAATCGGAGAAAAAAGAAGACGCAGCTAAAGACAAAACTGATCCCTCCGCCACGGACAAAGATAAAGACAAAAAATCCGAGGATGAAAAGCCGCAGGACTATCAGTTGATGCGCGCTGTTGATCTTATAAACGGCCTCTCCCTCTACAAAAACGGACAGGAACAAAGCGGTATCGTCAAACAAGTCGAAGACGACCCTGCAAAACCGGATGCCGAACCCAAAAAATAGGAACGCCCCGTGGATATAGGGAAAAGAGATATTTTTCTGGCCTCCTTGATTCAGGGCTTGATCGTTGTCTTTTTTATCTATGTCCTCGCGTTCAACGTCTCGCTTTTTATCGGCAAAAAGGGCGGGGAAACCGCGCCCTTTAAACCTGTGGTCATTTCAATTACGCGGGAAGAAACGACGCACCCCGATCCACCCATGCCGGATTCCTCCGACAATGTCGCCCTAACGCCGCAGCATGTTGAGACCGCCGCGCTGCCCCCCGAACATTCCGACCATGCGCCTCCCGAACACGGAGAGGAACAAACCGCTGCGCCGAAACCCGATTTCAGCGACCTGATCGAGGCCACACCAATCGGCCCCATGCCCAAAAAATCCGCCTCGGGGCGAACGGCCTTTGAAACATGGAAACGTCCCTTTACCGATACGGGCAATCCCGTCATCGCCCTTGCGGTGATGGATTACGGCCTGTCGGAACAGGATTCCAAAAATCTTCTCGATAAACTTTCTCCTGAAGTTACGTTGGTGCTAAACCCCTATGCCCAGAACCCGGCCATCTGGAAAGATCTCGCCGAGGCGCAAAGCCGCGAATTATGGGTTTCAATCCCGCTCCTGAATAAGTCACATCCGGTCGATAAAGACCAAGGGCCACAAGCCCTGATCGCCCAGAGCGACTTTAAATATAACCAAGAAAAATTTATCTGGGCACTCACACGCATGACCGGGTATGTGGGCGTTGCGGCCTTTACGGATGATGCCTTTATCAATGCACAGTCGACGCTAAAGGCACTTCTTAGTGAGGGCTATAATCGCGGGCTTGGTTACATGGAACTTAATCCCGCCGGGCTTCAAGGGCTGGAACTCGAAGCCGTCGAAAAAAACTTCCCTTATACAAAGGGCTTTGCCGTTCTGGATGAAACGACCCCGAACGCCAACCAATGGCTGGCCGCCCTCGAACAAGAAGCCCGGAATTCCGGCTTCGCACTCGGTGTCATTGCCGCTCCCTACCCCCTCGTCATCGACAGCATCGCCGCATGGCAATCCGGCCTTGCGGAAAAAGGATTGTCTCTTGCACCTGCATCGGCTCTCGCCCGCGCAAAATCCGATTCCGTAGAGGCTGCTCCACCGCCGCCGCCTGCCCCAATTGAGTCCCATGTCGAACCACAGCATTAAACCCGGTCTTTACCGTCCTTGCGTCGGCATTGCCCTGTTCAACGCGCACGGACAGGTTTTTGTCGGCGAGCGCATCGATACACCGGGATCATGGCAAATGCCGCAAGGCGGCATTGATCCCGGGGAAACGGTCGAACAGGCTGCCTTGCGCGAGATGCGCGAGGAAGTCGGCACGGACAAAGCCGCTATCATAAAAATAGCCTCGGAAAAAATCCGGTACGACCTGCCGGACGATCTGCGCCAGAGACTTTGGAACGGGCAATATCTGGGGCAGGAACAAAACTGGGTGGCCGCCCGTTTCCTCGGTACGGATCAGGACATCAACATCCAAAGCCACGAGCCGCCGGAATTCAGCCGATGGCAATGGGTTCCCCTCGAAAAAACGGTGGATCTGATCGTGCCCTTCAAACGCGACACCTATAGACAGGTAATCGCGTTGTTCAGGGATTTATAATCCCCTTAATTCGCGTTCAGGGGCGACCAAGCGGGGTCAGAGGCATCCTGCGGCGTGTCGAGACGGCGTTCGTTATACCCGGTGATGTCCACCGTATAAACACGCGCTTGCCTTGCATCGCCGCGTGCGCCTGTAGGAACTTCCTTGAAGTAGGTCAGAACCCGGCCATTGGGCGACCAGCTTGGCCCCTCAACGTGGTAAGCGTTAGTAATCAATCGCTCGCCCGATCCATCGGGGCGGATCACGCCGATATAAAACTGTCCCTGATGCTGGCGCGTGAAGGCGATCAAATCCCCGCGCGGCGACCAGACCGGGCTGCCGTAGCGACCCTTGCCGAACGTGATCCTTTGCACGTTGCTACCGTCCGCGTTCATCGTGTAAATCTGTTGTGATCCACCGCGATCGGATTCAAATGCGATCCTGTTGCCGTCGGGCGCGAAGGATGGCGCGGTATCAATACCGGGGCCGTCCGTCACGCGCCGCTTGGTGCGGCTGCTCAAGTCCAGCATATACACGTCAGTGTTTCCACCGCTCGCCAAGCTCATCACCACGCGGTTACCATCAGGTGAAAAGCGCGGGGCAAAGGTCATGCCCGGAAAATCGCCGAGTTTTTGCCTCTGACCCGAGGCCAGATCATAAAGGAAAACCTTGGGCGTGCCGCCTTCATACGACATATAGGCCACTTGCTGGCGCGTCGGTGAAAAGCGCGGCGTTAGAACAAGACTTCCGCCATCGGTCAGGTATTTATGGTTCGCGCCATCCTGATCCATGATGGCCAAACGCTTGATCCGCTTTGTCGCTGGGCCAGCCTCGGCGACATAAACAATGCGCGAGTCAAAATAGCCGTTCTCACCCGTCAGACGTTTATAAATTTCATCGGAAATAATGTGGGCAATCCTGCGCCAATTGGCTTGCGTCGTCGTATAGGCCATTCCGCTCATCTGCTTCTGACCGAACACATCCCACAGGCGAAACTCCACCCGTGCTTTGCCGTCGGGCAAGGCTGTTACCGTTCCGGTGACAAGGGCTTGCGCGTTCGTGGCGCGCCATTCGGGAAAGCGCACGCCATCACGCTGGATCGAGGCCGCATCCTGAACAAAGGCTTGCGGGTTGATCGGCTTGAACAAACCAGAGCTTGCCAGATTGTTGGTAATCACTTCGGGAATTTGCGCGGCCAACCCGGCATTCGCGCCATCGCCGGAAAAGGCCGGAACCGCAATCGGCATAGCCTGAATTGTCCCCCGCGTGACATCAACGCGAAGTTCTGCGTGTGCTGTAAAAGGCGCAAAAAGAAAAACCGCCAACACTGTCATCCTGAGCGCAGTGAAGTATCCCCTTAAAACAACAGATGCAAAAGATTCTTCGCTTCGCTCAGAATGACAACGTTGATGATTTTTCATTTTATTCCTCTCTTATAACATTTCACTCGGGTCGAATCGGATCACGGTTGTTTTCCATTCATTGTACTTCTCAGGGGGCAGCGCAAGCGGTATGCAGCGCGGGTTTCGGAGTGCCCGCAATGCGGCGTCGGCGGCCGCCCTGAAATGGGTGTCCCGATTATAGCGGGATTGATCGAGAATGAAAGCCTGTTCGACCGTTCTATCCCGCCGGACAAGAACGCGCACATCGACGATCAATCCTTCGGCATAAGAACCGCCCGCCGAAGCCCCCAAATTCCAACATCCTTCAAGCTGGTGCTTGAGGGCGTCCATCTCGCTCATGGTCAGGCGATCGGCGAGCGGGGCAACGGCTGAATCCATACTGGAATTGACGGCGGTTTCCGGCGCGTCTACGGGTTGCTCTTCTTTCGTGTCGGGCGTCAGGTTTTTAAGCAAACTGTCAAAATCCTGCGCGGCTTTTTTTTCCTCGGTCTTTGTGACTTCGGGCTTGGGCGGCTTGGGTTTATCCTTTGGTTTTATTTCCGGCTTTTTTTCCGGCTTGGGGATCGCCAGTTTTTCAACGGGCGGGGTTTTTGCTTCCTCTTTTATATCGGGCGGCGCGGGCTTTGATAAATCCGGCGGCGTTTCCTCGGCCATTTTGGGTGGGGATGGTTTTTCCTGTTTCGGCGGCGGCAGGTCTTTTTTCTCTTCCTTGGGCTTGATCGGCTCCGCGACGCGGGTGGTCTGGGTAATTTTATCAAGCGCGACGATCTCAACACTAATCGGCTGGCTTGTCACATCCCGCTCCTGCGCGATAAACGGTAAGCCAACGGCGGTGATAACAAATAACAGGATATGCAGGATTGTAGACGCAACAACCGGCCCCCTCATCGAAGAGTCGAGGCCGAGAAAATCATCCTCCATCATCGTCCGGTTAATCATGGCATCACTTCGATGTTGCCTCGGAAATCAGGGCGACCTTGGTAAAGCCCGCGCCGTTCAGCGCGCCCAGCAATTCCATCACCCCGCCATATTCCAATCCCTTGTCGCCGCGAATATAAATCCGGCGATCCGATTGCCCCTCCGTCATCGCCGATAACATGGGGATCAGTTTTGCGCGTTCAACGCCCGTCTCGCCGATGAAAATTTTCCCCTCTTTCGTCAGAGTAATTTCAATCGGTTTGTTTTCCTCGTCTGTAATCGGCTTGGCGTCCGAGCTTGGCAGATCGACCGGAACGCCGGCGGTCAAAAGCGGCGCGGCGACCATGAATACAATGAGCAGCACCAACATAACATCCACCAAGGGTGTCACGTTGATTTCCGCCGACGGGGTATAAGAGCCGCCAAAGCGTCCGCGTCTTTTTCCCTTGTTGCCGAGTGAAACCGCCATGACTACGCTACCTTTTTGCCGGGTGCGGACGAACTTCCGTTCCGATCCTGGCTGTCGAGGTGACGCGATAAAATGGCCGAAAATTCATCCATAAAGGCTTCCAACCTGCTGGCATAACGGCTGAGGGACGTTGAAAACACGTTATACGATATAGAGGCCGGAATGGCCGCCACCAGCCCGAGAGCCGTCGCAAACAAGGCTTCGGCGATCCCCGGCGCGACAACGGCCAGCGATGTTTTATTGTTTGCTGCAATCGACGAGAAACTGTTCATAATCCCCCAGACCGTTCCAAACAAACCGATAAACGGCGATGTCGATCCGACGCTGGCCAAAAACGTCATGCCCTTTTCAAGCACGTTCATCTCGCGGCCTATCGCCACGGCCATGGCGCGTTCGACGCGCTGCTTGAGGCTGGCCTGCATACTTTCTTTTGAGGGCATCCCGCCTGCAACGCCGGCCTGCCATTCTTCCATCCCGGCGGCGAACGTGGACAGCAACGGATCTTGCTTACTGTTTTTCACACGCTGGTAAATTTTATCCAAAGGTTCGCCCGACCAGAACGAATCCTCGAATATATTCGCCTTGCGGTTTAATTTTTTCAGGGTGCTGCGCTTGGACAGAATAATCGCCCAGCTCCAGACAGACGCCATCATCAGGATCAGCATCACCGATTTGACAATCACATCGGCCTGCATAAACAAGCCAATCATCGTCATATCATGGGTATAACTGCCGAGGTCTGCCGTTTGAATTGCTTCATCCATCTTTTTAATCGCCTTTTTTCAAAAATTTAAGAAATCCCGGACGCAGCCCCTCAGGTATACGAACGGGCTTGACCGATCCTGCATCCACACACACCACGGTCACATGGCAGCTGAACAGCATCTCGTCATTACGGCAAATAGAGTGTTTCATCACGAGACTTGTGTTTTTGACTTGAGTTACAATAGTTTGCACGTCGAGTAAGTCGTCAAGACCCCCGGGTTTGAAGTAATCCGCATTGATATGACGGACAACAAACAAAATTCCTTGGCTCTCCCGTAAAGATTTATTCTCAAACCCCATCAAACGCAAGAGTTCCGTGCGGGCGCGCTCGCAAAACTTTATGAAATTAGCATGGTAAACCACGCCCCCCGCATCGGTATCCTCGTAATAAACCCGCGTTGGGAAGCTATGGGGTTTCATATCGGTTTTTTCCTGCACCAAAATTTATACATTTCCTTGAACGTCTCCGGGGCGTCTTTTTCAAACTCTACCCAGTTTTCAAGACTGCTGGCATTTATATCTTTCGGAAACCGCTTTTTATACTGCTCCAGAACATCGGGGTAGATATAAAATTTAATGAACTCCAGCCCCTGCCCTTCCAGCATTTTGAGAATATCCATCGGGTCATATTCGATCTCATGGACGTGGAACAACAGGTCTCTACATTCCGATTTGTAGAAATAATCTCTGCATTTGCAAATATATGTATAGACATCCTTGGGGAGAATTTTTTCAGCGTCGGCGCGGAATTTTCGCATCCCCTCATCGTCTGGACTATATCCTCGCGCCTGAATTATTTTCTTAGCCTCGGTAAACTTCAAACGCGCCGCCTTGCTATAGAGGGCAATCCGCATCAGCCCGTCATCTTTCAAAAGCCCGGTCAAGACACTCCAGCCCGCCACCGGGTCTTTCATGTGATGCAACACGCCGGACGAGGCGATGAAGTCGAATTTTTTATCCAGTGCGCCTAATTTCAGAATATCCCCGTGATGAAATTCGATGTTTCTGATTCCGAATTCCTGCGCCTTTGTCGCCGCATAGTTCAAGCTGGCGCGGCTGAGATCGACGGCAAAAACCTTGGCCTTGGGAAAAACATACGCCAGTTCAATCGCCTCCTTGCCCGTGCCGCATCCTGCGACCAGAATATCCGCGTCCTGATTTAACAAGACGCCTTCAACGCTCGCGTCCTTTATCTCCCTGTCGAAATATCGCCATCTTGGATAGGGGAACTCCTCATATTGCTGCTGAACCGCTTTTGATACATCGTCGGAAATCTCCGAGAGCGTGCCGATGGAAATGCCCGGCTTGCTTTTTTCACTTTCGCTGCTGCGTTCATAACAGGATAAAATTGCCCTTTGAATTTCGCTCCATTCCGAAAGCCCACGCATCCTACTGAAAATATTTTTTTCTTCGTCCGACACAAAAAATATAAACTCCGTCACCTCGCAATAGCGGGCAAGGGCGCGAACAATCGGCAGAAATCGTTCTTCCTGATTTTCAAGAAACACCCGCCGAAGCCGCGTCAGAAACGATTCAAAATCGACGTTGAAAACAGAAACCGACTCCAGCCCCTTCAGGAAATACGGATCAAGCAACGCCTTCGATCCCGTCCCCGACACAATCAGGTCACGCAGCGCGCCCCTATAAATCGGCTTAAAATGCCTGTCATGGATCAGGACACTGAACCAGACATTCCCCGCCAGCGACAAATCCAGCGTGCCATCCTCCATACATTGAAGAATAGCCTCCTTTAAAACCATATTTTCCTGTTCGACTTGCGTCTGCCAGATCAGGTCGATAAATTTTTGCTTGAAGCTGGAATTTTTAGGATCGAGATGCATCGCAATCCCGATACACTCAATCGCGGGCATCAGATTTTCCATCCGGACATAGACATCCGACAATCCGGCATACGCAGGCGCGCATTCCGGATTCTTTTCAATCGCCTCATGGTATTTTTCGAGTGCCGCCTTATTATTCCCGGCGTTATATAACGCCTGCGCCTGCGCGAACAACGCATCCGAGACAGCAGTCTTGCTTTTTGAATATACCGAGGTCATTCGTCGAGCAGGCTCGCCTGCGATGATTGTTTTGGCGGCAGACCAAGATATTTAAACCCGGACTCCGACAGCACGCGCCCCCTTGGCGTGCGCTGTACCAAACCCCTCTGGATCAGATACGGCTCGATCACGTCTTCGACCATGTCGCGCTGCTCGGAGAGGAACGCCGACAGCGTTTCCACCCCGACCGGACCGCCACCGTAATTCTCGGCAATACATAAAAGATACCGCCGATCCATGGAATCAAGGCCTGATGAATCGACATCAAGGCGTTGCAGGGCAAAATCAACCTCGCCGCGCCCGATGCTTTTTCCTTCGGAAAAATCCCGCACGCGCCGGGTCAATCGCCCCGCGATCCTCGGCGTTCCCCGCGACCGACGGGCAATCTCCATTGCGCCCTCTTTCGCCAGATTCATATCCAGCAACAACGCCGTTCGCGCCACGATCAACGCCAATTCCTCCGCCGTATAAAATTCCAGCCGGAGCGGAATGCCAAATCTGTCACGCAAAGGGTTTGTCAGCAATCCACTCCGCGTTGTCGCCCCGATTAAGGTGAATGGAACAAGGTCAATCTGCACCGAGCGCGCCGATGGCCCCTCGCCGATAATCAAATCGAGCTTTCTGTCCTCCATCGCGGGATAGAGAATTTCCTCAATCGCCGGATTAAGACGGTGGATTTCGTCAATGAATAAAACATCGTTCGGCTCAAGATTGGTCAAGACGGCGGCCAAATCGCCCGCTTTGGCGATCACAGGACCCGACGTAGCACGAAAGCCCACACTTAATTCCTTGGCGATAATCTGCGCCAGCGTCGTCTTGCCCAGCCCCGGCGGGCCAAACAGCAAAACGTGATCCATGGAATCGCGCCGCGCCTTCGCCGCCTTGACGAACACCTGTAAATTATCGCACACGCCGCGCTGGCCGATGAACTCGTTGAAGGACAAGGGGCGGAGCGCCGCATCCTGCCGCCCTTCCATATTTTGCTGAGTGGACTCAAGATCGGGATTTTTAGCGGGGCGGGTCATGCGCTCAACTCCTTAAGTGCCAACCTTATTAGATCCTGTAAATTGTCGTTGGCGTTTTGCGCGGCTTTGGCCACGGCCGTATAGGCATCGGCGCGAGCATAACCGAGATTGACGAGAGCAGAGACGGCATCGCTGGCTACATCATTTCCCTCACCCTGTACGCTTCGCGCACTTTCCCTCTCCTTTAAGGGAGAGGGATGAAGGGTGAGGGGAATTTCAATTTTCCCTGCCTTATCCTTTAACTCCGTTAAAATCCTCACGCCCAGTTTCGGCCCCACGCCTTCCGCCGCCGTCATCGCCGCCTTATCCTGCGACGCGATAATAACGCCGAGTTTTTCCGCCGGACAGGATGATAAAATCGACAACGCCACCTTTGCGCCCACGCCCTGCACGCTGGTCAGCAACCGGAACCATCGCTGCTCAACCGCATCGGCGAAGCCATACAGATGAATATGATCTTCGCGTACATGCGTATCAATCAACAGGCTGGCCGCGCCGCCCGTCTGGCCGATGCGCGATAACGTCCTCCGGCTGGCAAACACCACATAGCCCACCCCGCTCACATCCAGAATGACATGATTGTCCGCAAACGAGTCGATAATGCCACTTAATTTCCCAATCATTCAGTCATCCTATGTCATCCCGAGCGTAGCCGAGGGATCTTAACTTTGTCTATTCTTTACAGATCCCTCGGCTACGCTCGGGATGACAATTTCAGTTTTGCATTCCACGTTCCATAATGCGCGTGACAGATCGCCACCGCAAGGGCATCCGCCTCATCCTCCGCGATATTCCCACAACCGGGGAGCAACCGTTTGACCATCATGCCGACCTGTTTCTTGTCCGCATGGCCAACGCCGACAATCGATTTCTTGATTTTATTCGCAGAGTATTCCGCGACCTCCAGCCCCAGAACAGAGGGAACACACAACGCCACCCCCCGCGCCTGCCCCAGCTTCAAGGCTGAAGCCGGGTTCGTATTCATAAATGTTTCCTCAACGGCTGCCGTTTCCGGCGCGTATTGCTCGATAATCTGCGCCAGTCCCCGATACAAAAATGCAAGCCTCTCCGCCAGCGATTGCTCGGCGTCCGTCTTTAATAAGCCACTAGCATGATATTTCAAAGAATGGCCCTGGCTGTGCACCAGCCCCCATCCGGTCTTTTGCAATCCGGGGTCTATACCGAGAATCAACATGGGGCATTCTACCCCGCCGCCATCAGTTTCTCCATAACCTGCTCGCTGACATCAACGTTGCTGGTTACGACCTGAACGTCGTCATGGTCTTCTAATGCCTCGATCAATTCCATAACATCTCTAGCCTGTTCTTCACCGACCGGAGCCATAACATTTGGTTTCCACGCAAGGCCGGATTTTTCCGGCTCGCCGAATTTGGCCACCATCCCCGCCCTGACCGCCGCGAAATCATCGGGGGTGCAGGTAATCTGGTGACCCTCTTCATCACTTTCAACATTCGAGGCTCCGGCCTCCAATGCCGCCTCAAACATGTCATCCGCCCCGGCGGTCTGTGCCGGATAAATGATCTCGCCCACCCGGTCGAACATAAAACTGACCGAGTTACTCTCGCCCAGATTTCCTTCGTTCTTTGTGAAAATCGAGCGAATATCTCCGGCTGTGCGGTTTTTATTATCGGTCAGCGCGTCAATGATAATAGCCACACCGCCCGGCCCATAGCCCTCATAGCGCATCTCGACATAGTTCGCCATGTCGCCGCCGCCTGTGCCCTTTTGGATGGCTTTCTCGATATTGTCACGGGGCATACTCGCCGCCTTTGCGTTGGCCACCGCAAGCCGCAGCCGCGCATTCATCGCCGGATCGCCGCCGCCCGTCTTGGCAGAAACCGTAATTTCCCGCCCCAGCTTGGCAAAAAGCTGTGCCCGCTTCCGATCCTGTGCGCCCTTCCGGTGCTGGATATTTTTAAACTTTGAATGACCCGCCATAAACGCCCCTTCCGGCTTTGAAATTACCGTAAATATAAAACAGCTTTTAAAAAGTGAAAAGAGCCTGTTTTTTTGGTCGCCGGTGCATTAAAATAAGAAAAATTCAGGATTCCTGATGTCTTACCATTTTGATAATATCACCGTCTTGATCGTCGAAGATAACCTGCCCATGCTGGAACTCACCAAGGCGGTTATGTTGGCGTTTGGCGTTAAAAACGTCATCACCGCCAAGAACGGCGAGGAAGGCTTTAAAAAATTCTGCGAATACAACCCAGACATCGTAATCGCCGACTGGATGATGAAACCGATGGATGGCATTTCGATGGCGCGGCGGGTTCGCAACGATTTTCTGTCTCCCAACAAATACGTCCCCTTTGTCCTGATGACTGGCTTTAGTGAAAAACGCCGCGTCATGCAGGCACGCGACGCCGGCATCACCGAATTCCTCGTGAAGCCCTTCACCGCCCGCGATCTTTATAAACGAATTTATCAGGTCATCGAACGACCGCGCCAGTTTGTCCGCTCCGAAGATTTCTTTGGCCCCGACCGACGCCGCAAAAAAACACCCGATTATAATGGCCCCCGCCGCCGCGAGGTCGACACGCCCTCCCCCGGTGCTGAACCGCCGAAAGACAAGGAATAGGAACGCCAGATCATGGTTGATACAAAACACTTCAAACAGGTTCCCCGCCGCAAGGCGGAGTTTATCAAACCGCCGAATATGCTGAAAACCAAAGTGGGAAGCGGCGGCCTTGGCGATGACATCCTTGATAAGGCTCAGAGCCTTCTTGAGAACAACACCGTTGATTTCCAGCCCCTCGCCGACATGTACCTGACCTCGCTGATGCGCGGCATTGAACTGGCGAAGGAGGCCGACCCTGGCGATGATCAAGAATACGTCATATCCCGTATGCTCTATCCGGGCATGCAGCTCAAGGCCAATGGCGGTATGTTTCATTATCCGCTTGTCACCCGCATTGCCGCCAAACTGATTGAATTTCTTGAGGTCATACAGGAAATCGACGTCGAGGCGATTGAAATCGTGCTGGCCTTCCACACCACCATGCGCGCCGTCGTCATGGGGCGCGTCACGGGCGATGGCGGACGTCACGGCACAGAGCTAATCCGCGCCCTGAACGAAGCCTGCGAGCGTTATTTTGAAAAATACCAGATGAGAAACCCTCCCGACGCATGACACAACAATCCGTCACCGAGAGTGAGTTTTACATGTGGCGCACCTTGTTTGCGCTCACGCATGTCGACGGCAAAGTCTCAAGCGAGGAACTGCGCTTCATGGTCGAAGCCATCGAAGACGTCCCCTTCACCGAAGATCAGGAAAAAACCCTCCACGATGACATACGGAATAAACAGGATATTTTTGAAATGTTTGAAAAAATATCGAACATCAAAGATCAGGCGCGTTTTTTTCAATACGCCAGCGACATCACATGGGCAGACGGCGATTACAGCAAGGCCGAACAAGATGTCCTTCTGAAGCTGCAGGTCGTTCACCTCAAAAAAACCGATGTCGATGATTTGATCGGGACAGTCAAACTTGAATTTGCCGATGAAACCGCCCCGCCAACGGACAAAGTCTTGCGAAAGAAAAAACTGGTTTTCTCGTTTCGCAAACGCTTCCTCGAAGATAAATAATCTGTTCTAGTAAAACCCGCGCACTGCCCTACTGCTGGCCATATACAATGCCTCAGGCGCCGCCGCAGGATTTTCCGGATACCGCGTCCCGTCAAATTTCATGGCCACATCCCGCGCTTCGTCGCCCCAACGTCCCGTCACGCGGATAATTAGGTCGCGCCAACCATTCGTCTGCGCCTTGCTGACGGATAAGGGTGCGCGCACAGGCTGGATGGAATTCACCAAAGAAAATTCCTCCTCGCCCGCCCGCATCACCAGCATCGTACAGCCGTGAGTATCGCACCAATACCCGTATGGGTTTTTGAACAGGACAAGCGCATCTTTGCGCCCGTCGCCATCAAGATCAGCCCGAACGGTTTCATAGACTGAGGACACCGGAGCCTTTGTTTCGGTCAAAAACGCCGTCACCGACTCCTTTAAAACCGCCGCATCCAGATCCACCGGGGCAGACGATGCCGTCTTGCTATCTTCGCAACATGTCCCGGCGCACCCCGTCAAAATCAACAGAGTCAGCAACAAAACAACACTCATAAACCTTATTTTCATTCCTCCAGACTAAGAAAAGAATCGCCCCACGCAAACAGGCCATCCCCTACGCCCCCTTGTTTTCAACAGCATAAATTTTCCAAAAACCATCTTGCCTTGGGGTTAAGGCGGCACTAATGTCCGGGGCAGATGAATTGCCTTAACTCGTCTCAGGAGAGCCAAAATGACCTTTGTGGTCACGGATGTCTGTATCCGGTGCAAATACACCGATTGCGTTGAAGTCTGCCCCGTCGATTGCTTTTACGAGGGCGAAAACATGCTGGTCATCAATCCCGATGAATGCATTGATTGCGGCGTGTGCGAGCCGGAATGCCCCATCGACGCCATCATCCCCGACTCTGACCCCAAGGCCGATAAGTGGCTGGACGTAAACCGCGATTATTCGGAAAAATGGCCGAACATCACCAAAACCAAGCCAGCTTTGCCCGAAGCCGAGTCGATGAAAGACGAAACAGACAAATTTTCCAAATATTTCAGCGAAAAACCCGGCACGGGCGACTGATCTTTTCCCCATGGGTCTTACTTTGTCATTCTGAGCGCAGCGAAGAATCCCGTGGGATGTTTCGCTACGCTCAACATGACACACTTTCAATTTCCTTGACATTTAAAGGAATTTAGTCCTATACTTTTTCGTTTTACCCGGAGGAGTACAATGCGAAAATGGACACAAGAAGAACGCGCCCGACAGGCCGACCTCATCAGGCAGAATAAACCATGGGAAAAATCGACAGGCCCCCGAACGGCGGAGGGCAAAGCCCAAAGCAGTAAAAATTCCCTGAAACACGGCTTCTACAATTCCTTTTGGAATCAATTCAGGGCAACCCTGCGCGATCACCAACACTATCTTGAAAGAATAGAGGAGCGAACCCGGCAGAAAAAGTTAATTCTCTGGAAACGAACTATTATGGAGGAGGCTGAAAAAGCAAAAAAGATTAATTCTTCCGAAACGAACTGATAAGAAACCGTCAGTCGTCGCCGCCGACACGCTTGGAAATGCGCTCCAACTCAACCTGAAGGAGCTTCTCAACCATGCCCGGCAGGTATTTATCCAGCCAGTCACGCAACATCGGACGAACTTCCTCACGGACGATCTGCTCGACGGTCACGCCAGAGCCTCGCTCGATGGCGGCACGGCGGGTTAATTCTGAAAACGCACCCATGACGGAATCCTCCGCGTTTTTGGTAAGAAGTGTATCGCTGCTGTCAAAATCGACATTGACAGGCTCCGGCGCACGCGGCGGCGGTGCTGGCCTCGGCGGTGGCGGTGGCGGAGGAGGTGGTGGTGGCGGCGGCGGCGGCGCGGCAACCACAGGCTCGAAATCCTGCATATCCACTTCGATTGCTCCCGGTTCGGAAACACGCTCCGTCAATTCAATAACATCGTCCTTCGGAGGCGCGGCTGGCTTTGGCGGCGGCGGCGGAGGGGGCGGTGGTGGCGGTGCAGCCGCAGCAGTATCGCCTCCATCGTCATCAGCGATGATCTGACGAATTGAATCGAGAATTTCCTCGATCGAAGGTTCCTGATTATTGTCTGGTTGTTTCGCCATGGCCCTGAAAGAAATATACGAATCTATCCAATCTTACTGTCGAATCAGTTTCGTACATTGAGTTGTTCTTGTCAAAGAGGGTCTACTCAGTTTGTTCAAGCCTATCCACATTCATGTCAAAAATCTTTTTGCGGACTTTAGCCAGATTCTTGCCGGTATCCACCGCTTCGCCGCCAAATCCCAACACTTCCGGGGTTAATCCCCCGAGAGCCGCCAGAAGGGAAAACTGCGCAACGATTTCGTCCCGGCGCGCCGTGGTCAATGCCACCTGCGCGTCCAGAAGTTCCTGATCCGCGTCCAGAACATCCAGAACGCTCCGCGATCCGATCTCCGCTTCCTGTTTAACGCCCTGCCGGGCAAGGCTAGCCGCTTCGACCTGCGCCGCCCGTGATACAATCTGCGCCCGCGCCGCCTGCAACACAGACCACGCCCGCACCGTATCTTCCCGTGCGCTGCGCCGTGCTTCCATCACATCGAGAGAACGGCTGTTGGCCGTATGCTTTGCCTGCCGCACGCGTGAGCGAACCGCGCCCGCCTCGTAAAGCGGCATCGATGCCTGAATGCCGATGGTGCTGTCTGTGTCGTCCCCTCCGCCCGTTGGCGGATCCTGAGTTCTATCGATTCCGGCCACCAGATTCACCTCCGGCAGCAATTCGCCGAAAATCGTATCCACATCCTTTTCCGATGATTCCCGCAAATGCACCGCCGCCTGAATCACCGGGCTGCCCTCTTCCGTTTTCTGCAAGGCTTCATCAAGGCTGGCGGGCAGGACAAGCGCGCTGTCCGGGACGGCCAGATTGATCGGCTGGGTTCCGATGATTTTCTCGAAAACGGCGCGGCTGGAATTTACATTGCCTTGCGCGTTCAACATATCGGCTTCCGCCCCGGCCAGCCGTGCTTCCGACTGGCTGACATCCGTCTTGGTCAATTCACCGACCTCAAATCGATCCCTCGTGGCCTTCAACTGCCGCGCCTGAATATCCCTGTTCTGCTGGCGCAGCGATAACAACGCCTCGTCGCGCAGCACATCCATATAGCTACTGGCCGCCGCCTCGAATAGATCCTGTTCCTGCGTCCGCAGGATTTCCGCCCGCGCTGCGATAGCATGACGCGCCGATCCGGTCTGCGCCATTGTCCGCCCGCCGCGATAGACCGGCTGCGCCAGCCCCAGCCCCGCCACCTTCGTCGTCGCGTCTTCGGTATTGGTGATGCTGGCATCCGCCGTCAGCGAGGGTTTCCAGCCCGCATCCGCCTGCGGCAAGGCCTCGTGCGCTGCCAAAAGCTGCGACCGCCCTGAATTCAAGGCCGGATTGTTGAGATACGCCATTCGCAAGGCTTGATTGAGGGTTAAAGCATCCTCCGCCCGGAGCGCGTGAGCACCAAAAAGCAAAACCACCACCGCCAAAACAATCCCGTATCTCACGAAAAACATACTCCGCATAAAATCAGTTAAACTCAAACGCAGGCTTAGGCTCGAACCCCGGCAGGTAATCCATCCCCGCCTCAAACAAAATACGCTGTGAAATATTATTTCCCGCGCTCCTCGTATAAATAATCACCTGCCCGACCTGCCTACCGTCCTGCTTGACCACCGCCGCCAGCCTGCCGCCCTCGGCCAGTTGCCCAAGCAGGATTTGCGGCACTTCGGCCACCGCCCCGTTCAGGATAATAACGTCAAACGGTGCGGCCTGTTCATGCCCGGCCGTCAGCTTTCCCTTCACAGGAACGATATTGCCAAGCCCCAGATACCCCCATACTTGCGCCGCATACTCCAAAAACTCGGCTCTGTCCTCAAGGACAACAACCTCCCGCGCCAGCCGCGCCATAATCGCCGCCGGATAGCCCGTGCCGCCGCCAATATCCAGAACCCGCTCGTTTTTCCGGGGCGCCAACGCCTGTACAATCCGGCTATGAACGATCGGCTCGAGCAGGAACCGCCCGCCCCCGGTGGCAATCGCCTCGTCAGCATAGCAAACGCCTTGCAACGCCTCCGGCACGAACATTTCACGCGGTATGTCGCTAAAAGCCTCAAGAATCAGGGTTTCTATGATCCCGGCGGTATGGATCTGGCAATCGACCATGTTTTTCCGCGCCGCTTTAAAATCTGTCATAATCACAAGCTTTCCGAGATAATGTTCACGCGGGATAATACGGCCAAAAAAAAGTCAAATCTATCCTTTATTTTCCCCCCCGCTTTATCCTATGATCCCACCGACTTCCTCCCCTGGCGCGGTGGCAGAATGGCGATGTAGAGGACTGCAAATCCTCGAATGCGGGTTCGATTCCCGCCCGTGCCTCCAAAATTATGGCTAAACAGGCCATGTGAGACGGAGTACCATGAAACCTCACCCGATTGAAAAACTTGTCGAAGTCATGGCGCGGCTGCGCGATCCGAACGGGGGGTGTCCGTGGGATCTGGAACAGGATTTTAAATCCATCGCGCCCTATACGATCGAGGAAGCTTATGAAGTGGCCGACGCGATTGAAAAGGGCGACTTCAACGATTTGAAAGAAGAACTCGGTGATTTGTTGTTCCAGCCGATCTATCACGCCCAGATGGCATTCGAGGCCGGACATTTCAATTTTCTGGACGTCATCGAGGGTATCACCAAAAAGATGATCGAACGCCACCCGCATGTGTTCGGCGATCAAAAAGCGCAGAATGCTTCGGATGTGAATGTGATCTGGGATCAGCAAAAATCAAAAGAAAAAACTTACGAGAGCATTCTGGATTCTGTGCCCAAGGCACTGCCTGCCCTGCTCCGCTCCAAGAAACTTCAGAACCGCGCCGCCAAGGTTGGCTTTGAATGGAAAGAGACCGACGATATTTTAAGAAAGCTGGAGGAAGAAATCGGCGAACTGCGCGAGGCGATGAAATCGGGAACGCCGGAAGATAAACGCGAGGAAATCGGCGATGTTCTTTTCGTTCTGGTTAATTTTGCCCGCAAGAACGGCGTTGATGCCGAAGGAGCCTTGCGCGACGCTTGCGAAAAATTCGAGCGCCGATTCCGCGGGATAGAAACCGAATTAAGTGCCCGCAAAAAAGCCTTCGCGGAAACGTCACTGGAAGAGATGGAAAAAATCTGGACAGAGCAAAAAATAAAAGAGAAGAAAGCGGGTTAATTTTCCCTTGTCATGTTGAGCGTAGAGAAACATCCCGACGGGATCCTTCGCTGACGCTCAGGATGATAGCTTTTTTATAGAACTCTTCCGCGCCTTATATCCAAACCGACTGGTGAATTTAGCGATGTCCTGCTCCTCCATCAACAGAGTCAGCGTTATATCCTCATCGCCCTCTTTCCTTTTTTTAACGTCGCCATGGCCGTGCAGCCATGAAATGGCCTTGCCGTCTGTGAAGGGAATTTTAAAAACCGCCTCAATGCGCCCGCCCGCCAGTATATCGGCAATCGCCCGCTTTAACGTCTCAAGCCCCTCGCCGGTCAAGGCCGAAACGGAAATCTTTTTCTGATCGAGCACATTTAAAATCGCATCGCCCTCCAGTTTATCCGTCTTGTTATAGACCTCGATGATCCGTTCATCCGTTTCATAGCTAATACCCAGATCTGTCAGGATGGAGATAACGTCATTACGCTGGGCGCGCCAATCCGCTTGCGATACGTCAATAACGTGAATAATAATTTCGGCGTAATCAATCTGTTCCAGCGTTGCGCGGAACGAGGCAACAAGATGTGTCGGCAAGTCGGAAATAAATCCTACCGTGTCCGATAAAATAGCCTCCTGATTGCCGGGCAGTTTAATACGCCGCATGGTCGGGTCGAGCGTGGCGAACAGCAAATCTTCGGCGAACACATCCGAATTGGTCAGCCTATTGAACAGAGTCGATTTCCCGGCGTTGGTATAGCCGACAAGGGCGATTACCGGCAGAGGTATTCGTTCCCGGCTTTTATGGCCGATAGTGCGGGTGCGACGCACCTGTTCGAGATCACGTTTCAGGCGCAGAACTTTTTCGTCAATCATACGGCGATCAAGCTCCATCTGGCGTTCGCCGGGGCCGCCGAGAAATCCGCCGCCGCCGCGTTGCCGCTCAAGGTGCGTCCATGCGCGGACAAGGCGGGAACGCTGATATTCAAGCGCGGCCAGATCGACCTGAAGCTTTCCCTCTTTCGTCTGTGCCCTTGCGCCGAAAATTTCAAGGATTAACCCTGTGCGGTCGATGACCTTGGCCTTCCATTCCTTTTCGAGATTGCGCTGCTGGACGGGGCTGAGTGTTTGATTGACAATCACAATCGTCGGCTTCAGCGCGGCAATTTCTTCACCGATAATCTTGCGGTTTCCTTCGCCGATTAAATAACCGGGGCTGATCTTGTGGACATTAAAAACCTTGAGCGCGAGAACATCCAGATCAATGGCGCGGGCAAGCCCTTCGGCTTCGGCCAGTACAGAGTCAAGATTGCGGGAAGACGTTTGCTGGGAACGCGGTAAAACGGGATGGACGATATAGGCAGTGTTCCTGCCCTTGCGAACCACGAGCTTGCCCTAGCCCCTTTTCTCGGCGGCGGCTTCTTCGGCATCATAGAGGCTCAAAGGGCCGCCGGGCATGATCGTGGAAATCGCGTGCTTATAGACAAGCTGGACATGCGCTTCGCGGCGCAGGAGCACGCAGAAATTGTCAAACCACGTCACCACACCCTGAAGCTTCACGCCGTTGACGAGAAATACCGTCACCGACATTTTTTCTTTACGGATGGAATTGAGAAATACGTCCTGAACGTTCTGAAATTTTTCCGCCATTTTTAAGTGCCTTTTCTTTTCTTTGTGTTAACAGCAATAAATTCTGTAAAACATGGCCTAGTCACACGTCCTTTGTTTTTAGCTTATTTTGGGTAGTTTGCAACAGAAAATCACCCAAACCCCGGCAATCCTTAAAGATTAGCAAAGGCTTATACAATTTTATCCATTCTTCGCTCTTGTCGTGATGCGCGATAAAAATCGAGGCACAGCCCGCGCTCTGCGCGCATTTTAAATCAACATCCGTATCGCCGACATACCAGACTCGCTCCATCGGAATACCGCCGCATGACGCAACGGCCTTCAAAAGCGGATCGGGTGCGGGTTTATCCTGCGCCGCGTCGCCCGCGCCCATCACCGTGACAAAACGCCCTTCCCATCCCAAAGACTTGATCTCAAGATGAAGATACTCCGCCTTTTTGTTGCTGATCACCCCGAGGGTAAATCCAAGACCCTCACAGATTTTTAACATCTGATCTGCGCCCGGCATCGGTTTAAGCTGTGCGACATGGTTCTTAACGACGTAATCACCAAACAGGGTTTTTGCACTCTCGATATGATCGCCATACAACTCGGTGTATAATTTTTCCCGTGGATGCCCGAAGTAATTCCGGAACTCATCACCCTGAAACGGCGGGAGGCCGAGAGTCTGGCGCACATGGTCATGCGCGCCTTTTAAAAACTCATAGCTATCAACCAGCGTTCCGTCCCAATCGAAAAAAATTGCTTCCGGCAACTGTACCATCACTCTATCTCCGCTTTTTTGACGATTATATCGCCGTTATAAATCGTGCGCGCCGCCTTGTAATAATTATCGGTTAAGTCACTCACATAAAATTCCGACAGCCCGTTGCGGCCGATTTTATCCAGATATTCAGGATGACGCGCCAGATATTCTGCAAGCTTGGCCGGGATAATGTCGTCCTGCGCGATCAGGGCAATATCCGGCCCAATCACCTTTTTGATCTGCGCCCGGAGAAACGGATAATGCGTACAGGCCAGAACAAGGCATTCGATGCCTTCCGCCTTCATCGGCGACAAGTAATGCTCCAGAATGCTTTCCGACCAAGCCATCCCGTCATTTTCAATCAAGGGAACAAGAAGCGGTGTGGCTTTCTGGACGATTGTAACATCGGGGTTGATCTTACGGAGTTCTTCCTCATAGACATTCGAGCGCATCATATAATTCGTGCCAATAACGCCGATCTTTTTATATCCGCGCTCGATTGCGGTTTCCAGCGTTGGAACGACAACGCCGATGATATTACGCCCCGGATATTCCTGATGCAGCCAGGTTTGCTGAATCCTTCGTAGCGCGGCGGCACTGGCGGTATTGCACGCGATCACGATCAGATTACAGTCATGCGCGAACAGATATTCCATCGAACGGCGCGTATACTGATAAATTGCCTCGTCCGAGCGATTGCCATAGGGCAAATGCAACGTATCGCCGAAATAAACTATGTCTATGTCCGGCATTTTTTCCCGAACGGAGCGGGCAATCAAAAGGCCGCCGAGGCCAGAATCGAATATCCCGAGCTTCATCCGCCGCGCCCCCCTGCGCTCTTTTCACCGGATTCGTTGTCGCTTCCCACGACCTGGAGGGATTTTAGTTTCCTGTGCAACGCCGACCGCTCCATACCGACAAATTCCGCCGTCTTGGAAATATTGCCGTCAAAACGCTCCACCTGCGCCAGCAGATAATCCCGCTCAAACGCTTCCCGTGCCTCGCGCAAGGACAGATCAATATTTACGCCCGCGCCGCCGCGCCCGCCCGTAGATGGCTCTCCGGAAAGATCGGGAGGAAGCCCCTCCTTTTCAATTGTCGCGCTCTTATCACCGCCGCGCATAATCATGCTCCACTCGACGACGTTCTTAAGCTGGCGGATATTGCCGGGCCAGTCATGTCGACGCAATGCCGTCAATGCCCCTTCGGAAAAGATGGCCGGGTACAGGCCGGACATCTTTGATATTTCCGCGCTCAGAAATTTAACCAGCTCCGGAATATCCTCGATCCGCTCCCGCAACGGCGGAACACGCACGGGAACGACATTCAGGCGATAAAAAAGATCCTGTCGGAATTTTCCATCCGCGCACATCGCCTCAAGATCACGGCTGGTTGAGGCCATAATCCGCACATCGGACTCCGATAAATTTTGATCCTGCACCATGCGAACGATTTTGGCCTGAACTTCCATCGACATATCGGCGACCTCGTCAAGAAACAAGCTTCCACCGCTCGTTTTTTCGAGGATTCCACCGCCGCCGAATAATTCGGCCTCTATTCGCTCAGGATGAAGGCTCGCGCAACTCAAAACCGCAAACGACTTGTCGGCGCGGGTCGAAAGCGCATGAATCGTCCGGGCGACGACTTCCTTACCTGTTCCCGGCTCCCCGGTTATCAGAACCCGGCTGTTGGCTAGTGCCACTTTTTCAAGAACCGATCTTAATTCAGAAATCGCAGGAGAGGCACCGATCATCTCCCATGACCGCTCTGCATGTTTTTTAAGCTCCGTGTTCTCGCGCTGCAAAGCCGATGCCTCCAACGCGCGCTTTACCATCACAAGAAGCCGATCCGCCTTGAACGGCTTTTCAATGAAATCATAAGCCCCCTGCTTGATCGACGATACCGCCGTCTCAATCGTGCCGTGACCGCTAATCATCAAGACAGGAATATACGGATGGTCTTTTTTGATTTTCGAGAGAATTTGCAAGCCGTCCTGCTCGCTGCCCTGCAACCAAATATCGAGAACGATCAAATCTGGCCGCGCTTTTTCGATTTCCTCATAGGCCTGTTTTGCGCCTTCCGCGCCGCGTGTTTTATACCCTTCATCCTCAAGGATTCCCTTGATAAGCCTACGAATGTCGGATTCATCATCAACGATCAATATATTTTCCATCATGCCGCCTCAGCCCTACTCATATCGGCGGGAAAAATCAAAACCGCCGTTGCCCCGCCACGGTCATGCCCGCGTTCCTCGGGCGAAAACCAATCGGGAATGCCCAAATGCAAATGCCCGTGGTGATCCTCCATAATCTTTTTCACAATCGCTAACCCCAGCCCCGTACCCTTTTGCTTATGGGTGACATACGGCTCGGTCAGATTTTCAACATTTTCATTTTTGGGAAAACCAAGGCCATTATCCGATACTGCGATGAATATGTTATCGCCGCCCTTGCCATCTCCCTTCTTGCGACCTGTGAAAATATTGATCCTGCCCTTTTCTGTTTTTTCGGTTTCCGTGCGGCCCTTGATTGAATCGACCGCGTTCTGAAGAAGGTTATTAAGAGCCTGTCGCATCTGCCGCGCATCGAACAACGCCGCATAATCTTCGGCTTCTGTGAAATCAAACGTAATATCCCGGTGCGCCTGCTTATGCAGGAAGATCGTTTCCTGCACATGGCGGGACAGGCTTTCGGATTTAATCTGCGGCTCGGGCATGCGGGCAAAGGAGGAAAACTCATCCACCATGCGCCCGATGTCCTCTACCTGCCGGACAATTGTTTCCGTACAAAGGGAAAATGTCTCGGGGTCGTCGGTAATCTGTTTCAGATATTTCTTTTTCAATCGCTCGGCAGAAAGCTGGATCGGCGTCAGGGGGTTTTTAATTTCATGGGCGATCCGCCGCGCCACGTCTGCCCACGCGGCCTTGCGCTGCGCGGATTGAAGCTCGGTAATATCGTCCAGTGTTAAAATCGCGCCGACTTCCTGATCGCCGATCAATTCAATGACGATCCGCGCCAAAAAGATTCGCTTTGCCCCACCCGCCTGCACATAGGGAATTTCTCCTTGCGTTGTCTTGCCGGGACGCTTGTGAGCCTTCTCCAGCAAATCAGATAAGGCGGGAATGACATCGTTTATTTTCTGCCCGGCTATTTCACGTTCATACCCCAAAAGCTCCGCCGCTGAACTGTTGGCGATTGTCACCGTGCCGGAGACATCAATCCCCAGAACCCCCGCAGACACCCCTGTCAGGACAGACTCGGTAAAACGCCTGCGGCTATCGAGCTGGCGATTGGCCTCGATCAATTCGCCTTGCTGTTCCTGTATCTGTTTGGTCATGCGGTTGAAGGCCTGTGCAAGATAGTCAAATTCCTGCAAACTTTCCTGATCGGGGACACGGGCCGATAAATCGCCGGCGCGCACACGATCCGCCACTTGAATCAGCGTACTGATCGGCGCGACCAGTTGGCGCGCCAGAATAAGGCCGAACCACATCGCCAGCGTCAACAGCACAAGACCAACGACGACAAAAATCATCGTAAAGGAAATCTGGAGGCTGGAATAACGATCCTGAAGGTCTTCATAATCCTGCGAGGCTTCCCGCGTCGAAGCAACGTGCGACAAAACCTTGGCATCCACCATCCGCCCGACATACAGATACGTGCCTATATAATTCCCCAGTTTAACAAGGGCGCGAACACGATCGTCATTGCCCCCGGTCATCACGACGACCTCGCCGTCTTCTGCCTGTCGCAGGGCGTAATCAGGCACGTCCTCGAATTCCAGCGAGAACGTCAGCCCCGAACGCGCCAGAACCTTTCCCGATTGCTCGAACACAATCGCCTCGGACAAATTCCGGATCAAGGATTGCGTCTGAACAAATTTTTCAAATGCCTCGCCGCTCGCCATCAGCATCGGCGCTTGCCGATCCAGATCACCCGCCATGGCCATAATATCAGCCCGGATCACCTGCTGATGTTCCTCAAGATAGGCTTCGGCGACGGCCTGCGATTCATGGATCGCCGTTTGCACCCGGTGGCTGAACCATGTCTGCACGCCATAGTGAAAAAACACCACCGAAAACACGGTCATAATAATCGCGGGCGCGGCGGCCAGAATACTGAAGATATAAACAAGCCGGACATGAAGGTGCGATCCCATCAAGCCCCGCTTCTTGCCGCTCCAGAGGCTGATGATCCGCCGCGTAATCAAAGCGACAAGCATCAACAAAATGACAAGATTGGCATTCAGCAACCAGATAATCGTATCCGGGTCATTCCCCAAGGGCGGCTTTTGCGTCAACGCCGCATAGGTGGCTGCGCCACAGGCTATCGCCGCGACAACTAAAATCGCCGCCAGTTTCGTCCGCCACTTACGTAAAAAAATGCCCATCCCGGCCTGAAACGGGGATAGAGACGGATATGATTTCAACGCTTTTTCCGACAAAGGCCGCCCGATTGTGTTATTGATTTATCCAGCATATTAAAGGATACACAGCTCTTATACATGAAACAGTCTGCAAATAACAAATGACAACCCCTCAACACATCATTCATGGCCGCCCCCTTCATGTCTTGATCGCCGCCGCCGGACAGGGTGACCGTTTTGGGGGTAGCCTTCCCAAGCAATACAGCCTTCTTCATGGAAAAAGCCTGCTCCGTCATACGCTTGACGCTTTTATTCACCACATCAAACCAGCCTCTTTACGGGTCATCATCAACCCGGAGCATTCAGAGTTGTATCATGCGGCGGTCACGGGGCTTTCCCTGCCTGAGCCAATTTATGGATCGAACGAGAGAAAATCAAGTGTTTATAATGGATTATCCTCTATTTCTGATGCAAAAGATGATGATATTATTCTGGTGCATGATGCGGTCAGGCCGCTCATCGCCCCGGCGGAGATTACAACCGTCATCGCCAAGGCTCTTGAAACCGGCGCGGCCAGTCTTGCCTGCCCTGTGACCGATACCCTCCGGAACACCTCAGGTGAAACCATCAGCCGGGATGGCCTCTGGGCTGTTCAAACCCCTCAGGCTTTTCGTTATGATTTATTGAAAAAGGCACATTTAAGCTCTCTTCAGGCAACCGATGATGCGGGACTTGTGATCGCCCTCGGCCACCCGGTTGCGATGGTCAAGGGATCGCGCTCTAATATTAAAATAACCTTTCCGGACGATATGATTATGGCCGAACGCTTGATGACAAAAAATTACACCGTCCGAACCGGCCTTGGATTTGACGTCCACGCCTTTGAAAAAAGCGATAAAAATCGCCCCCTCATGCTCGGCGGAATCAAGGTCGATCATCCGTTCGGCCTTGCCGGGCATTCGGACGCAGATGTTGCCCTTCACGCCATCACCGATGCCCTGCTTGGCGCACTGGCCGAAGGCGACATCGGCCAGCATTTTCCGCCCAGCAATCCGGATTATAAAAACTTGGCCAGCGATATTTTTCTGAAACGCGCCCGTGCAATTGCCGATGAAAAATCCGCGATGATCCAGAACATCGACCTCACCATCATTTGCGAGTCTCCCAAAATCGGGCCATACAGAGAGGCCATGCAAACCCGCATCGCTGAAATTCTCGGCCTGTCCCCGGCGCAAGTCGGCGTCAAAGCCACGACAACCGAGCAGCTTGGATTCACAGGCCGGGGCGAGGGAATCGCCGCGCAGGCCATCGCCACCGTCAAAATACCGGAG